>JAPLGL010000055.1 GCA_026390155.1 Caldisericota bacterium
GCCATCTACGCTACGCTGCGCCTGCTGGAGATCGTGGCGAACGGCCTCAGGGCCAACCCGGGATTCGTGTTCTCTGACCTGCTGAAGGCACTGCTCCCCATGGTGGCTTCCCCCGAGATCCGCAGACCGTGCCGCGAAGAGTAGAAGGACCACCTCGTGCATGGGTTCGTCGACGCGTTCCGCAGGAAGTTCCCGCGGATGGCGCACACCATCGTCAAGGTTGTCACCATCGATGGTGCCCGTGTCGAGTGGGCGGACGGCTGGGGACTGGTACGCTCCAGCAACACCGAGCCTCTGCTTGTGCTGCGTTTTGAAGCGACGACGCAGGAGCGGATCGACCAGCTGAAGAAGGCGTTCGACGAGACGCTGGCATCACTGAGTACGTCATGAACAAGCGCAGAGAGGGCGTGATGGAGCATGCGGGAGTCCGCAAAGCAGTCATCCCGGTAGCCGGTATGGGGACACGCCTCCTGCCACTGACCAAGTCGCAGCCCAAAGAGATGCTGCCGGTTGTCGACAAGCCGGCCATCCAGTATGTGGTGGAGGAAGCCATCGATGCCGGCATCCAGAGCGTCCTGATGGTGACGGGACGCGGCAAGCATGCCATCGAGGACTACTTCGACCACTCCGTCGAGCTGGAGCACGAGCTGGAGTCCCATGGCAAGCTCGACGACCTGCACGCGATTCAACGTATCTCCAACCTGATCCAGGTCTACTATGTCCGTCAGAAACTGCCACGCGGCCTGGGAGATGCGATCCTGCAGGCGCGCGCCTTCATCGACGGCGACCCGTTCGCGGTCCTCCTCGCGGACGACATCATCGACGGCCCGACGCCCTGCCTCGTGCAGATGCAGCAGGTGGCCCGCCGGTACCCGGGGATGGTCATAGCCGTGATGCAGGTCCCGCGCGAGAAGACGTCCAGCTACGGCATTATCGAGGGGACCGCCGTCGTGCCCGGTGTCTGGGAAGTGAGCCGCCTCGTGGAGAAGCCCGAGCCTGCCGATGCTCCCAGCAACCTCGCCATCGTGGGCCGCTACATCCTGACGCCCGGCATCTTCGACGCCATCGAGCACACGGAGCCGGGCAGGAATGGCGAAGTCCAGCTGACCGACGCCATCGAGGCCATGCTCCCCTTCAAGAAGGTCTATGCCTACGAGTTCAAGGGGACCCGGTACGACATCGGGGACCAGATGGGCCTGCTGAAGGCCAACGTGGCGCTTGCCCTCAAGCGCCCCGAGCTAGTGGGTGACCTGCGGCAGTTCCTGAGTGAGACTCTTGAGACGCTTTTCGATTAGTTGTTTCTTTGGGGTCAGCTGGTAATTCCCTCGTGGGTGATACATTCAGGCCCGTGACCGTCGTCGTGGTAGGTGCCGGCGGGCGCCTGGGCAGGGAGTTCATGGACCGGTTGTCGTCGCTGAGCGACCTGACCGGCCTGACGCATGTGCAGTGCGATATCGCAGACAGCATGGAGGTCGAGCGCATGGTGCTGGAACTCCAGCCGAGGGTCGTCATCAACTGTGCCGCCCAGCCCAGCGTGGATGCGTGCGAAAAGGACCGTGACCAGGCGTACCGCATGAACGTTCTGGGTGCGCGCAACGTGGCGCATGCTGCATACAAGGTGGCGGCCAAGGTCGTGCACTTCAGCACCGACTACGTCTTCGATGGCACCGCTGGCCACGCTTACGCTGAGTGGGACGCGCCCAACCCCATCAACTGGTATGGGCGCACCAAGCTCATGAGTGAGGAGGCCGTCCGGCGTGCAAATCCCGACAGCTTGGTCCTGCGCATCGCCTACGTCTACGGCGCGCACGGCGACAACCCTGTGACGGCGGTCGTGCGGGCGGCGGAGACCGGTGCCCGGCTGGTCCTGCCCGACGACCAGCTCATGAGTCCCACGAGTGCGTCCGAGGTCGTCCAGCAGACCACGCTCCTCATCCAGCGCGGCGCCACCGGCCTCTATCATGTCACCGGGAAGGGCCAGACCTCGCGGTACGAGTTTGCCCGCGCCGTCGCGACGACCCTCGGCTTGGACGTTCAGCTTGTGCCCGTGCATGCCGCCGACATCCCCGGCCGCGTGCCGCGGCCCCTGCGGACGCCGCTCGCGCACGAGCACCTGCGCTTGGAGGGTCAGGACATGATGAGCAACTGGGACGAGGCCCTGTACGAGTTCCTCGTCGACAACTGCCGTTCTCCTTTGGGGTCAGCTGGTAATTAGCCCTACCAGTGGTACATTGACTCGGTCGAAAATCAGTAATCGTTGACGCCAACGGGGGAGGGCATTATGGCACGACCGTTACGACTCGAATCGCCTGGCAATTTCTATCACGTCACGGTCCGGGGTGACCGCAAGGAGCGCATCTTCGAGAGTGACGCAGACCGGGTCAGTCTACTGCAGCTCATCAACGAGGCCGTCGACCTGCACCACTGGCACCTGCTCGCTTACTGCCTGATGGACAACCACTACCATCTCGAGGTCGAGACGCCCATCGCCAACCTGGCGGCGGGCATGCGCCGCATCGACGGTGCCTACACGCAGCGATACAATAATCGCTACCAGCGCGTCGGGCACGTCTTCCAGGGGCGATACAAGGCGCTGCCGATCCTTACCGAGCAGCACCTCTTCGGTGCGTGTCGCTACATTGTGCGCAATCCCCTGCGCGCAGGTCTGGTACAGGACCCGGCCGAGTGGGAGTGGAGCAGCTACCGCGCGTCCGCTCTGCTGGCTCCAGGCATTAGCGGCTGTGACGCGGGGTGGATACGGGCCGCCGCGGCAGACGGGGACCCCGAAAGGTACCGTTCGTGGGTCATGGCGGGCCTTGACGATGCCTGCGACTTCTTGCATCCTGCCAGAAAGGCACCGGGTCGCCAGATGGCCGAGCCAGCCGCCTCGGCACAAGCTCCTGCGCAGCTACCTGTGCAGATGCCCGTACGCCCGCTGTCCGAGATCCTTGACGGATGCGCATGGCCGTGCCACGGAGCGGTAGACGCAGCCGTGCTGCGCCTGCGGTTCCGCGAGGCCATCGCAGCCGGCTACAGCCAGCGCGCCATCGCCGCTGCCCTCGGCACGTCGCACGTTACCGTGGGCAGGCTGCTCAAGTTCCCTTTGGGGTCAGCTGGTAATTCCAGTCAGGAGTGGTAAGCCCTGGCGTGCGTCCGGTCCCTTACCCACATATGGTCTGAACGCGCCAAGTGCCAACCTGGTCGTGTCAGGTTGGGAGCACTTGTGCAGATGATCCCCGTGGGCATACCCGTCCCGCGCTTCTGATGTTGCTGTAGGGCCGACTGGCGGAGAGCACTACGTCGACGCCGATCTGCGAACTGGCCGTTGTTGGCCTTCTGAGGGAGTTGCATCGCCAGCAGTCAGATGTACCACTCTTGCCTATTTACCAGCTGACCCCAAAGGATGTACCACCCTCGGCTAATTACCAGCTGACCCCAAAGAAGACCCCAAAGAACGCAGGCGGGCCATGGCCTCCACCAGGTTGGGGTTGATGCGGCTGGAGTAAACTAGCTCTGTACGCTCCATCGCGGTGTCACCCGTGACGCGGTAGCACAGGGACAGGCCGTAGTAGGCGAAGGTGCTGGTAAAGCCCTGCTTGACGACGCCGGTCAGCAGTTCCTTTGCCCGTGTGGTCTCGTCCCGTGCGAGTGCACAGAAGGCCTGCGCCGTGACGGCATACGGCTCTCCCTTCGTGATGGCCAGTGCTTCGGCAGCCTTCACCTCCGCGCCCGCCACATCGCCCCCGACATAGACCATGGCCAGTGCCAGCCACCCCTTGATGGCAGCCAGTGTCGGATACAGCCGCTCGGCCTGCCGCAGGCAGGTCAGCGCTGCGGGGCTCTTGAGGTTGAGCTCCAGCATGCCCTGGCTCCACCATGGCCGGTAGTCCTCGGGTGCCAGTGTCCGGGCCCGCACGAAGGCGGAGCGTGCCGCGTCGGTGGCCGGGCCTGTGACGCCACCCGCGAGCGCACGGGCATATGTGCTGCCCAACAGGCTCCAGTACATGTCGTTGCCGGGGTCGCGCACCACGGCATCTGTCAGGCGCTCAGCCTTCGTGGCTGTCTCCAGCCCTCCCAGACGCAGTGCGTACAGGGAGGCGACCCCGCGCTGGATGGGTGCCAGCGCCAGCAGGAGCGCGAGCCCGCCCGCGATCAGGCAGGGGATGCGCCTGCGGCGGACTATCGCGCGGCGGTCGTCGCGGCTGAGCAGGTCATACGTTACGGTGCGGGTCGACAGCAGGGCCAGGCAGAAGAAAAGGATGACAGGCGCCACGGCGTAGACGTAGTCGACGTCTATGCACATGTGGAGGAAGTATGCGAGGGTGCCCGCCCACAGGCCAGTGATCCCCATGTCCTCGCGCGAGCCGAACACGTGGTCCAGGCCGCGTAGGCCGCGCCGAGTGATCCAGGCGACCAGGGGCACGGTCCCCAGCAGGCCGGTCTCGGCCAGGAAGCGGAAGACGAACGAGTGCGGGTCGATGCGGCGAGGCACGTCCGGCACCCACTCGAACGCGGTCCACGCATGTGGAAAGGTCCCCAGTCCGGTGCCTGCCCACGGATGTTCGCGGAACAGGTAGGAGGCAAACACCATGAGGTGCAGGCGCGTCTCGTTGGATTCGTCGCCGGCTCCCGTGAGGAAATTGCCGAATGCCTGCCCCTTGCCGGCAATGATGGCTGTCGTCGCCCAGGTCACGCGGTTGACCACGGTGAGCCCTGCCGCCGCAGCGCCGACGATCAGCACGCGCAGGAGGACCCGTCTCCTCCAGCCGCGCGGAGCCAGCAGGACCAGCGCGATCAGGCCGATGGCGCCCGTCAGAAATGCCCCGCGCGACGTCGTGAGATACAGTACCATGAGCAGAAAGCCCGCACAGGCATCATACCGGAAACGCCAGTCGCGGCGCTTGTCCCCCGTGGCCATACCAAAGGCCAACAGCGTGCACAGTGCCAGAAAGCCTCCGAACGTGTTGGAGTACTGCCACAGTCCCCACAGCTGGCCGTTCACGACGAAGTGGTACTGCAGGTTCTGCGCGCACAGGGGGGTGAAGTAGAACAAGGGTGACATCGCCGCCATGTAGTATGCGAATGAGACGACTGCCATGCCAACCCCGAGGAACAGGATGCCGTTCAGGAAGAACTGCAGGTCTCCGCGCTCCTGCACCAGGTTGAGGACCATGACCGCCAGCAGGAGGGCCGCACCCAGCTTGGCCGCCTCGATCTGCGCGCCGTAGAGGTAGGGGGACAGGAAGGTCAGAGCGATGACGGCGACTACCAGCAGCAGTGACGACCAGTCAACCGACAGTACCACCAGGCGGTGGTCCGGCAGCCACCAGAAGCACCAGGCGGCGAAGACGACCAGCGTGGCAGCCGCGAACACCCAGTCGGCCGTGTACAGGACGACGTCTCCGTACCGGGTTCCCAGGGCGAGGCTGACCAGCAGGAGCAGAGTGAGCAGCATGAACAGTCGTTTTCTCATGAACTTCATTGTATGCGCAGCGCCCACGCCTGCAACCGATATGTGATACGCTGCTCATTCCAGCCCAAAGTGGTAAGTTCAGCACCTGAGACGAAGAGTTGTCCGTCGCAAGGGGACAGGCTGGATTCCCGCCTTCGCGGGAATGACGGAACCCCACGGGAATGGCGGATGGAGGCGCTCGGGCTACATGGGGAAAGTCGGTCCAGGACTTATCTGTCACTTCAGTTACCTTGACCCAGGCCACGTTGGTCCTATCCTATGAATTGTCGTTGGCTGCAAACCGGCGGCAACAAGGGGTGGAGAAGTGAAGGAAAACCTGGTGACTGGTGGTGCGACCCCCAGAAGTCACGATTGGCATGTCTGGTATCTGTCGCTGATCATCGTCGCGTCGATCCTGCTGGTCGGTGCGTGGACACGCTGGATACGGCTGGAGCAACTGTCCACAGCGTGGCTGGGTCTTGTTGCGCTGTTGATGGTTGGCGTTCCCTGGCTGCGTCGCCGTTTCAGGGCCGAGTCGCCGGTCGCCGTGTCTCCTCTTGCCTGGTTGCTTATTGCCGTTGCCGTGTTCGGTTTGTTATCATTCGCTGTCTCGGTCCACCGCGGCGCCACCCTGCAGGAACTCCTCAAACTAACAGGGCTCCTGGGCATGTTTCTGTTTGCCTTGGCCTTTGCGGGGTCCGAAGACCGTCTGCATACCCTCAGCTGGGTGCTGTTTGGCGCGAGCGTCGTCGCCATGGCAGCAGGCATTGTCCTCTATGTGCTATCACCCCGGGTTACGACAGGACCCATCGCGTCCCTGGCTCATGCTCTGGTCGTGCGCGGCGACGGCGGACGGTTCTCGGCTTTCTTCAGCTACCCCAACGCGCTGGCTGGCTTTCTCATCCTGCCCCTCTGCATTGGTGTCGGGCTGTTCGCCTTCGGTCGTCGTGGCCGGGAGCGCGTGCTGGGACTGGCTGGCACCGTTGTGCTGATGGGGGCATTCGTGCTGACCGGGTCGCGCGGGGGCATGATCGTGGCGGCAGGAGTGCTCTTGCTGCTTCCCGTTGCGGGCTGGCTGTGCAGGTGTGTTTCGCGTCGCCAGATGGCGCATATTGTCGTCGCCTACGGGGTCGTCGCTGTCATGGTAGTGGTCAGTATAGCCGTTCCCGTTTCCCGCGATCGGGTATGGAAGCCCCTTGTCCAGCGCTTCGTTGCCGTTGTCCAGGAGGTCTTACAGGGGCAGGCAGCAACGGGTGGCCAACTGGGAAGTCGGTTCCAGATGTTCCGTGACCTTGGCCCCTATCTGCGGGTATACCCGGTCTTGGGCAGTGGCCTTGGCACCTATGCCAGTGTCTACATGAAGTTTCGGTCGCAGCTCTTCTTTGCCACCGACCCCCACTCGCTGGTGGTCAAGAGTCTGGCGGAAGGCGGCATCCTTGGGTTTGTCCTGGAACTGACCATGATTGCTGTTCTCCTGTGGTTGGGCTTCCGTGCTGCACGTCTTTCCGGCAACAGGGCTCTCACGTTCGCTGTCGTGGTGGGTATTGCCGGCACGCTGATACATTCCTGCTTCGACATCGACTCCATGTTCTATGTCATCGGTGCCCTCTGCGCCGTTTTGCTGGGCTCGTGCGCCGGGCTGACCATGCAGGCTGGGGCCTCGTACTGGGTCCTGGGCCAGCCGGTGCGCAGGACAGTCAGCCCTGCGCCGGGTGCGAAGCACGTGAAGAGCTCTCGTCCGCGTTCTCGTCCATGGCTGCCGACAACGGGCCTCGTGGTGCTTGGTTTGGCCGCTATCGTGTTCGCTCTGGCCACTTCGGCCGAGGCGTGCTTCATTGCGGGGCTGCGACGGGTGCCTGCGAGCATGACTGCATGGAGCGTGCCGCGTGAGTTCGAGGTGGCGAAGAGGCTGGATTCCCTCGACGCCCGTTATCCGCTGCAGACTGCGGCGTCTGCTCGTGGCATTGCCGAGGTTGCACCGGCCACGTTGGCGATGACATATCGTGATCAGGCCAAGGAATCCTACCAGCGTGCCATTTCTCTGGATCCGCTCAACCCAGCAGTCCAGATCCAGTACGCGCAGTTTCTGTATGAATTCGGGGACAGAGACGCTGTTGACGCGTTCCAGCGGCTTACGACACTGGATCCCATCGACCCTGGCACTTGGACGTCACTAGCACACGCGCACATCGTGTTCAATCACAACGCGAACCTGGCTGAGCAGGCACTCGACGAGGCACGGCGATTGGATCCCACGTATTATGACATTGCCAACGTGACTGGCCAAATAGCTCTGGACAAAGGAGACGTTGTCGCCGCCGAGGCAGCCTTCCGGCAGTCCGTCAAGAGCAGCCCATCACAGCAGATAGGTTGGTCTGAACTGGTGGATGTATGCCGCATCAGCGGGCAACAGGGCAAACTCATCGCAGCCTTGTTTGATGCCTCAGTGAATGCACAGGATGGGTCCGCATTTGCCGCTGAGTTGCAGCGTCTTGCACCAATGGCACAGTGGACGTCACCAGCAGCCGGCACATCTGTTGTTCCCGGTGGCACTGTTGCTTTGGCGTGGAATGTGACTGGCACAACGGATGGACTGGAATATCAGACGATCTATGCTGCTCCCGCCACTGGTGATTGGATCCTGGTAGCGGATGGTCTAAAGCCGTCGGTCCGTGACCTGACATGGCAGGTTCCTGCAACCATACCCGCAGGTCCTTGTCATGTCTATGTGTATCTTCAGGCGCCCAAGCTCATGGTGGGATCGGACAGAGGATCGGCGTCGTATGCCGTCAGTTCTCCAGTCCAAGTGGGGCAATGATGGTCATGGGGCATAGGCGACAGTGGCTTGCAGGACGTGTTCAAATCGGTTAGTATGGGTGGGTTGGTTGTCGGAAAGTTCGGGAAGGGGGATGACGATGGAAGATGAACTCACGTTGATGGATGCACTGCGAGTCTTTGCCCGCCGGTGGAAGCTGATCGTGGCTGTCACCCTGATAGCTACGATTGTGGTGGCTGGCGTGCTGCTGTTTGCCATCAAGCCGACGTTTACCTCGAGGGCGACAGTCGTGGTCTCTCAGGAAAACGTGGTTCCCCAGGACCTCGGTCAACTGGCCACTCTGATGGTAAGCCAGCCGGTCACTACGGCAGCGACCTATGTGGATATAGCTCGGGATCCGGGTCTCTATCGGTGGGTCATCGAACAGTTGCAACTGTCTGGTGAACCCTGGCGGCTGACGGCGAGCACTCTTGCCCGGGCGGTCACGGTCACATCCGCCACCGACGCCAAAGACACCAACATGATCGCAATCGACGTGAAGCTGCGGGACAAGGACTTGGCCGCTGCTGTTGCCAATGCATTGGCAGAGCAGCTTGTTGAGCGTGGCAAGGAGATCATGGTGACAGAGCAGTTGAACAGTTACCGTGCGTACCTCCGACCCCTGCTTGTTGACATTCCGGCGCAGCAGACCGCATTGGCGGCCAAGCAGGCTGCACTGGTCGGGGTACCCAAGGTGCTCACGACAACGCAGTCGATTGTGAACAATCAGACGCTCTTGGACGTCGCCAAGGCCACATCCAACCAGAGCGTGCTTGACCTTGCCGGGCTGTCTATGGTGTCACAGCAGGTCAACCCGTTGTGGCAGTCTCTGACTACTGATATTTCCAGTATTTCGGCGGACATCACGACCAAGACGGGCCTCAAGGCATTGTGCGAGCAGATAATTGCTCAGTTGGAGTCACCGTCGACCGTCGGCGATTCCCAGTCTCCCATTCGCATCGAGCAGCGGGCAGTTCCAGCCGACGAGAAGGACGCTGGAGGGCGGTCGACGACCGTCGCTGTCACGCTGGTAGCTGCGCTCCTTCTGAGCATCCTCTTGGCCTTCCTCATTGACTACATCCAGGCTGCACGTGCAGCGGAGGCAGCGGCTCGCCGTCCCCAGGAGTCGTGAGCATGTCCAAAATGTGGAGAGAGGCTTTCGCCATCCTAGCCCCATTCTACTGTCACCAGCACCGAAGGAGGGACTACTAGTATGAAAGGCATTGTTCTGGCAGGTGGTACCGGCTCCCGTCTTTCTCCCTTGACGGCTGTAACCAACAAGCATCTCTTGCCCGTGGGCAACTATCCCATGGTGTTTCATCCCATTGCACGCCTTAAGCAGGCCGGCATCAAGGATATCCTTGTTGTCACCGGTCGCGATCACATGGGGGATGTCATGGAACTCCTGGGCAGTGGTCATGACTTCGGCCTGGACTTCACCTACAAGGTGCAGGACCAGGCAGGCGGCATCGCCCAGGCGCTGGGCCTTGCGCGCGGCTTCTGCTCTGGCGACAGCTGCTGCGTCATTCTGGGGGACAACATCTTTCAGGATGACCTCACACCATCCGTCGAAGCCTTCCAGCGCCAGGGACGGGGTGCCAGAGTTCTGGTCAAAGAGGTGCAGGACCCCCAACGCTTTGGCGTGGCCGAGTTGTCCAAGGACGGGCATATCTTGAGTATCGAGGAGAAGCCGGCCAACCCCAAGAGCAACCTGGCGGTCACTGGCATCTATATGTATGATGCTCAGGTCTTTGACATTATCCCGACTCTGATCCCGTCTCATCGTGGCGAACTGGAAATAACGGACATCAACAACGCGTATATCCGCGCCGGTACCATGACGTACGATGTCCTGCAAGGCTGGTGGACGGATGCCGGCACCTTCCCCTCGCTGCACACAGCCAACGACCTGGCGCAGAACATTGAGCTTGGTCTCGACGAGAGGAGAGGCGGGCAGCATGAATAAGTTTACCTTTGAGCCTTTGGCTGTACCCGACTTGGTCGTCATCAAGCCAACCGTGTATGGTGACGCACGGGGATTCTTTCTTGAGACCTACCGTGCGGACGAGTTCGCAGCAGCCGGTATCACGAACCCCTTTGTGCAGGACAACCATTCGCATTCGACACAGGGTGTCCTACGTGGTCTGCACCTGCAGAAGACACATCCCCAGGCCAAGCTGATCCGCTGTGTAACCGGCCGTATCTTCGATGTTGGTGTCGATCTCCGTGTCGGTTCCCAAACGTATGGCCAATGGGCAGGTGTTGAACTCAGCGGTGACAATCACTGGTCGCTCTTTATCCCGAGGGGCTTTGCGCACGGTTTTCTTGTCCTGTCCCCGGAGGTCGATGTCGAGTATCAGTGCGACGAGTACTACCATCCTGAGGACGAAGGTGGCTTGCTGTGGAACGATCCCGCTGTAGGTATCGGATGGCCCCTTCCTGCGGGCTCTGTGCCTCTTTTGTCTGCCAAGGACCAGCAGTGGCCCACTCTGGCAGAGTGGGAGAAGAGATGAGTGCAATGAGACTCCTCGTCGTGGGCGCCGACGGCCAACTGGGCAGCGACGTCGCCCGCCTCCTGTCCCCCACGGTGGAGGTAACCGCCCGTGTCATGGACGAGCTGGACGTCACGGACCGCGCTGTCCTGCGGCAAGAGGTGGAGGCTTCCCACCCCGACGTCATCGTCAACTGTGCAGCTTACACTGCGGTGGACCGGGCCGAGACGGAACCGGACGCGGCGTACCGCGTCAACGTCCTGGGTGCCCGCAACGTGGCCCAAGCCGCCCGGCGTGTCGGGGCCCGGGTCGTGTACTTCTCGACCGACTACGTCTTCGACGGCACGGGGGTCGAGCCCTACGACGAAGACGCCCCTACGGGTCCCCTCTCCGTCTACGGCAGGACGAAACTGCTCGGCGAGCAGGCGACCCGGGAGGCCAACCCGGATCATCTCATCCTGCGCCTCGCCTGGATGTACGGCAGCACCGGGCACAACTTCGTGCGGACGGTCCTGCGGCTGGCTCGTGAGAAGGACGAACTGCGCATCGTGGATGACCAGGTCGGCTCCCCGACCTTCACCGAGGACGTCGTGCACCAGCTCTGGACGGCCATCGAGGATGGCTGCTCCGGGACGTACCACTGCGTGAACGCGGGACAGGCCAGCTGGCATGCCTTCGCCACTCGCATCGTGCGCCGCCTGGGCCTGAATGTCCCCGTTATTTCCATTCACACCGTGGATTATCCTACGCCCGCGCGCCGGCCCGCCTACTCGGTCCTGGCCGACCGCAAGTTCGACCTTGAACAGCTGAACGGCATGCGCCCCTGGGAGAACGCCCTCGACGACTGCCTCCTGCGGTACCGCGAGGTGCTGTTCCATGCGTGAGACCATGCTCGTCACCGGGGGCTGCGGCTTCATCGGCTCCTGCTTCGTCCTCCAGCAGATGCGGCAGTACCCGGACATCCGCCTCATCAACCTCGATGCGCTGACATATGCCGGCAACCCCAACAACGTCAAGGAAGTCGCGGCCGATCCCCGCTACACCTTTGTGCAGGCCGACGTCGCCGACCGCCCCGCCGTGGAGGCAGTCTTCGCGCAGTATCATCCCACGGCGGTCGTCCACTTCGCCGCCGAGTCCCACGTGGACCGCAGCATCGACGGCCCCGACGTCTTCGTGCGCACCAACGTCCTGGGCACTCAGGTCATGCTGGACGTGGCCCGCAGGCAATGGCAGCAGGACGCCTGCATGGACATTGCCCGCTTCCTCTACATCAGTACCGACGAGGTGTATGGCGACCTTCCCCTGGAGAGCACCGAGAAGTTCACTGAAAGCTCTCCAATCAAACCCAGCAGTCCCTACAGCGTCTCCAAGGCAGCGGGCGACTTGATGGCTCAGGCCTACCACCGGACGTACGGCATGCCCACCCTGATCACCCGCAGTTCCAACAACTACGGTCCCCGCCAGTACCCCGAGAAGCTCATCCCCCTCACGATCAAGAAGGCACTGGCCGGCGAACCCATCCCCGTCTATGGTGACGGCCTCAACGTCCGCGACTGGCTATATGTCGAGGACAACTGCCGCGCCATCGACGCCGTCCTGCGCCGGGGTACCCCCGGGCAGGTCTTCAACGTCGGTGGCAATAATGAGCTAAGCAACATCGACCTCATCCACCTGCTCCTCCACGCCCTCGCCGGACAGACCGGCGAACCCGAAGAGACCTACACGAAGCTCATCACCTTCGTCTCCGACCGTCCCGGACACGACAGAAGGTACGCTTTGGATAGTGGTAAGCTATGCTCTAGCCTGGGCTGGGCGGCAGTCTCACGCATTACGGAGTCGATGGCAAAGTCTGCCTCCTGGCTGTGAGATCGCTTGTGAACAAAGCGGACAAGAATGGTACAAGTTGGGGATAGGCCGAGTGTAGAGTTGATGGCAGGCGGAGGAGATGGCCAAGCCGGTTACAAGGCGGCTGCCACGGACGTATCGGTTGCCCTGTGCACGTTCAATGGAGCATTGTACCTTCGGGAGCAGCTTGATAGCTTGCTAGGGCAGACGTCGCTTCCCACCGAACTTGTACTGTCGGACGATGGTTCCTCCGATGCATCGGTCAGCATCGTCACGGAATTCGCCAGATCTGTTGGAATGAGACTTGTCGTGGCTCCCACGCACGCGCGGCTCGGGGTAGTCCAAAACTTCAACCTGGCCCTCTCGCTGTGTTCTCGACAGTATGTGGCATTGTCAGATCAGGATGATGTATGGCTGCCCGACAAGTTGACCACCGAGCTCGCGGCAATGCACGAGGGTGAAGCCAGGTATGGAACGAGTTGTCCTCTGCTGGTTCATTCCGACCTGACTGTCGTGTCAGCTGACTTGCGCCCCATCAGTTCTTCGTTCATGAGAACTGAAGGGCTGCGGAATCCTTCTCCTGATGATGCGCTGACAATTTTACTTACGCAGAATTTCGTCACGGGCTGTACGATGCTTGTCAATCGTCCGCTATTGGAGTGTGCGTTGCCAATTCCCAGGGAAGCTGTTATTCATGACTGGTGGCTAGCTCTCATAGCCGCGAGTTGTGGCCACGTGCTGTATGTTGACCAGCCGACTATCATGTATCGGCAGCACGACTCAAACGCCATAGGTGTCGACACCATGGCAGCATCATTAAAGCGTATCATTGCCCATCCTGCTAGTCGGCTGAAACATGGCATGGCCATGTGCACGTCCTGCGCGCATCAGCTCGACGCTCTCGAATCACGGATCACGGAATGCCATGCCGAAACTGCTACAATAGAACACGTGCATCATGTCAAGGAGGCAATTGCCCGTGGCGGCGTGAGAAGCGCAGGTCGGCTCCTGAGCCAGCATGTCCGACGACTGGGACCATTCAGAACAGCTGCCTGGTATCTCCTGTGTGCGCTGAAAGGCCCTGATTCCAGCCGATGATCCTCCGATTCGTGCCATTCCTTGCCCTCGTCGAGCTGTTCTTTGGGGCCACGGGCACGTGGTGGTCGTTGGGTGGGCTTAACGTACGCATGCTGCTGTTTGTGGCGACGTTCATCAATTTCTTGCTGCTTATTCTCCTCTACTTGCCGCATGAACGCGGTTACTGGCTGTTCGGCGACTGGCTGCCAGGCACCTTTGTCATCATGAACCTCCCGTGGTTGACCCTTGTGCCTCTGCTCAATCGCGTGTCCATTGGCCAGTCGTTCGACGAGGCAAACGCACTGCTGGTGCTTGTATTGTTCTATCCGTGTATCTACCTATTGCGGTCTCACAGGCTTGTGTGGGGGAAGATCAAAGCGATGATTGGGCTGCTTGGCGTTCTCCTTGCCTGTTTGCACCTGGTCATTTGGGTGGTCGGCTACTTGTTCGACAAATCCAACAGCATTGGTGCTAGTCTCCAGGCCATATACAGGATTCAGTCGGGGATCTTTGTGGGCATTATGCCTGATGGATTCTACAGGGTGTTCTTTGTAACGTCGATTCTGCTCGTGCCGACATTCTTCGGCTGTCTTCATCGTGTTCTTGAACAGAGTAACAGGAGAAAGCTGAATACTTGCTGTCTTGTACTTGTCACTGCCGCGATTATTGTCACGTATACTCGTGGTTACTGGATTGCAGTCCTCTGCGGAACTGCCCTGACCATTGCCCTACGTGCCCGCCGTTCGGGCAGGTTGAGGAGAAGGATGATTTTGACTGCACTCGTCATGGTAGTTCTTGCGGCGGGTTTCTGGATGCTTGACGTATTCGGTTCGCAGAGTATAAGCACGGCATTGTCCCAGAACGAGGTCCTGATGAGACTGGCAAGCGTTGTCAATTCGCTGGACACTGGTAACAAAACGAGACTGGAAGAGACCATCCGGCTCCTTACGACTTGGTGGACCCGCCCCGTGTTCGGCTATGGTTATGGCTCCAGCATACCGGGGGACTACCGTTCAGTTGAAGCGTTTTCTTACGAAGCGACCACGCCAGCCTTGCTGATGAAAACCGGACTGGTTGGCTTGGGGCTCTGGGTGGCCTTCATGGTCGGCATCGTGAAGAGGGCCAGGAGGAAATTCGTTGCCGACGAGGCAGGTCGCGTCTGGTATGCCTACTGGCTTGGGGGATTTGTCGCCTTCATTCTTGCGGTGCAAACGAATCCCCTGCTGTTCAACAATGTGGGAATGGCGATCCTGCTTTTTTTCATTATCGACGCGACGACTATCGACAGGCCAGCGCATTCTCCACAACTGCCATGAACGTCAGCTGCGTCATTCCGGCCTACAATTCCGAACGATGGATCGATGACTGCCTGAAGTCTATCCGTGCTCAGAGACCGAGCAACCTCATAGAGACGGTGGTCGTCGACAACAGTCCGACGGATCTGTTGCAGTCGAGGGTCCAGTCCTACATGGTGGATTGGCACCTGTTGTCCTATGTGCACCTGGTGCAAAATGAAGGCTTTGCCGCCGCCTGCAATTGTGGATTCACGCGCATCCACGGGGACTGGACGCTCTTCCTGAACGCGGATGCCATTCTCCTTCCAGGTGCCCTTGACGCGCTGTTGGCCGACGGCGATGCAGGTGCGCGGACAGGTGCGGTTGGACCACATCTTGAATTCCCCGACGGGCATTTCCAGCCACAATGCAAACGTGGAGTGCCAACCCTCTGGGCCTCGTTCTGCTATCTGTCGGGGCTTGACAGATTCCTTGGAAGAATGCCTGGTTTTGGCTCGTATCTGCAACAGCACGTCTGTGAAGAGGAACCGGCGGACGTACCGGCGCTGTCCGGTGCATGTATGCTCGTACGCTCCGATGCATTTCGCTCCATCGGTATGTTCGACACGCACTACTTCATGCATTTCGAGGATTTGGATGTGTGTATGGCTCTCAAGCAAGCCGGATGGGCCATTAGGTACTGTCCGCGCGCGAGAGCCATCCATGTCAAGGGGGGCAGCAACGTCGACGCGGCAACGGCTGTGGAGGTGGGCAGACATTTCTCGGCATCATGGCTGTTGTTCTATGAGAAGTGGCTGTCCGACAAGTATCCCAGGATTGTCAGTGCAGTCGTGCGACGCGCAATGGGACGTGGGCGCAGGATGGTGGTCCGATGAACTGCTTCATGACGGGGGCAACTTCAACGGTAGGATTGTTTGCTCTGCGCTCTCTGCTGGGTGACGGAGCGGTCGAACGTGTCTCGGTCCTCAGCAGGTCTCCAAGCCGATTTCCACTGACGCACGAGAAGTTGACAATTGTTCCTGGGAGCCTGCTTGAGGCCGGTCCATGGCAACTAGCAGTAAATGGATGTGACACTGTTGTGCATGTTGCGGGGATCATGTTCTTGCCACAGCTCCTTCCCCTGATGCGGACAAGTGCCGTACAACAGCTTGTTGTTGTCGGGACAACAGGAGTGTTTTCCCGGTTCAAGTCGGCGTCACAGGAGTACGTACACGATGAGGACCTTCTTCGGTCATTTCTGACGGAGCGCCCAACGGTTCGGTGTGTTGTGCTGCGTCCAACTATGATCTATGGGAATCCGACAGGCCACAACGTGTCCATCCTGCTGTCGTGGTTCAGGAGACACAGTGTCTTCCCCATGTTCGGCGATGGCCATGCCTTGATTCAGCCTATATACGATGCTGACTTGGCGTTTGCCGTTGTCGCAGCTGTGCGGCAGCACTGCGAACCTGCAGGGTTCTACAACGTGTCTGGCCGGGCACCGCTGACGTACCGCCAGTTCATCGAGGCCATTGCGGCGGCGGCTGGCACTAGGCCGTTCTTCGTGCATCTGCCGGTTCGTGCGTCAGCAGCATTGTTTGAGACGACCCATCGGCTCATTCCACATTTTCGCTTCGACGGCGAACAGGTCTGGCGTACTACCGACGACCGGGCCTTCGACTGGTCAGCAGCAGGGGCGGCCTTCGGCTTTGCGCCGCGCTCCTTTGAGGACGGGCTCAGACTGCAATTGGAACGCATGGGTTCGTCAGCGGGAGCTGAACGGTGATTCTATTCGCCTGGGCGATCGGGTCGTGCCTCATGACGTTCGGCGTTAGCCTTCTCGTAGCAACATATGGTGCCAAAGTGGGCCTTGTCGACACTCCCAATGGGCGTAGCAGTCATATCGAGACAAGGCCACGGGCAGGGGGACTCGGCATTGACGTTGCCGGCATTGCCGCTGCAATTGCCTGTCGTTTGCCTGTGTGTGCGTGGCTACCGATGTCTGGAATTGGGATCCTGGGTCTGGTCGACGATCGATGGCGCGTTGAGCCTCGCCTGCGACTTGTTGTGCAGTTCGTCCTGGCAGGCGCAGCCACAGGGTGGCTGCTGAGACAGACAGGCCTGTCGGTCACGGTCGCGGGGGCCGCAGCAGTCGTGTTTGTCCTGATTCTTGTCGGCACAACCAACATCTATAACTTCATGGACGGGGCGAACGGCATGGCCGGACTCATGGGGGTCATCGTGTTTGGGACGCTCGCTGTGCTATCCTTGACCTTTGCCAAGGACGTCGAGATCGGCAGAGTCGCGCTGATCATCGCCGCCGCGTGCTGCGGATTTCTTCCACTTAATCTGCGGCGCAGAGCACGCGTCTTCATGGGCGATGTTTGCAGTACGTTTCTGGGGTTCACGGCAGCACTGTTGGCTCTGCGACTGTGGATGGAACAACCGGTATGGGGCTTGTGTGCGCTGGGTTCGATGACGGTCTTCTACGTCGACGCGGGATTGACGATCCTGGCTCGACTGCGCATGCATGAACGATTGTTTGAAGCTCATCGGACACACGCCTATCAGCGTCTGGTCAATGAACTCGGCTGGCCGCACCCCGTAGTTGCAGTCATGTATGCCGGCATTCAGTCGGCTATCAGCATACTGCTTCTTGTCTCGAGCCGGTGGGGCTGGGGTGCCGTTATCGGGGTGCTCACAGGTGTGGCAATTGTGCTCTCATGCCTATACTGGTATGCGCAGGGGAGGGCCACGAGGAGGACATGATGGCATTGCGACGGAAGCGACAGAATGGATGGATGGGTGTGGTGGGGCGGCTGACTGTGGACGTGGCCATGCTCAACGTCGCCACGGTCTTGGCTGTTCTGGCTCGGCTCGACTTCCGCGCGACACCGTGGCCATGGGTCTACACCTTGAGATTCCCAGGGCTTGTGGAGAACCTGGTGTTCGTCGCGGCGTCGGTCCTCCTGCAGACGCCACTGGCGCTGTGGTCGTACGCCAGCCTGCAGGATGTGGAGCGTGCGGCTCTCGTCGTGGTGATCACCAAGGTACTCGTCCTGCCGCTGCTGATGGCCACTCGTGGAGAGGTGCCATGGTCGGGGGGAGCGTTTGCAGCGTCCGCCGTACTCTGTTTTCTGTTCATGGCAGGCATGCGCGGGGTCGCACGGTGGCGGTACGGACGATACACGCGGCAGGACAGGGTCGAGGAACCGGTTCAGCATACCATGGCCGCGGCCCGTGTTCTGATCGTGGGGGCCGGCGATGCAGGGGACATGGTCCTGCGGGAGTTCGAGGCGCACCCCAAACTGGGCAAGGTGGTCGGCCTGGTCGACGATGATGTCGCCAAGCGGGGGTGCACGATCCGCGGCGTCCGCGTGCTTGGTCCTGTGGCCACCATCGCCGACATGGCACGACGTACCCGAGCTACGCAGGCCGTCATTGCCATCCCGTCGCATGCTGCGGCTGTAACGCGCGCGGTCCTGTCGAGCCTCGCCGACACGGGTGTGCAGGTGCGGACCCTGCCGGGCATGTGGGAACTGGTGGACGGATCCATCCACGTGGACGACCTGCGCCCGATTCAGTTGGAGGACCTGCTGGCCAGGACGCCGGTGTCCACGGACCTGGGGCCGGTGCGGGACTATGTGGAGGGCAAACGTATCCTGGTGACAGGTGCGGGCGGTTCCATCGGCGCCGAGATCGTCCGGCAGGTGGCCCGGCTCAACCCGTCGCAGCTGATCATGCTGGGCAGGGGAGAGAACCGCATTTTCCGCATCGACCGCGAATTGCAGGAGCGCCAGGGCGTGACATGCGCCGTGCCCGTCATTGGGGATATGCGTGATGAGGCCCGCATGACCTGGCTGTTCGATACGTACCGTCCCGACATCATCTTCCATGCTGCGGCACATAAGCACGTGCCGCTCATGGAGCAGAATCCCGAGGAAGCCATCCTCAACAACGTCGGAGGGACACGCACCCTGCTGCGGCTGGCTGTGTCGCACGGGGCCGAGCGGTTTGTCAACATCTCCACCGACAAGGCGGTCAACCCGGTCAACTTCATGGGCGCCAGCAAGCGCATCGTGGAGCTGATTGTCCAGGCGAACGACGGGCGCGAGCACCTGCGGACGACCAGCGTGCGGTTCGGGAACGTACTCGGCAGCAAGGGCAGTGTAGCTGAGGTCTTCCAGAAGCAGCTGCAGGAGACCCGCACCCTGCGAGTGACCGACCCCGACATGGAACGCTTCTTCATGCTCATCCCTGAGGCAGTGCACCTGGTCCTGCAGGCCGGCGCGCTGATGCAGGGGAGGGACATCTTTGTCCTCTGGATGGGTGAGCCGATCCGGATCCTTGACCTGGCACGCAGTTACATCAAGCTGGCGGGGCTGGAGGTCGGACGCGACGCCAGCATCATCATCACGGGCAACCGCGGCAACGAGAAGGTGACTGAGGAGCTGTGGTCGTCAACTGAGCACGTCGTGCCGACCGACTACGAGAGCATCATGCGTGTCGAGTGTCCCGCGTGTGCCGAGATAGCCGTGCTCCGCCCAGCCGTCGACGCCCTGCTGGACGCCGCACGTAGTCATGACGCAAACGCAATGCGCGCCGCACTGCACGCCATCGACCCGTGCATCAACATCCCCTGATTGGGGTTTCGATATGGGGTCAGCTGGTAAATAGGCACCTAGTGGTACATTGGCTGGGCGAGCTTGATCTGGGCATCGATATGGGGTCAGCTGGTAATTCGGTGCCTAGTGGTACATGGGCTGGACGTGGTTGACTCGTGGGTCAGCATCCCATAGACAAGGACAAAGGATGGATTCCCGCCTACGCGGGAATGACAGAGCCCAGCGGGAATGACAGAACCCAGCGGGAATGACAAAGTACTGCGGAATTGTTCTACTGGAATAATGCTACAAGAATAAAACCACAGAACACGGCATAACGGTCCTATTGTAGCCACTTGTGCGTCGCTCTCTGTCAGGATTATGCTAGTGGAATAAAACGTGATATACTACAGGCAGAGGCAGCAACGTTGGACACAAGTGACGGTCGTTGCTTGGAGGCATTGAGATGGCAGACAACCCGTTTACGCTGCATCTCGCACGAGATGAAGCATTCTGTGATCGAGAACAGGAGCTGGAGGACCTTCTGACCCATGTGCGAAACGGTCAGAGCGTCGTGCTTCTTTCGGCGCGTCGCCTGGGCAAGTCATCTCTGGCTGGGAAGGTGCTGGAACGGCTGGAAGCCGAAAACTTCCTGACAGCCAAGATCGACGTCTATCCCGTTTCGTCCGAGCGCGACTTCGTCCAGCGGCTGTCTGATGGGATCATTCGAGGTATCGGCCGCGGGGCGGATCCCACCACAATCGGGCAGCGCCTGCTCGGTCTCTTCACCAGGATATCACCACGAATGGAGATCACCAGCGACGGCGTGAAGGCTTCTGCGAGTATCGATCCTGACGTGCCGGCCACCATTGTCATCGACGACGTGCTAAGCAGTCTCTATCGCTACGTCGAACGCCACAACAGGCGCGCGTGCATCGTCCTGGACGAGTTCCAGGAGATTGCCGCACTGGAACAGTCCAAGACCATCGAAGGGACACTGCGATCCTTTGTCCAGGAACACAGCAGTGTGTCGTTCCTGTTCTTGGGCAGCAGGCGGCATATCCTCACGGACATGTTCTCCGACAAGAACCGTCCGTTCTACCGCAGTTCTCTCGTCTATCCACTTGGCAAGATCCCCGAGAGCGCCTTTGTCGCATTCATCTCAGAGCGATTTGCTGCGACGGGCAAGGACTGTCCTGCCGACGTGGCCACGTCCATCTATCGGCTGGCAGACGGCTTCTCCTGGTATGTCCAAGGGTTGGCGATGATCGCATGGAATCAGACTCAGCCTGGACGTTCGTGCACAGCAGAGTATATCGAAGCATCCTGCCAGACCATGCTCAGCATGCAGTCCCCTGAGTTTGAGGCGACGCTCTCGGCGTTGCCCCCCGGACAGAAGGCGGTCCTCAGGGCGCTTGCTGCTCAGCCGTCAAAGTCCCTCTATGGCGCAGACTACCCTCTGAACCGCCAACTGTCATCAGGCGGCATCCAGAAAGCGCTTAAGGCGCTCGTCAAGCTCGACTTCGTCGAAGAGGACCAGCAAGGTGTCTATTCCGTCGTCGACCCGTTCATGACGCGTTGGCTCACTTTGGGGTCAGCTGGTGAATAGAGCCCAAAGTGGTAAGTTCAGCACCTGAGACGGAGCAAGGATTGGATTCCCGCCTTCGCGGGAATGACGGATGAAAGGGTGGATTCCCGCTTGCGCGGAGAAGCACCCCTCGCCTTGGACAAAAGGGCTCGGGGGAATGACGGAACCCAGAGGGAATGACAGCTATGTGTGGGTCGCAGTGGGCGAGCCAATCCCTTGAAGTGATTCATGATGGTCACCCAGCCGTCGAGGTGCAGGGCGATGTACTCCTCCGGGGCATGGCAAGTGTACCAACGGCGGCGCTTTGCCAGCTGATCCCTCTAGATCCAGGATCACGATCCTTCTTCTGACCGCTTCGGGAGTTCGCGAAGCGCTCGCAGGTAGAACGACCTTACGTGCTCACATGCCTCTTCCACGTCTGTTGAAATGCCGCATTCGCTGGCCATGGTAGCGAACGGGGTTGCCCACGAGCTGGGGGGATCACCGAGCGCTGTGGGAAGGTGAGGTTGTCCGCGTGTGCGGAAAACACTGATGAGAGTGTCGAGAGTCTGGGCTGGGCGGAGTGTGTTATCTTTCAACAGTAGCACCATGTCCACAAGATCCTTGACGCGGCTGTTGGGGTGTTCGCTGTCTCTGGGCGTCGCGTAGGCGTGCAATTTCTCGGCGAACTGCTGTTCTCGAGAAAGGACGGGTACCATCGCAGCGGCAACGCCCGCGAAACCCAGCCAGTCTTTGAGCACAATGGTCTGAAGAGGCATAACAATGGTATCCCCGACCGCTACGTCCAGATGAAATGTCAGAAACGGTCTGCCTCCGACCCTACTCTCGATGGGGAAGCGTGCTCCACCGTATGGTAGCCCTTCCATCTCCATCATTGGGCGTCCCACGGCAAACGCGAAGTAGTCATGTGCATCCACTGCGGCAGATGTTCTGAGAAAGGCCATTGTTGCATCAACAGGGGTAAATCCGGGCGTATCTTCGGGCGAGGTCCTGAGGACGAGATCGAGGTCGCGAGTGGATCTGGCGATGTCGAGCTGGATTTCCAGTGCATAGCCCCCTTTCAGTGCCCATCGCTCACGATCCTGCATGGCCAAGCGTGACAGGAATCGATCGAACGCGACTCGTCGCCTAAGGCGTTGCAGGTCGATATCCTCGGTAGCTGCGCGATCCTTCAGTCGTGCTTCGAGAGCGATGCGAAAGGCGCTACCAGACCCATAGGACTGTGGATTCATGACTTCTCCAGAGCTCGTCGCAGTTGAGCTGTCAGGGAGATGACCGGTGCCCACTCTGGTGTTGACATGAGCTCGGTGGGGTCGACGAGGCCTCGGTGTACAGCCTGGACGGCTGCTTCCAGCAGGAGCTCGTCTGATAGCATCCTGCAGTCGGCCAGGTCACGCAGGGTCCGCAGTGGGCGTGTGACGCTGTACCCATCCATCTGTTCGACATCGGATTCGATGAGCAGTCCACGGTGGATGATGAGGATGCTGGGAAGCAGTCCCCTGCGTTTCAACGTTGGAGGCACCATCATGTGCAGTTTTGACGGGTTCACGTCAGAAAGGTCATAGACCGACAGTGCGGTCGCATGGGAGTAGGTGCCCTGAGGCCGACCTGACCGGTCGCGCGACCACAGACTCCACAGGACGAGATCTGGACGGTCTGTTGGCGGATAGTCCGTCAGACGATAGATACCGCGGGCTTCCCTCTGCCAGTCGCCCCGATGTACGTGATAGGCGCATAGTGCAGAATCGTAGCCAGCGGCGTGAGCCTGCACTGTCGTGAAGTACCCTTGCTGTGTTACCAGTATGTCATAAAGCCGCTTGCGTGAGGAAGCTGGATCATTCATCTCGTCTGCACCAAACCTTAACTGAGTTAAGGTATTGTACAACGGGGTCATTCATGTGCAACTCCGTCGATTGGGGTCAGCTGGTAAATAGAGCTAAAGGTCGTAAGTTCGCTGA
Source organism: Caldisericota bacterium (assembly GCA_026390155.1). Classification (GTDB taxonomy): domain Bacteria; phylum Caldisericota; class Caldisericia; order Cryosericales; family Cryosericaceae; genus Cryosericum. Next base: position 23,106 of record JAPLGL010000055.1, read on the forward strand.
TTGGGACGGAGACGATCGGAAAAGACCAAACAAGGACTGGATTCCCGCCTTCGCGGGAAGGACAGATCAGGCGATCGACGGCGAACTTACGACCGATATGGGGTCAGCTGGTAAATAGGTCAGAGTGGTACATGGGATGGATTCCCGCCTTCGCGGGAATGACGGACCAGGGAAGGACGGAGCCCGTTGGGAAGGACGGGGCAGAGGACGGACAATTCCGCAAATATTGACTTTTTGCCACGGATAACCTCCTATATCTTTCCGCGGGCCTTCATAAGTGCCCAAGCCAAAATGTTGTAATCCACTTGCCCGTCCCAATCTACGGGAGGGGTAATGATGCCTTGGTCTATCACCCATTGCTGTGCCACAGAGAGCTTGGCTGCTGGCTGAACCACGGGCGCAGGTACAGGGGCTGGAGCAGGGACGGGGGCAGGAATTCCCCAAGCCCCGAAGTCGACCTGCTTCGATTCGTTCAAATCCACGGATGCGCCACCAACCGTCTGGCCATTACTATACTGGAGAATGTGGGTATGAGTTGAAATCTTCCCGGCTGACCACGCATACGTTTGCCAGAAGAACTGCGCTGAACCATTCGTGAAGCATCGCTCTACAACAGCATAACTGCCGTAAACCCCCACGCGATTGGCACCGATACTGTCGGCAGCACCACGAAGATACTCATCAATAGCCACCTGATTGCCCTCAGTCGAGTTGAAGTCTACCGCAAAGTAAATAGGGCGGGTGTCAGGAAAACCGACTGAGCGAACTTGAGTAAGCGCGGTCAGCCCATCGGCCTTACCGGCGGCACGCCCTTCTTTTGCCCTCCCCGCATATTGCTCGTAAACGAGCACCAGACCGAGCCCATGAGCGCGTATCTGGTCAGCCTCAGTTTTGGTTATTACCTTGCTCCCACCATCGACAGCAAGATACCGCGCAACAAAGCTATAGCCTTGCTGTTTGACCGTGTCTAGATCAGGCCGTCCAAACGAGTAGTCGAGTCCTTTTGCCATGTTATCCTCCTATCACATCTTCATTATGGATTCCACGACAAACACAATCATACCGCCAGCGTGATTGGGGTCAGCTGGCAATTACATCCCGAGTGGTACAGATGCCGGGTCAGCTTGATTTGGCAATCGACGTCTCATAGGCAAACAAGGACCAAAGACCGGATTCCCGCATAAGCGAGGCAGGGTAACACTCTCGGGACGGTTCCGTTTTCTATAACATTAAACGTGTTACACCATACGTGTTACACCACAAGTCTAACAACTAACTCGTGCAAGCTGCCGTATTGCCTCATCTATTTTCTACTCGAAATCGCATCGTTGCCTCACGGATAAATCTACTCGAAGGCGGTCCACACCTGCGGGAACGTCCCCAGTCCCATGCCTGCCCACGGATGTTGGCGGTATTCTTTGGGGTCAGCTGGTAATTCCAACCCAAAGTGGTAAGTTCATGTAGCCCCGGGCTCGCTCTCACGTGGTATCTCGGAAGATGTCTCAAACTGTCCTTTCCTGGGAGAGCATCCACGCCGCGGAGGTCTCCGTTGGTGGAAGGACGGCGAACTTACCATTTCCGCGTCTCTTTACCAGCTGACCCCAAAGGCGGATTTAGCCCCGAGGTCTTGGGTCCAGGGAACGAACTTACCATTTCCGAGTCTCTTTACCAGCTGACCCCAAAGAGTTGAATTGTCGAGGGGTGCATGTACAATGCAGACATGACATGACGACAATGTTGACAAGAGGTGACGACAATGTACACGCAACGTTGGCTGACGCACCGATTGCAGCTTTCAGAGACCATACTTCCTATCACTGTGCTCACCGGAGCGCGGCAGACAGGAAAGAGCACGCTCCTTGCGAATGAACCAATGTTTGGCGACTACTCTTACACGACGCTCGATGATCCAGATTCCCGAGAGAAAGCACACAGGAACCCTGTTGCATTTGTGGACAGGGCAGATAAGTTGATCATCGACGAAGCTCATCGGGAACCGGACCTGTTCCTGGCTGCCAAGGAAGCTCTACGCAAGGACAAGACACGTCGGTTCGTGCTGAGCGGATCCGCCAATTTCCTGCTCCTCAGGCGAATCCAGGATTCATTGGCCGGACGTGCCGCCTACCATGTTCTGCGCCAGCCTCTCTGGACCGAGTGGCTTCAGCAGCCGGAACCCCTCTGGCTTCTGAACATGTTTGACACACAACTTCCGGCGAGCGGTTCGGCGCCATTGCCGGCACTGGACCTTCGCTCTATTCTGTTCAGAGGTTTCCTGCCAGGCATCAGGGATGCAGCACCTGCACAGGCGGCCGTTTTCTGGCAGAGCTATGTGACAACATATCTCGAACGCGACCTGCCGGACATCTCACCGACGACCTCTCTGTTCGACTATCGTGCCGTCATGCGTCGCGTTGCGCTGGCCACTGGCTCACTCATGGAGTATAGAAAGATTGCCGACGATACGAATGTCAACGAGAGGACAGTCTCGAGGTACATCGACGCGATCCAAAAAGCGTATCTTCTCTCCCTCCTTCCTCCGGCACCCCTGACGAGCACGACCTCAGTCCGGCGGCAATGGAAGCCGTATCCATGTGACACGGGGCTTATCTGTTCGCTCCTTGGGCTCAAGACCCCCGAAGCACTCGACGACACATTGTGCGGGCATCTCTTCGAAGACATGGTCTTTATGACACTGCAGACGCTGTCCGATCTCTGGGATATGGGCATGCACTTCGTGCACACTCGTCGAACAGCTGAACTGCACGAAGTGGGCTTCGTTCTGGAACGCAACGGCAAGAATGTTGCTGTTGAGGCCAAGATGAGCGATGACGTGACTATCAACGACGCTGCCCATGTTCAATGGTTGATGGACAACGATCCATCCTGTGTCAGCGGCCTCGTCGTCTATGGCGGATCTGCCATCAAGAACCTTACGCGCCGTATCGTTGCGGTTCCTTGGACGATGCTGTAGAACATGGCCGCAAGGCGTTGTCGTGATCAATGCAGTATCTTTGGGGTATCTTTGGGGTCAGCTGGTAGTTCCAACCCAAAGTGGTAAGTTCATCTAGCCCTGGGCTCGCTCTCGCGGGGCATCTCGGGAGATGTCTCAGACTGTCCTCCTAGGAGAGTATCCACGCCGTGGAGATCTCCGTTGGCGGGAAGACGGCGAACTTACCACTGCGTGGTCTCTTTACCAGCTGACTCCAAAGAGGATGTACCACCCTCGTCTATTTACCAGCTGACCCCAAAGGGTTACCTGCCCCGCAGTCGATGCGCCAACCCTTTGAAGCGATCTGCGATGGTCTGCCAGCCGTCGAGACGCAGGGCGATACTGCAGACCGCGTAGGCAAGGGCGGCGACGCCGCAGACGGCCATGGTGCGGAGAACCAGAGGGACGAACGCCGTGATCGGCGCAATCCACCCAAGGCCCAGCCATGCGATGAGCCCGACGGGGACGGTCGCCAGCAGAGTCCTGAGCATCTGGGCCCAGAGCGGGTAGGTCGGGGTGACGCGGTCCTCCGCGCGGAAGTAGCGGCGCAGGAGGAGGGCGTAGATGACCGTGCCCAGCGTGACGGTGATGGACGTCGCCAGCGCGATGCCTGCAGCCCCCAGGTACCTGCTGAGGATGATGTTGCCCGCCATGTTAGCTCCCACGATGCCCAGACTGATGAGCAGAGGCGTCACCGTGTTCTTGAACGCATAGAAGACCTTGCCCAGGATGGGCAGGACCGCCTGGAACACGAGACCGAGAGCATACATCTGGACACAGGAGGCCGTGATGACGGTCGCGGTGGCGTCGAAGGCCCCCCGCTGGAATAGCAGGCGGGTGATGGGTGTTGCCAGGACGATGATGCCCACGGACGACGGGATGACGATGTAGGCGAGAAAGGCCACGGTGCGGCGCACCTTGTCGTCCATGGCATGCAGGGCCGAGCTGTCTACGGCCATGGACGAGAACGAAGGGAAGACGGCCGTAGCGATGGGAGTGGCAAGCAGGGTGATGGGGAGGGTCCAGACGCGACCAGAGAAGTTGAGAGCGGCGATTGCCCCCTCCGGCAGGCCTGAGGCGACCCAGCGGTCCACCATGACATTGAGGGTTCCCACGCCACCCGCGAGCACCACCGGCATGAGCAGGGCGGCAAACTGCAGGATGGCTGGCCAATCCATATGTCGGACGTCGAAACGCTTCAGGAAGCCGTACCTCTTGCTGGTCAACAGGATGACGAGCGGGACAAACCCCACGATGGCCCACAGCGTCTGCCCCAGCGTCCAGGCATGGATGCCCATGCGGGAGGAGAACACGAGTAGGCAAGCGACCAAGGCGACGTTGCCTACCAGCGTCCAGAGCAACGCTACCAGGAAGCTGCTCTCGGCCTGCAGGAGGCCTGTGAACAAGCCGGTCATGACGAACATGAAGCCCATGGGGACGAGGAAGCGGGTCACCTGGACGGCCAGGTCGTACCGGGCGCCCTCGAAGCCACGGGCGAAAATGTGCACGAGCTGGGGCGCGAAGACCCACACGCCCACGCACACAAGCGCGAAGACGATGCCCCACACGAGAGCTACCTGATCGACCAGGAGGCGGGCGCGTTCCGGGTCCTCCTTCTTGTGGCCGAGATACCAGGGGACGATGAGCGTGCCGAGTCCTCCGGCAAAGAGGCCGAGCACTAGGTTGGGGACCATCATGCCGATGAGGAAGGCGTCTGTCTGGCCGGTGGCGCCGAACTGGCGTGCAATGACCACCTCGCGGGCGAAACCGACGAACTTGCTGAGGAATGTGACGACGGCGATGAGCACCGCCGCCTGGGCCACCGACTGCTTGTGCAGGAGGGTGGTCAGGGACGATCGGCTCGACGTTTTCGTGTTCTGGGCGTTCTCAGGTAGCACTACAGGGCCTCCCCTTCTGGAGATAACCTTGGTAGTATAGCGGCGGGACCGGGCACTGTCCAGCTGACCCCAAAGACCCCGGAAGAACGAGTCTGTCTAGTATCATCCCCAATCTGGTTCAATTCCTCAAATGAGGGTTCAATTTCCAAAACAGGGGTTCGATTCCTGAAAAGGGGGTTCAACTTCTGGCGCCCTGTCCATATTGTGGCGATGCAGTGCTGTCCATCGTCTCCCTCCCAGGTTGTGCACGGCTGCCATCCATGGAATGCGAGCAACCGCCTATCCTCTCGCCATCGTGGCGTTGTTGCTGCGCACCTTCCGTCTACAACTCTTCGATGGAGTCCAACAACGCGATCGCGTACAGCGGTATATTCACCAGCCATGATTCCTTTCGGAAGTCCGACAGGGAGGTCCGGACTGCATATGTCGGAGCGTACCAGTCACAATACGCCCGCAGGCTTCTAGATTTCAGGTTTTCGGCCGCCTTGACCTCGACAGGGATCACGTTTAGTCTTCTCTGGACTAGGAAATCGACCTCTCCCGTAGAATTCTCGGTCTTATGGTAAAAGGCACGCAGCCCAAGATCGGAGATCAGTTGCTGCAACACATACTGTTCTGTCAGCGAACCCTTGAACTCTTCGAAGATGCTACTGCCTTCGATCAATGTCCTTGCGTCGAGATCGCCCATGGCCCCCAGTAACCCGACGTCCAGGACGTAGAGCTTGAAGGACCGGGCATCCATGTACG
>JAPLGL010000052.1 GCA_026390155.1 Caldisericota bacterium
ACCGTGCAGCATCTCGGCCGCGAAGACGATCGCGACCAGGCCCAGCGAAACGATGACCAGCTGTCTGCCCAACAGGTCCAGTTTGCGCTGCAGCGGCGTGGCTTCCTCAGGGATCTGCTGGATCATACCCGCGATGCGCCCTAGTTCCGTCTGCATGCCGGTTGCGGTGACGACCGCCTGCGCCTTGCCTTCAACCACGGAGGTCCCGGTGAACAGCATGTTGGTGCGATCGGCGATCGGTGTGTTCTGGTCCTGCAATGTGGTTGCGTCTTTGCGGATGGCTGCGGCCTCGCCGGTCAGCGACGCTTCTTCGGTGGCGAAATTGGGGGTCGGCGACAAGATGCGTGCGTCGGCCGGGATGCGGTCACCCGCTTCCACGACGATGACATCGCCGGGGACGAGATTTTGTGTGTCGGCACTGGTGAGATGCCCGTCGCGCAGGACACGGCACACAGGGTTGCTCATGCGTCGCAGTGCCGCCAGCGAGCGCTCGGCGCGTGACTCCTGAACAAAACCGAGCACGGCGTTCAGGACAACAATGGCGACGATGGCCACCGCATCCACAAGCTCGCCCATGACGCCTGAAAGGATGGCTGCGGCGATGAGTACCCAGATGACGACGCCGTTGAATTGTTCGGCCAACAGACGCCATGGGCTGTTGCCCCTCGCTGCCGTCAGCTCGTTGGGTCCCTGTTCCTGCAGGCGCCGCGCTGCTTCTTCACCTTTGAGGCCGACATACGCATCTGTCGACCACGCTGCAGCGACTTCATGCGGTGTCTGCGTCCATGGCGCCTGCGTTGCCATCTTGTCCGCCGACACTGAATGCTCTATACGTCGTTCTGATGTATCTGTCACAGTGCCTCCCTGGGTCCATGGGGGGATGTATGAAAAGAGACCCCCATGAGCACTTCCACGGTGGTCTCGCACATCTCGGAATGATGGCCTGCCGGGAGGTATTCCCTCCGTCCTGACGGCAGCCGGTCCTGCGCGTGCGCAGGCAGTACTCCCCAACCATTCTTGATCATACCTGACTCGCTCCGCAGTGTCAAACTAGCCGCGAATTGGAACGGGGACGAGCTCCGGTGATAAGCCGGAGCTCGTCGTCCAATGCATCGAAGATCGATGGGTGCTAGCTTACAGGGATCGTCTTCGTGTCCGTGCTCTGGCCCTTCTTGGGCACGGTCAGCTCAAGCACGCCGTTCTCTATGTGGGCAATGACGTTCTCGACGTCGACGGGCTCCTCGAAGTGGAACTCGCGCTCATAGGTTCCGGTCATGCGCTCACGGTACACGGTCTTGAGGGTGTCGCCATCCTTCTTCTCCTCTTCGGACGTCCTGATGGTGAGGCCGTTGTCCTCGGCGGTGATTGTGACGTGCTCCCTGGTAACGCCCGGCATGTTCATGAGGATGACATAGCGGCTCGCGTCCTCTCTGACGTCGGTGGCGGGAAGGCGTCCCGAGCGTCCGGCTGCGCGCAGCATGGCATCCATGCGAAAGGGAAACAGGTTCGTCAGGGTAGGCGTGGAGCAGCAATCACTTGTGGCGATGCGGTCTGTGTTCAGATCGAAGTACATGGTGGTACCTCCTTTGGTGTTGACGTTTTTCACCCGGCTCGCGCCGGTCGTTGTTTCATCTACGGTCGCCGACTGTTGTTCGGGGATTTCGGCTACCTTCAATGGTATACGCGTTAGCAGTCTCATGACAAGACTGCTAATCTTGAAGGAACATCATGATTCTGCATTGGCCCCCACACAAGTATTGATGATGCGTGGGGAGCTCTCTGCGCTGTCTGTGGGAGAGCGTGCCGATACCGGGGATGAACGGCCGGATACAGGAGACGCGAGGGGTGGAGGAACTTGGGGTCAGCCGGGAGTAGAGGGTCGGGCAGGGCGGTTCTTGAGCAGAAGAACACAGTCGCGGACGAGCAGTACCGCACCGATGCTCATTGCGGCCCCTATCAGCAGCGACGCCGCAGGGTCGGCCCAGCTATGACCCGCAGCCGCGAGGGCGATGCCAACGATTCCGGCGGCGTAGCATACCTCGTCTTTGATGAGCGACAGGAGGCGCAGACGTATCGAAGAGCCTTCTCTTGCGCTTCGGACGATGTCGAATAGAGGGACGTTGACCAGCAACATGCCAACAGCCAGCACGGCAATCGCGAGCGCGGGGTTGACCGCCCTGAATGCTCCGCCGTGGATCAGGGTCGCCAGTGCTTTCCACAGCGTCCCCACGCTCAGGAACAGGATGATGAATGAGGCGGCTATGAGCGCGACAGCGTTGCGTCTCCGGCCCCGTCTCCATCTGAAGTACATGTCGACCGGCTTCTGCGACCATGCCAGGGCGAGGAGGACGACGACGGCGACCACGGCGTTGGCGAGCGTCGCAAACGCCTGTGCGAGGACGGCAAGCATGTGGGTGATGAAGTAGCTGGTCAGCTGGACGACGAAGATGGCGATATAGCCCGTCAGCGCATATGCAAGTCCGCGGCTTGCGCGCCGAATCTCCTGCATCATGTCCAGCCCAAGCGTCGAGCCGGGCACGGAAACCGTTTCTGGTACACGTCTGGCACTGCTGCGTCGCACGATCATTGTCTCCCTGGAAGTGCCCTTTCTGTTCCGACAACATGGTGCCACCATGATGCGATATTTCAAGAGTGGAGGCGGGAGATTCAGTCCGGATGAACGTGTGACGGCAGTGTCATCTGGTAGCTGTGCGCGAATCCGTCATCCCCCCGAGCATTTCCTTCCAATACGAGGGGTGCCTCTGAGTGCTGTTCTGTCCCCCGAACCCTTTGGTTCAAGGTGAGGCGTGCTTTCGGCGAAGGCGGGGATCCAGCCCTTCCTGCCATTTCGCGAACCAGACCTGTCCCCAAAGTGTAACACTGTTACAGAAACGGAACCGTCCCGAGAGTGTTACACCGGTGACATGAATTGCATCCAGCGCTATACTAAAAATGACGCCGGATGGCGCTGAGGAGGTAACACATGGACACATTATGGGTACTCGTCATATTGATTGGTGGCGCATCGCTGGTGATTGCGGGAGCGTTCACCTTCATGGCTGTCAAGGTGGCGGGCGTAGCGCGTCGGGTTGCCCCCACAGTGGCGGAGATACAGCAACAGCTAACCACCGCGGGTGTCGAGATTGCAAAGGTCTCCGAAGCCGTCCAGTCTGCTGAAGCGCAGTTCAACCGCCTGGCCGACAAAGCCTCTACAGCTTCGCGGCGAGCAGGGAAGGTCGTTGATGCAATCCCGCGCGTCATCCACAGGGCCCGTGAGGCTGATATCAGGGCGGAAGCAACCGTGCGCGCCCTGGGGATCGTAGCCGCAAGAACCATCTACAATGCTCGCGAGCGGTCTGCGGCTTCCCATGAGGTGACACTGAAGTAGTCCTCCGGTCTCGTCAGACAACCGGGCAAGGTTGTTGCAGTCGGATGGAGAGCAACTACAATGAAGTCACCGATGAACAAGACGACACTGATCCGGACCGATGAACTGGAGCGGATCCTGCTGGAGACGACCCCGCGAAAGGCCGTCCAGCGGGCCGTAGATCTTATTGCCCAGTCGATTCCATCTGCCTCGGTGACGGTCATGGGTGTGGATGCGGACCGCCATGTACATTTTGACGCAACCAATGGCATCTCCTGGAGCGTTCTGCGCAAGGTTGAAGCCACCTTCAGCCGGGAACTGCCGCACAACATCATGGACATCATCCGTGACCGCGAGACGTGCTTCATCGACGATGTCGGGGCCTATCCTGACTGGAGGGGACCGACCCGCGACCTGGTCAGCTACGTTGGCTTTCCCATCATCATCGACCGGCGTGTCGTGAGCATCATCAATGTCCAGACATCGCTTCGGCGGCTGAGATCCGAGGATGTCGATGCCTTGCGGCCCCTCGTGCATCTCATCAGCCTGATTATTGCCCGCTACCTGAAGGAGCAGCAGTCTGCGAAGCGCGAGAACTACCTGGCCCTGCTGCATGAGACGACGCTCGACGGGGTTCGGGCGACGAGCGCGGTGGAATTCATGAACTCCGTCGTCAAGCGTATTGCGCGGCGCCTTGGCTATCAGTATATCGCGCTGTTCCTTTGCGACGACGAGGCACAGTCCCTCGTCCTGCGGGCGCAGAAGGGCTACTCTGGCGAGTACGACGGGCTCACGCATTCTGTCCACGATCGTGTGGGCGTGGCCGTGCGGGCGTTCCGCCTGCGGCGTGTGATCAACGTTGCCGACGCGCGTACCTGCGCGTTCTACTTGCATGCCATACCAGGGGGGCTCTCTGACCTGGCGCTTCCGCTGATGGCGGGAGGGAAGGTGATCGGCGTCCTGAACCTTGAAAGCAAGAAGGCCGGGGCGTTTTCCCGCGAAGACATCCGCAACCTGACGCCCCTGGCGGCTGGCGTCGGCTTGATGCTTGCCAGCATGCAGATCAAGCAGCTCCTGCGTGAGCAGGCACTGCTGGACGGTCTTACAGGGGCGCACAACCGTCGTGCCATGGAAAGCATCGTCATTGAGGAACTGGAACGGTCCCGACGGCATGATCACGACGTGTCATTTGTCATGATGGACGTCGACGAGTTCAAGTCGATCAACGACCGGCTGGGTCACGCTGAAGGCGACCGGGTCCTCGAGACGCTGGTTGCCTGCATGCACAAGTCGCTGCGCTCGATCGACAAGGTCATCCGCTATGGCGGAGATGAGTTCTTACTTGTCCTGCCCGAGACCTCGCAGCGGGAGACCGAGCTTGTGCTCGAACGACTGCGTGTGAGCATTGAGACACAGGTCGTGACGGATATGGGACCAGTGCACTGTTCCGTGGGTGTTGCCACAGTGCGGGGAGACCCTGAGGGAGGGGATCTGGTGGAACTTGCCGACAAGCGCATGTACAGGGCGAAGGGCGGGCACCGCGCGCGACTCGAGGAAGACCCGGGCTACTGAGCAGGTGTCAGTCGAGGGCAACCGTATGAGGGAGGGAAGAGAACATGGACGTCCTGCCACATGTGATTGAGGGGCAACACGTCTTCCTGGCACCTGAACGGCGCGACAACGTCCCACTCTACTGGAAGTGGGCCAACGACCGCGAAGTGACGCGGCTGACGAAAGGGTATGGCCGAGCTCCCAGCCTGGAAGCGATGGCAATATCGTACGACAAGTCCGCCGTGGCAGACGACGTCCGTCAGTTCGGCATTCACCTGATGTCTAGCGGGGATCTTGTCGGACGATGCGCACTCAAGAACCTCAACCTCATCGTGGGGAGAGGTGAGGCGAGCATCCTCATCGGAGAAGAGAAGCATCGCGACCATGGATATGGCACGGAGGCGATGCGCCTCCTCTGCATTGTGGGGTTCGATATGCTGGAACTGCACACGATCTTCCTGACGGTGCTCGCGTGCAATCCGCGCGCAGTCGCTTCGTATCGCAAGCTGGGCTTCAAGGATGCCGGCTGTCTGCGCGAGGCGAGCGCCCGTGATGGCAAGCGCGTCGACATCCTCTACATGGACCTGCTGCGCGGAGAGCTGGTGCCAGACACCGGATCAGGAGCCTGACACCAGAACAGCTGATAGTCGCTACAGTTCCTGCACCCGGTGGACGATGGCTGCGGCATCGATGCCTTCGTAGGCCAGCAGCTCCTCCGGCTTGCCGCTCATCGGCAGTTTGTGCACTGCCAGCGAGAACACGGGCGTCGCAACGTCGGACAGCGCCGCGGCCACCGCTTCACCGATGCCTCCCTCAGCGTAGTGGTCCTCGACCGTGATGACGGCCGCGGTCTCGGCTGCTGCTTTGCTCAGCGTCGCCATGTCCAGCGGCTTGACGCTGTAGAGATCGATCACTCGGGCGTGGATGCCTGCGGCAGCCAGCGTGTCTGCAGCCGCGAGGGCTTCGTGGACCGTGATCCCTGCGCCGACCAGGGTCACTCGGTCGTCGTCACTGTGGCGGAGGGTCTTGCTGCCGCCCATGGGAAACTCCTCCCCGGTTTGGTAGAGGCGCGGCAGGGCCTGACGGGTGGTCCGCATGTAGCAGATGCCATGATGGTCGGCCATCTGCCGAACAAGTGCTGCTGTGGCGATGTCATCGGCTGGGTACAGCACGACGCTGCTGACCAGCGTGCGGAACATGGCGATGTCTTCCAGGCCCATCTGGGATGGCCCGTCCGGCCCTATGGCTACGCCGACGTGTGACCCGACGAACTTGATGTTGGCCCGGTCCATGGCGTACTGCGCCATGCGGACCTGGTCGAATGCGCGGGAGAAGAAGGCTGCAAACGTCGAGACGAAAGGTATCCTGCCCCTGGTACTCAGACCCAGTGCGGCAGAGACCATATTCTGCTCTGCGATGAACATCTCGAAGAACCGCTCAGGATACGCCTTGCCGAAGGTGGCAGCGAAGGTTGAGTTGCCGACCTCGGCGTCCAGTACCACCATATCCGGGTGTGACGGGGCGATGTCGACGAGCGCACGCCCATATGCTTCGCGCGTCGACAGCGCCTTGGCGCTTGCCGGCTGCTCGACCGGGACAGGAGCCCAGACCGCAGGCACAGCCTGGGCCGGTTTTTCAATGGTGCCGTGCATGTTCAGATCGACCGCCCCCAGTTCAAGGACCGCGCGGTCGAACTCCTCATGCTTCAGCGTTTTTCCGTGCCAGCCGTCCTGGTTCTCGAGGAACGAAACGCCCTTGCCCTTGATTGTTCGGGCGATGAGGACCGTGGGACGTCCGCACGCGTGGTTGATTTCGCCATAGGCAGCCTGGACCGCGTCGATGTCGTGCCCGTCTTCGAGGACGATCGTATGCCAGCCAAACGCGGCGAAGCGGGCCTCGTAAGTGTCCAGGTCCCATCCAAGCATGGTCTCGCCCCGCTGACCCAGCCGGTTGACGTCCAGGATGCCCACCAGGTTGTCCAGCTGGTAGTGGGACGCCAGCTCCGCAGCCTCCCAGACCGAGCCTTCCGCTGCCTCACTGTCGCCCATGAGCACATAGGTGTTGTACGGCAGCTTGTCGACGTATCGGCCGTTCATGGCGATGCCGACGCCGATGCCAAGCCCCTGGCCCAGGGAACCGGTCGCGGCTTCCGCATAGGGGAAGCGCGGTGTCGGATGCCCTTCGAGAGGGGAGCCCATCTTACGGTATGTGAGCAATTCCTCCTGCGACAGGACGCCGGCCGCCGCATACAGCGCATAGAACAGCGGTGAGGCATGTCCTTTGGAGAAGATGATACGGTCGTTGCAAGGGTTTTGCGGGTGGTCCAGGTCAAATCGGAACGTGCCCCCGAAGAACAGGCCGGTCATGAGATCAGTCGCGGACAGCGAGGTCGTCGGATGGCCAGACCCTGCTTCCGTCGACATATGCAGGATATCATAGCGGACCCTTGCTGCAAGCTTCGTCAGTGTAGAGGTTTCCATTGGTTCCTCCCGATGAAGGCCCTGAGGCGCGATCGTCTAATCACCATTCTGTGCGGAATGGCAGTGCATGCAACAGTGCCGAGACTACGCCAGTGCTTTGGGTTTCAGCGCCTTGAAGAGCTCGAACCAGAGGATGGTGCTGATGCCGACCGCTGCCGCGACAAGGATGTCGAGGGGGTGCTGGGCCGCCATCTTGAAGAGGCGCGAGGCGACGGGAACATAGAGCGTGACCGCCAGCAGACCTAGTGCTCCGGTGATCACCCACCATACCGACTTGTTGGGCGTGCGCAGGGTGTGGACGATACTGCGTGTCCAGGACCTGTTCGTCAGAATGAGTGCCACGTTTGCAAAGATCAATGTCGTGAACGCCAGTCCACGCGCGTCGCTTTCAGTCATTCCTCGCTCGTAAAAGCCCAGTCCGAAGACAATCAACACGGCGACCAGGATGCCGAAGCCCTGCAGGAGACTTGTCAGTACCAGCTTGCGGTTGAATGTTGCCTTCGACGGGTCGCGTGGCGGCCGGTCCATGATGTCGGATTCCTCCGGCTCACCCTCGAACACAACAGAGCACGTCGGGTCGATGATGAGTTCCAGGAAGACGATGTGCACCGGCTGCAGGATAAGGGGCCAGTGCAGCAGGACGGGGATGAGGCACAAACCCGCGATCGGAACATGAACGGCAAGGATGTATCCCATCGCCTTGCGGATGTTGTCGAAGATGCGGCGACCCATGCGCACTGCCGCGACGATGCTGTTGAAGTCGTCTTTGAGGAGGACGATGGAGGCGGACTCGCGGGCGACGTCGGATCCCCGTTCGCCCATCGCGATGCCGATATGGGCGTTCTTGAGGGCCGGAGCGTCGTTGACGCCGTCGCCGGTCATGGCAACAATCTCGCCGTTTGCTTTCAGGGCCTGGACCAGGCGGAGCTTCTGTTCGGGGACCATGCGGGCAAACACGCTGACGTCGCGGATCTTTCTGCTGACCTCTTCTTCGGACATAGCTTCGAGCTCGGGCCCGGTGACGATGAGGTCTGGGCGCTGCAGGCCGATCTCTCGCGCGATGGATTGTGCTGTACCGGGGTAGTCGCCGGTAATCATGACGACACGCACGCCCGCACGGTGGCACTGGGTGACCGCAGCCGGGACAGTCACGTGGATAGGGTCGGCGAGACCAATGAGGCCAATGAATGTGAAATCGAAGTCGTGCTGGTTGTCGGGGAGGTTCGCGCTGTCGCTGGAGGCGCGAGCGACGCCGAGAACGCGCAGACCGTCGTTGGCCATGTCCAGGACTTGCTTCATGATCAGTTGTTGCCTCTCCTGTGGCATGTGACACAGGTCGAGGATCGCCTCTGGCGCCCCCTTGGCGGCGACACTGCCGTCGCCGGAATGCATCTGCCATACGTGAGACAGGGCGAGCAGCTGCCGCGAGAGCGGATACTCGCGCTGGAACTGCCAGTCCTCGTGCAGGTGCTCGGTTCCCTTGAGAGCGCCCTGGCCCATGTCCAGGATGGCGCGCTCCATGGGGTCGAAGGGGTCGGCTTCACAGGCAAGCACCGAGTATTCGACCAGCTCGTGGAACGGTTCGGGCAGGACGCCCGGGAGTCCGGTCGCAGGGATGTGGAAGTACTCGCCGCCCGCCGCCAGCTTACGGACGGTCATTCTGTTCATCGTAAGGGTGCCCGTCTTGTCGACGCACAGGACCGTCGCCGATCCCAGGGTCTCGATGGCCGGCATGCGGCGTGTCAGGACCTGGTTCTGGGACATGCGCCAAGCGCCCATAGCCATGAAGATGGTCAGGACCACAGGGAACTCCTCGGGCAGGACGCCCATAGCCATGGCCAGGCCGGAGAGGAAGCCTCGCTGCCAGGCGAGTGGGTTGTTGCCGTTGGTCAGGCTGAAAACCACCGTGACGATGACGCACATGCCGACGCCGACCAGCCCCATGTCGCGAACCAGGTTCGTGATCTCCTTCTGCAGGGGTGGCTTCTCCGTGTCCAATGTCTGGAGCGCCTTGCCGATCTTGCCGATCTCGGTCCGGAGCCCGGTACCTCGCACTTCGGCGACGCCCTGTCCGGAGACGACGAGCGTACCCGAATAGACAAAGGGCAGGTCTTCGCCGCCTGGGCGGCCCATTTCCATCTCACCATCCCATTCGGCCTTGCGAACAGGGACGGACTCGCCAGTGAGCAGTGACTCGTCGGCGTGCAGGTTGGTGCAGGACAGGATGACGGCATCCGCAGGGACACGGTCTCCCTCCGAAAGCATCATGACGTCGCCGCGGGCCACGTCGCGGCCCGCGATGCGGACCCATTCACCATCGCGCCTGACCAGGGCGCGAGGGCTGGACAGGTCGCGCAGGGCGTCCAAGGCGTTTTCGGTCCTCTTCTCCTGGTAGTAGGTGATACCGATGACGACGAAGACGAAACCAAGCAGCATCATGGCTTCCTCGTGATCACCGAGAATGAGGTACAGTGTGCCACATGCCAGGAGCAGGAGGAACATTGGCTCCTTGACGATTTCGAGCAAGATGTGAATCCAGCCACGTTTGCTCGCGGTGGGCAGTTCGTTGAGTCCTTCGTCCTTCAGGCGCTGTTGTGCGTCTGCGGTCGTCAGCCCCTGCAGTTGTTCCGTGGTCGGTGTGCTTGTCATGACAGAAACCTCCAAAGTAAGGCTGTGGTGGGTTCCCGACCTTGATAAGCATTGACTCTGGCAAGCCCTACGTCCAGCTGCGTTTGCGCAGTGACTGGCAGGCGACCTGTCAGGAACATTACCATGCTAAGGCCAAAGGCCGCTGACGTCAAGATGATAGCCATGCATTGCTGCAAATAGGATGAATGCCCGCTCCACAGGCGGTGTCACCGCCAATCGTGAAGAGGGCCAGATGATCCCTGTCCCGTTTGTCATTCCCCTGAGCCTTTCAGTGCAAGGCCCCGAGCATTCCTTTCCGATACGAGGGGTGCTCTCGGCTCATGCGGGTTCCAGTCCTGATCGTGCGGGCTTACCGCTCTTGTCTATTCACCGGCTGACCCCATATCGTTCTCGATTCCCTGGCCCAGGAGGGCAACGTAGATGTCCACCTCCCCGAACATGACGTTTCGTATGCCAGCAAGGTCGAGCGGCTGCTGTCGGAGGAGGGCTGCGTACTGCTTGCTCAGGCCGTCGATGGTTCGGGAGGCGTGTGGCCACGAGAGCAACCGCAGGAACCAGGAACGCCACAGGAGCCACCAAGGCGAAGATGATGCTGGGCCAGAGTACGGTCGTCACATACAGCGGTACGCTGAAGGCGCACGATACGACCTTGCCCGGCTGCCAGCAGCAGGCACGTCAGCACGATAATGACCAGCGGCATCCATTGTCTTGATCGGATACATGTAGTCCGGTACGGAAGCGAACCCGACGACCGTGAATGACGTCCCAGAAGAGTCATGGTCGTCCCCCGGTGGGGCTTTGAGTGCAGTGGCGACGGTCTGGCCGAGCAGTATCTCATCGTTCGCCTGCAGGTCTCGGCCGGCGGTGATGGCCGGGATGTTCACGCGCTCTGTGTGCTCAAACACGCGTAGAGCAAGGCCTTGAACTGCAGCGGCGTCGACCTCCCGACGGGTTCGATTGCGAAGCCATGGTCCTGTTCGAATGTCGACAGGTCGGCAAAAGGGTCTCGAAGCAGGAAAGTGGCTGATTCGACCTGAGACTCGCGTTCGAACCGCGCCCTGCTTCCCGTGATGTCCACGAGGAGAGCGTTCATGCTGACATAGAGCATGCAGGACATGATGACCAGCGCGACACAGCCGTAGACGAGCCACTGGTCGGAACGGATCGTGCGGGGAAGGCGTTTCAGCAGGTCGTTCACCAGGTCACTTCCTCTGCTTTGATGAGCCGTCCGACCAGTCGGTCAGTGTTGTCGTCAGGTGTGTGTCGCTGCTAAGTCCCATCGGGCTGGCATCCGGCTGGGCTGCTGCTACAATGGACATGTACTGCATGGCGTACCATGACCACTGGGTCGATGGTCGCAGGATTGGCTGTGTTCGTAGGTGTTCTTGCCTTGTCGCTTGCTGCGTGCTGAGCAGGCAGGAAGGGGGTTACCATGGTAAGGGTCCTTGTCAGTATGAACGCATTCAAGGGGAGCATTTCCACAAAGGCTGCTGCTGATACCGTGGCTCTTGCCTTCGAGAACGCCGGGTTTCAGGTCGAGAAGGTCTACCTTGCCGATGGCGGCGATGGGACCACCGATGTTGCGGCAGCCCTGGGAGGTCGCGTCGAATTCGTGAGCACGTTCGATCCCCTGATGCGCCCCATCGAGGCGCCCGTGGCGTGGCTTGGCCAGACGGCGGTCGTCGAGATGGCAAAGGCGTCCGGCTGGGCGCTGATTGCCACTGAAGAACGGAATCCCATGCTTACGACCACCTGGGGCACAGGTCTGCTGATCAAACATGCACTTGAACACGGCGCGGAACGTATCATCCTGGGTATCGGGGGATCTGCCACGGTCGATGGCGGGCTGGGCATGCTGGCCGCACTGGGTTTCAGCATCTCGGACGAGGCCGGAAATGCGGCATGGCGGGGAGGTGAGGGATTGTCCCGGCTGGCTCATGTCGTGGCGAGCCCATTGGCAAAGCAGGCCGGGCTGGTCGTCGCGAGCGACGTGACCAATCCCCTGCTCGGCCCGACAGGAGCGGCCGCGGTGTTTGGTCCGCAGAAGGGAGCCACGCCCGACATGGTGACCGTGTTAGAGAAGGGGTTGGAACGGCTGGCCGACATCACGCTCCAGACGACGGGTGTACGGATTCACGACATGCCCGGGGCAGGCGCTGCCGGCGGTGTCGGTGGTGCGGCAGTCGCGTGGTTAGGGGGTCACCTGGAACCAGGCGCCGAACTCTTCATGGACTTGGAGGACTTCGACGCCCGGGCTGCTGGATGTGACGTGCTCGTGACTGGCGAGGGGAGCATCGATGCCCAGACGGTGTACGGCAAGGCCCCAATCCGCGTGGCGCGGCGTTTTCGCAAAGTCTCGCCGGAGGGGTTGACTGTGGCTATTGCCGGGGCCGTGCGCGATCGGGCACAGGTGCGCGAGGCCGGGATTGACGTTTTTGTCACGATCCTCGACCGTCCCATGAGTGAACGCGAGGCCATGGAAAACGGGCGGGCCCTGCTGTCGCAGGCAGCCGCCGAGCTGGCGCATTTCCTGTCACGGACAGTGTGATGCAGGACAGTTGTGCGATATACTGAGGACACTTTCGACCAGGAGGTATGGATGAGAACAATCGGCGACACGCTCCCACCTTTTGAATTGCAGGACCAGAATGGCATGGTGGTACGGAACTCCGACGTCCGAGGCCACTGGGCGGTGCTCTACTGCTATCCCAGGGACATGACTCCGGGATGCTCGCAGGAAGCAATGGGCTTTCAGGACCAGCAGGAAGAGTTTCTTCAGCTTGGCCTCCGCATCTTCGGCATCAGCGCGGATTCGGTTGTTTCGCATACGCGGTTCGCCACCAAGGATAGTCTTACCTTCACCCTGCTTTCGGACCCCTAGCACGTCCTGCTCGAAGAGCTCGGTGTCTGGAAAGGAAAGAGGCTGGCCGGACATGACTTCATGGGTACGGAGCGGACTACGTTCATGATCGACCCTGAGGGGAAGATCGTGCGCGAATGGCGCAAGGTCAAGGTCGCGGGACATATCGCTGCCGTCCTCGACGCAGCGCGCGAGGTAGTTGGGTGACTGAGCTGGAGGAGTACCAGAAGGCGAGGGATCGGGTCCAGGAGCTCAAGGGGTTCTACGCCCACGTGGCCATGTACCTACTGGCCAATGTGGCGCTGGCCGTTCTGAACCTGGCCACGCTCAAGAAGAACGACGGCATCGTCTGGTTCATCTGGCCGCTCATCGGATGGGGTATCGCTCTTGCTGTCCATGCCATTTCGGTCTTTGGTATTGGACGGTTCCTGGGTAAGGACTGGGAACGGCGTCAGATCCAGAAGGAGCTCGACAGGCGGCAGAAAGAAACTCAAGCCTGACCGGAGACGCACGTGGCGCGCGCTTCCGTCATCCCCCCGAGCCTTCCTGTGCAAGACGAGGGGTGCTTCTCGCGAATGTGGGAATCCAGCCTTGTGTCGCTCAGCACGGGTCCAGGCACCTGTGCCGTGACTGGACTATGAATTCCTGCGAAACCGCTCCGGGATGGTGATCGCGAAGCGACAGCGGTCGCT
The DNA here is from genome assembly GCA_026390155.1 of Caldisericota bacterium. Taxonomy (GTDB): domain Bacteria; phylum Caldisericota; class Caldisericia; order Cryosericales; family Cryosericaceae; genus Cryosericum. The sequence goes on from JAPLGL010000052.1 coordinate 13,600, forward strand.
GCCTCCAAGGGCGCTCTCGAGGACTTCGACCTTGACCGGTTCCCCGAAGATGACGTCGAACGGGAGCTTCTCAAAACCGGCGCTGCAGTAGCAGAAGAGCACTGAGACGGCTGGCTTGCCGGAGATGATCGACGTGCGCGCCAGGGGACAGTGACATGCATCATACCGCTTTCTCGTCAGATCCTTCTCGTCGAGGTACGCCTGAGGGTCAAACGGTATCTTCGCGACGTGGATGACATCTCCATCCCGAACGCCGCTTTGGATCTCGGGATTGTCCCGGACGTACTCCAGTACCTTCGGGGTGATCACCTGCTCGTACCAGACCCTGCCCCGGTTCATGTGGTCTTCGAGCTCGTTCACGAGGCGCGCGTGACGGTCCTCAAGGAATGCGTCGATGTCGGGGTTCTTCTGAAATCGCTCTTTCATTTCTGCGAAGGATGTCTCCGGTATCTGGTGCATGTTGCCGGTCAACACCTGCTTGCACGTCTCGGCCGGAAGCGTTTGCTGCATCCTGTCGACGATCCCCTGAACCACGGGAGGGTAGGCATTGATCGGCGACCCCTCCGGGGGGAGGTCGATACAGCCAAAGACCTCATTTGCAGCTTCGTCGCCGACGATCTCGCGGGCACGTGCTCGCAGTACGGGAAGGATGCTGGGTGCCTCTGCGACGTGGACAAGCTGAACGAAGAGGTCGTTGCGGTACGTCACGTAGCAGTACCTTGCCAGCGCCAGCAGCCTCTCCTCGGAGGCCGTCCCTGCCTGTGAGCATTGTTGCAGATAGTCCGTAAGATGTTCCGTCGTTGCGGTCTCCAGTGTCGCGCCGACCACAGCTGCGTAGTTCTCGAACTGTCGCACTGCGGCGACGGCCGCCTCAATGGTTGCCGCGTCGAACTTCCGCTGCTGACAGTACTCCCTGAACATTCCCTCCTGCATGGTTGGGATACCTCCCTGCATGCCACAAATGCGCATCGTCGATCAGCCCCGCCTATCTGGTCATGTTGTCTATGTTTCTCCTCGAGGTCTGTGGCGTTGTCTCGTGTTCTGCCATTACTATAATCGGATTGTATCCCGCGCAGTTACCGGCGATTGTGGAAACGAGAATGGAGGCACGCTTGGAAGGCGCACCTGGAACTGAAGTGCAGGCGGCTGGCGTTCCGTCGCGCCGGCCGCAGGGAATGACCGCTTTTACGATTGTCTGGTTTGGGCAGGTCGTTTCCCTGGTCGGAACGGCGATGAGCGGCTTCGCACTGACGTTATGGGCGTACCGCACGACCGGGCTCGCGACCGCGCTGGCGATGGTTGCGTTCTTCAATTTCGCTCCGATGATCTTGATGAGTCCGATCGCGGGCGTGCTCGTCGACCGCTGGAACCGGAAATGGACCATGGCATTGTCGGACCTGGCCTCCGCGCTGGCGACGCTGACCATTCTTCTGCTGTTCCTGACGGGCCGCCTGCAGCTATGGCATCTCTACGTGACAGGAGCCCTGTCGGCTGCGTTCCAGACGTTCCAGTGGCCGGCTTACAGCGCAGCGATCAGCATGATGGTCCCAAAGACGCAGTATCAGAGGGCAAGCGGCATGATCTCGATGGCGGAGAGCGGGTCGGGGATCGCAGCCCCTCTCCTGGCAGGAGCGCTCGTGGGGATCCTGGGCTTCGAACGGTTGTGGGTCATCTTCGCCATCGACCTCGCCACCTTCGTCGTCGCGCTGGGAGCGCTGGTCATCGTGACGATCCCGAACCCGCCCCAGGTGGACTCTGAACATCCCGAGAGCCTGTTCAGACAATCCATGTTTGGCTTCCGCTACATCCGGCAGCATCGGCCGCTGTTTGATCTGCAGATGGTATTCTTCGCGTCGAACCTCATCGCCAGTTTGTGTTTGACGGTCTTCCCTGCCCTGGTCCTTGCGCGCACGGGCAACAACGCGGCAGCACTGGGATCGACACAGTCTGCAGCGGCAATCGGCGGCGTGGCCGGCGGTGCCCTGCTCACGGCATGGGGAGGCCCGAAACGCAAGGTGCACGGAGTCCTGACGGGCATGGTGCTGACTTCGTTGCTTGGCGTGCTGGTCATTGGCCTTGGGCGGTCACTGCCGGTGTGGATGGTGGGGTCCTTCCTCATGATGGTGGTCATGACGGTTCTCAACGGTAGCAATCAGGCTATCTGGCAGTCCAAGGTCTCCCCTGCCCTGCAGGGGCGCGTGTTCTCCGTGCGCCGCCTCATAGCCCAGGTCACGGTTCCCGTTGCCATGCTTGCCTCGGGGCCACTGGCAGACAAGGTGTTTGGACCCGCGATGATGCCGGGCGGTGGTCTCGCGCCACTATTGGGATGGGTCACAGGGACCGGCGCCGGAGCAGGAATCTCGCTGATGTTCGTGCTGGCGGGCCTGGCCGGAGCTTGCGTTGGGCTTGTCGGATATCTGGTCCCCAACGTCAGAGACGTCGAGCGGCTCATCCCGGATCACGACACGCCGACAGCATAGCTCGCTTCGCCTCTGTCATTCCCCCCGAGTCCTTTTGTTCAAGACGAGGGGTGCTCGATCATTGTGTCCACCGTGGGGTTGCACTCAGCGCAGGGAAGGTCAAGGGAGACTGCGTGGAGTGCCCGTTCCACGGCTTGCAGTATGATGGCAGAGGCCGTGTCACGGTCATCCCCGCGAACGGCAGGGACGCTCCCGTGCCGGCCACCTTCCAGGGTGACGCATTTGTCGTGCGTGAAGCACATGGCTACATCTACCTGTGGTGGGGCGAATCGCGCGAGGAATACCCTGAGCTGCCGTTTATCCCCGGGCTGGACGACACGAGGCTGATCTATGGCACCTGGCGTGACCCATGGAACGCATTCTATACGCGTGCCATCGAGAATCAGCTGGACGTCGTTCACTTGCCCTTTGTTCACTACAACACAATCGGCGCAGGGAACCGGACGGTCGTCAATGGCCCCATGGCTGAGATGGACGGCAATATCCTGCGCGTATGGGTCGATAACGAGAAGGACCACGGGCAGACGCCTCGCCGACCAGATGAAATGACAGTCCCGGACCGCGAGTCGCAGCTGACCTTCGTCTTTCCTAACCTCTGGCAGAACAACCTGGGACCGAATGCCCGCATCACCGCGGCGTTCGTCTGCGTCGACGAAGAGCACAGCATTCTCTACCTTCGCTTCTACAGAAGCTTTGGCCGGTTTCCCGTCGTCCGTCAGCTGGTCGACCTGCTGACCGGGCTGTCAGACATCACCATCGCGCACCAGGACCGCCGTGTCGTGCAGACCCAGCGGCCGTTCGTGAGCAGTCTGAACGGAGGGGAGAAGCTTATCCAGGGCGACCTGCCGATCGTCCTCTATCGCAGGCGCCGCGAACAGCTCCAGAAAGAGGCCGAGGCCTCGAGGGTCTGAACACAGGAATGAAGACGGCCCCGGGGTATTCTCCCGGGGCCGTCTTCGTGGCGCATCTGCCGAAGGCAGGACTCTACCAGCCGCCGCCGCCTCCTCCGCCTCCTCCACCACCGCTGAAGCCACCTCCACCGCCACCGAACCCGGATTTGCTGCCGGGCGCCACTGCCGAGGCGCTGATGGCATTGCTGAACCCATTCCCGACGTTGCTGGCAAATGCCGCCGGGTTGACGGGATTCCAGTACATTCCATTGTACCAGACGGGGGCATACGGGCGTCCCTCCGCCGCCATGCGGGCGAACACGCTGGCAAACTGCTCCGACCAGCGCTGCTCGACATCAAGTGCCAGGGCGAACGGAAGAAACTTCTCGAACATCTCGGGGGTTCGCTCGGGTGGGTTGAGCAGGTTCATGCGGTCCTTCTCGGTGACCGAGAGGTACATCTTGAACCCAGCCACTTCGTCCACGAGCTTCCTGCCTTGCTGCGTATACGACTTGAGCGTGGAGCCGAAGGCCCCAGCCATGACGGCGAGCGCAACGCCAACGACAATCAGGGCCACAAATTGCAGCGTGTTCCCCCGGCTGGACAGGAAGAAAGTAAGCACTGCCACCCCGATGGAGAACAGGATTCCGGTCAGTAGGTACCCCGTGTTGCTGACGAAGAACCTTGGCTGGTAATCGGCCTCCAGGGGTCTCTTGCTGGCGAGGATGGCGCGCTGAATCTCCTCTGCGTGCTCCTGCTGGAAGTCCACGCGGGCACTCGTGCCGATGAGGACTCCGGCGAGAGCCAGCTCGTCGTCGGACAGGACGGAGTCAGGAGCCGTGTCCCGCTCTATCCAGTATTTGTGGCGTTCCTGGTGAATGCTGATGTACCGCTTCACGGCCATGTCAATAAGCGCGACGGTAAACGTCTTGCTGTCGTGGGCCATTCTGGACAGATACCGGGCGCCTCCGGGTGATATGCCTTCGGGTGGTGCAAACCTGGCGAAAACCGTGCCACGGTCGGGGTCCTTGCCGTAGCGATACCATACGGTCATGTAGTACAGGAAGACGAGCAGGACGCCGAGAAGACCGACGATGAGGGCGCCATTGTCGCGGAGGAACCAGCCGAAGCGCGTTGCTGCGGTCGGTGCCTGGACAAACCCCTTGGGCCATCCGACGACAATGGTCAGGCCATCCCCGGGGTTGAGGGTGGAGGTTGTGATGAATGTCGGAGTCCCGTCACCGCTCTGTGTCGTCGTCACGGCGCTTGCGGTCGAGCCGGCGGCACCCGTGTAGGCAGCGAGTCCTGTAATCTTGGCAGCAGCACCTGCGGGCAGGTTCACGGTAGCCGATGCGTGCTCGATGGGGAAGAGCCAGCCGTTACCGATGACGTTCCAATACAGCTCGTCGTGGTCGGCGAAGAAGCCCAGCTCACGGTCCACGCTGAACCTCAGCATCCACGTGTGTTCACCGGACTCGATGAACGTGTCGGCGCTTCCGATCTTCACGCGCTTGCCATTGGTCAGGTTCTCCACGGTGTATGGCTCGGTCTGCCCGTCCCGCTGTACGCCCAGGACACGGAAGTCGATCACGAGGCGACCACCGGTCTTGGTATTGGAGTAGATGGTCGGGAAGTCGTAGTAGATCCCGTGCTGGATCTGGTCACCGGTCACGAGAGCCCTTATGGTGTTCTCGACCCGCATCGACCCATCCTGGTTGACCGTGATTGCACTGTCGAAGCTGGTGATGCGCTCCTGTTCCGCCAGCGCCAGTCCGGGAACGGCAACAAGGGACGCAATCACCACCAGGATGGCCAGGCTTAGCAGTCTAGGTTTTCTCATGTGTGCTCCTTTGACTTCTTGGCTCCGCAGACAACATAGCGCAATTGGGGACACGATTCCAGCGCTACAATGGGGAAGGTCCTGTGTTCTGTTCGACCGTGTCGCGGAACTGCTCTGACCACTCCTGCTGGACGCCGAGTGCAAGGGCGTACGGCAGGTATCGTTCGAGAAGCTCCGGTGTTTTCTCGGGCGGGTGGAACCAGTGCATGCGCTGTTTCTCTGCCACCTTCAGATACAGGGCAAAGCCGTCCGCTTCGTCCACGGCCTGCCGTCCCCGGAGTGTCCAGCTGGGCATGAGCCGGCCGTAGACGATGTCCAGAACGGCCATGGCAACCACGAGGACGCCCACGGGCACGGTGGCGATGCGGAAGAACATGCCCGCTCCCACGAACCAGAAGCTGGAGAAGCACACTGCCATTGATGTGCTGGTGCTCTGAGCTTTCTTCTCTTCCGTTGTAGCCATGCCGATGGTGAGGGCTCCGAGAAACGAGGTCGGCTTGACCGGATGGGCGACCGGCTGTGTCTTCCACGTTTTGACCAGGGATGACCAGACGAACGCGACCGCCGCAGACCAGATCGAGAGCCAGGCAAGCAGGAACAGGTATGCCAGCGCGCTGGCGCGCGTTGTCGCCTGCGCCATGCCGGCCAGGACTGCCGTTACGAAGGAGATGCCGATACCGACCAGTGTCTCGTATCGGTGCAGCCCAAAGTACTCTGTGCGGCAGTTTGCGTCGAGATAGGTCCTGAGTGCCCTCTGCGCCGCCTGCAAAACAGGCTGAGCATAGTGCGTGACGGTCAGGGCCCCCTGACCGTTGCTAAACATGCGGTCGGCCATGACCTGTTCGTCGGGAGGCAGAGTTGTGGACGGGGTGCTGGTGCGGCGAAGGACCGTCGTTCCGTGTTCCTGGGTCACCGTCACTGCGCCGCGTGAGCCCATGTCCAGCAGGTTGGCCGCGAATGCTGTACCGTCGAACGACATGCGGCGGATGTAGCGCATGCCGGCAGGAGACATGCCCTCGGGGGGGTCAAACCGTGGAATGATCGCTGTTCGTGGAGGGTCCCGACCGACCGCGCTCCATGCTGAGTGAAAATAGCCTGCCAGGACGAGAAGTCCGAGAAGCCCCATGACGACGCCACCCCAGTCGCGCACGAACCAGTCTGCGCGCATTCCTGCCGTCGGGACGCCCACGAACCCGCCAGGCCACGCTGCGTGGATGACAAGCCGCTCGCCGGCAGCCAGCGGCCGCTCGGCCCGTATCGTGAAGTCACCATCCATGCCCGCAACGGCCTGCAAAGAGGCGATGCGCCCCACAGCATTCAGCACATAGGCGCCTGCTCCTTTCAGGGAATGCTCGGCACCGGGGGGAGGCATCACAACGACGGCAGCCTGCGCCACCGGAGCGTTCCACGCTCCCGTGGCATCCCAGGCAAAGTCTGCTCCGGATGTGCCAACTACCATGAACCGGTCCGTGATGAACGTCAGGTCCAGCGAGTGAAGGCCTGGTGTGATGTCAGTGCCGATGTCCAGTGTCAGTCGGCTGGGTGACGGCGACCTCATGCGCCACGAGACGGGGTTTCCGTCGACGCTGGCGCGCTGGACGCGCCAGGACGGAGTAGCACGATTACCCGGAAGCACGTCGCGGACATCCTGCGAGAGGGTCCTGCTGATGGTATTGCCGGTTGTCACCAATGTCAGCTGCTCTCGTACCTGGATGCTTCCGCTTGCAAACGCGGTGACCGTCGAGACCAGGGACCGGACTTCAATGGGCGCAGCCGCACGCGCGCTGGCGACAACCGAGAGCACTGCAACGAGGGCCAGACAGGCTGCCTTGGTGTGCGCAGAGCGGGCTACCATCCACCCCCTCCACCACCGCCTCCACCGCCTCCGGAGCCACCACCGCCTCCACCACCGCCTCCGGAGCCACCGCTGAACCCCGAGCTTGTTCCCGGAGCCACCGAGGAAGCTGCGATCGAGGATGCAAAGGCCCCCGAAAGCGACGACCCGAGCGCCGAGAAGCTCGTGGTGCGCAACGTCTCACTGGAGAACCATACCGGCTGGTATGTCGGTTGACCGGATGCGTCCGTGCGCTCCAGGACGTCGGCGAAGTTCTCGCTCCACTGCTGTTCGACATCGAGGGCTAGCGCATACGGCAGATAGCGTTCGAACGTTTCGGGCGTGTGATCGACAGGGGTCAGCATGTTCATGCGGTCCTTCTCGGCCGTGCTGAGGTACATGCGGAACCCATAGATCTGATCCAGGAGTGCTCGACCCTGTGGCGTATAGGCGCGCAGGAGGCGGAAGAAGACCACGTCGATGGCGATCGTCACAAAGACCAGCCCAAGGAGCAGGGGCCCTGCTATCGCTACGAACGCAACGATGCCGAAAACCTCACCCAGGAGAAATGGCACCGCAAACAACGTGAGGCAGCCGGACGCCGGAAGGCTGAAGGCGCGTTTCCCTGATGTGCCTGCGGAGTGTCCGCGCCACGACGCCATGACTTGGCTCATGAGTGCCACGACCCCGAATGTCCATATCGACAGCCAGACCGACATGAACACGAACCCAAAGATGCGCTCCGGCTGTGTCGTGCCCAGCAGGCCGGCAGCGATGACACCCGCGACGGAGAGGGCAATTCCCGTTGCTGCATAGCGGCCGTTTGTGACAAAGTATCCCTTGCCATAGGCCTTCTGCAGTGCCTTCTCAAGGGCTTTGCGGATGGCCTGGACACGGCCATGCGCACTCTGCTTGAAGACAAGCCGTGTCTTCGAGCGGCCTTCAAACAGCTCCTGCAGGAGCTCCGTTTCGTCGGGCAGGAGGCTGGCTGGTATCAAGCCTGCGGTGTCGACCGCGAAGGAGTCATCCTCACCTTGCGAGATGACCAGCGCACCCTTGACTGCAAGCCCTGTGATCGCAGCTGCAAGCCCCTTGGTGTCGGGCCCCATGAGCCGTACATACCGCATCGCAGCAGGGCTGAGTCCTTCGGGTGGAGCAAACTGGGGGATAATGGTTCCGGGACGGGGATCGCGGCCGACACGTACCCACGTGAGCAGGTAGTACAACAGGAGGCCGAGTGTCGTCAGCAGAGCGATGCCAAATCCACGGTTGTCACGCAGCCACCACCGAAGGTTCTGGAGCGACGATGGTGGAACCACAAACCCCTTCTGCCATCCGACGACGACGCTCAGCCCTTCGAAGCGCGCGAGAGGCGCCGTGGTTGTGAACACGGGGTTCCCGCTGTCGTCCCGCGACATCGTGTAGTCTGTGCCCGTTGCCCCCTGCAACCCGGTGTAGGCAGTGAGCCCGGTGACCTGCTGCCACGCGGTTCCGGGCAGGATGACAGTGCAACTGGCCTGTTCGATAGGGTATTCCCAGCCGTTGCCTGTCGCGTTCCAGAACAACTCATCATGGTCATCGAAGAATCCCAGCTGGCGGTCGGAGGAGTACGTGAAGACATACGTGTGCTCACCGGGTTCCAGGTCCACGGAACCGGCACCGAAATAGACCCGGGTGCCGTTCGTCTGCCGCGTGGTGTGCCACGGTTCAGTCGAGCCATCGCGCATGAGGCTGAGGACCTGGAAAGCGACGCGCACAGACGCACGCCCTGGGTTCTCGTACGTGGTGGGGAAGTCACGGTACAGGCCGTGCTGGATGGTGATACCTGCGGAGACGAACCGAATGGTCTCCTGGACCGTCATGGTGGAGTCCGTGTGAACGTTGACGACGCTGTCGAAGGACAGGATGCGCTCAGCTTCAGCAGCCCTCGCCCTGTCCACGGGGAACAGGAACACGAGGGCTGCCATCAGCATGAGAACCGTGCAGGCGAGCTTCTTCACCGCCGGCGCCTGACTCATGAATGGACTGCTACTTGTTGTCGAACGAGACCTTCGGTGATTCGCGCTCTTCGGCGCCATTCAGCTCGAAGAACTCAGCTTTCTTGAAGCCAAACATGTTGGCGACGAAGACAGAGGGGAACGTCTCGCACATGATGTTGTAATCTCGCACCGTGCCATTGTAGTACCGGCGAGCCATCTGGATCTGGTCCTCAAGGTCAGCAAGCTTGGCCTGCAGGTCGAGGAAGTTGGCATTGGCCTTGAGGTCGGGATAGGCTTCTGCGACAGCGAACAGGGTCTTCAGGGTCCCATTCAGCTGGTTCTCGGCCGCAGCCTTGTCCGCGACACCGGTTGCGCCCATGGCGCGTGTGCGCATGTCGGTAACCTCTTTGAAGACCTGCTCTTCGTGGCTGGCGTACCCCTGGACGGTCTGAACCAGGTTCGGGATAAGGTCATAGCGGCGCTTCAGCTGGACATCCACGCCTGACCAGGCCTCGTCCTTCATGGTGCGCTTGCGGACGAGCTGGTTGTAGATGCCGACGAGCCAGACGGCGATGAGAGCAATGACTCCAAGAACAATCAACCAAGGCATCGTGTTCCTCCTTTTATCGATAGTGGAAATACTGTGTCGCCCAAACCTGCCAGGCGCCTGTCCATAGTGTAGAGAAAACCGTGGTATTGCAAAGACTCCCTGTAACACTCTCGGGACGGTTCCGTTTCTGTAACAGTGTTACACTTTTGGGACAGGTCTGGTTCGTGAATTGGCAGGAAGGGCTGGATCCCCGCCTGTGCGGGAATGACAAAGGGTGCGTTACCCTGTGGCCTAGGCGTCTGTCTCTGGGAAGTTGTCCGTGTCCTCGGGCACGTTCGCCGGCAGCTGGAAGGTGCCGGCGACGTCACACGGGAAGGAGACCGCCGCCACGACGGCGGACGTGTTGAGAGGGCCGTAGATGTGGGGATAGTAGATCCCGTCAGTCGGTTCCCACAGCGTTTCCGCGTCGAGCAGCTTCTGGCTGATGCACAGGAGCACAAGGCCGTGGATGTTACGGTAATGCTTGTTTGCGACGTCCGCGATCTGTTCCAGTGCTGAACAGTGGATGAAGCCGTCGCTTCCGAGGCTTTCGGGGACGTACTTACCTGCAAGCAGTGCCTGCTGCCACAGGTCTTCAGCTTCGATGTGATAGATCATGGTGTTTCTTCCTCCAGTCAGGAATGTCTCATGATGATCGGGGCGTCGTCCCCTTCGCCTTGCAGGTGAGGTGGTCGAAGCGGACTTCCAGAACGACGATACGGGACAGGGCTTCGTCGGAAAAGACTTCTTCGGGGACACCGGGGTGGCACTGACCGATGATGACATTCAGGCCCCGAGCCTTGACCAGCGGGTCGAGGACGAATGACACGGTGCCGGCTCCGATCACGGTGACGTAGTTCGCGGTGCACTCCTCGCCAGTTGTACCGGTCACAATCTGGATGTCCTCGTCTATCTCGACACAGACGCGCGGATTGGCATGCAGGATGTCCACCTTCCTGCCTTGGGCGGCAGCGTGCAGAAGCAGGTGTTCGCCGTCCCAGCCGCAGTTCATGGGGACCAGGTACGGCTCAGTCCCGTCCACCATCGCGACACGGCACAGCGTGGCACGCCCCAGGATGCGACGAATGACGCCAGTATCGGTCACCTCGCACTCTTTCCTTCTCATCGGTCTGTCGGTCGATGCCATGGTTCCCCCCTGCCCTTGTGGGGCACCCGAATAGTATATGAGAAACTCCGCGGCCGTCACGACCGCGGAGCCGGACCGGCATGACATGCAGGATCATCTCAGTGGTTGATTTTGTGCATGGTTGGCTTGCCGCCGGTCGTTGCGTCCACACTCTTGACATCATATTCATGTGTATTAGATTGGTAGTGCACCAAGACGCTAAGCAGTACTGTGACCGTCCAAGGGACGGAGGAGGCGTGACATGGAGTTTGATGACAGGGCTCCCATCTACATACAGATCATGGACCTGATCAAGAGGCGGATCGCTGTCGGAGAGCTGAAAGCAGGGGGGCAGCTGCCATCAGTGCGCGACCTCGCCCGGCAGGTCGTCGTGAACCCGAACACCGTGCAGAAGGCCTATCTTGAGCTGGAACGGGAAGGGTATGTCGCCACCCAGCGTGGCATGGGGACTTTCGTATCAGGCGACCACGGCACTGTCGATCTCCTGCGACCAGGACTTGCGCGCGACATCGTGAAAACATACATTGCCGCAATGCGCTCGCTCGGGTATGGCGTGCACGAAATGTCGACAATGGCGGCAGAAGAAGCTGAGAAGGAGACGAAATGAGCACGATTGTTCAGATCAGTGACCTTACGAAGCGCTATATCACGACAACGGCACTGTCCGATGTCACGCTGGATGTTCCCGAAGGGCATATCATGGGGCTTCTTGGTCCCAACGGCAGTGGCAAGACGACGCTCATGAAGATTCTCGCGGGCCTGGTGTCACCAACGTCGGGGAGTGTCCTTGTGGATGGTATGGCTCCGGGCGTCGCAACCAAGGCAATTGTCTCGTTTCTGCCGGACGTGAACCATCTCGACCGGTGGATGTCGGTCAGCGAGGCGGGCGACTTCTACGCCGACTTCTTCAGTGATTTTGATCGCAAGTGCTTCCAAGAGCTGCTCGCCATCATGGGCCTCTCTGCCCGCCAGAAGGTCGGTTCGCTACCCAGAGGTATGGTCGAGAAGGTGAGGCTGTCCCTGGTCTTCTCACGCAGGGCACGGCTCTACGTTTTGGACGAGCCATTTGGAGGGCTGGACCCGCTTGCACGCAGTCAGGTGCTGGACGCACTGGTTGCCAACTTCCGCGCTGACTGCTCGATGATCCTGTCGACACAGATGGTCACCGATGTCGAGCGCTTCTTCGACGATGTCGTATTCCTGGACACGGGCTGTGTGGTGCTGGCGGGTGAAGCAGAGGACCTGCGCACCAGACGGGGTGCGTCGATCGAGGAGATTTACAGGGAGGTCTACGGACATGTGGAAACTCGTTAGGTACCAGCTCAGGGGCCGCAGACTTCTGTACACGATTGGACTCATCAGCATGGTCGCGCTGACGCTGTATCAGGCGACGCGCTTCATCGGGATGCGGGACAACCCTGTGCAGTCGGCGCCCGTTTCGATGAGCGTGCCGATGATGATGGCTTTCTACTGGGTCCTTTTCTACGGGGTCATGACGGTCATCAACATTGTCACCTACACGCAGGACCTGTATGGCGATACCGGATATCTTGTCTTCGGCCTGCCGCTTCGCGGAGCAGAGGTCCTTGGCTCCCGCATCACGCTGCTTGTCATCGATACAGTTGTGACCCTGCTGGGCGGCATGACCAGTGTCATCGTGCTCGCTTGCCTTGCACCGGGACTTTCTCAGCAGGTACGGCCCTACGTTGGCCGGTTCCTGCTGACCGGCGACTACTGGGTGATGTGTCTTGGTGTTCTTGCCGTGATCGTCAGCTTCATGTCGATCATGTTCTTCGGCGTCACGTTCGGCAAGACCCTTACCAACTCGAAGAAGCACCTCGGCAGCGTCTTCTCAGCGCTCGTCGTGATCGCGGTGCTCTGGGCTAGTGCTCAGCTGGGCACACTGCTTGAGATGCGACTGTTCGAGGGGGTCCATCTCACCTTGAGCCCTTGGTGGAACCTGCCGTTCCTTGGATTGGGGACGCAGCCCGTCCAGTTTCCGCTGGTCTCTCCACTGATGTTTGTGGCGCTTGGCGTTCTGGCGTTTGCAGTGACGTCCTGGCTCATGGACCGCAAGCTCAACCTGTAGGGGCGATATGGCGCCGGTGGACTGATGGAGCGTCAGATATTCGCCGGCGTCAATGTGATGTCAGAGTGTTTTGTTCAATACACCAATGATGGTATGATAGCCATATGAAACGTGCCCTCGATTCAGGCAAGACTGGGTCCATACAGCCGCGCATCAGGTCCATGACGTGCGCCCTCACGCCCGCCGAACGCCTGCCGCCGATGAGCTTGGATCCGATGACCCTGCGGATTCCCGCTCAGGTCCTGACAGTCACTGGACCGGTGGTGCACAGGTCCTCCCCTCACCATGGCAGATGTGGTCTCGTGCTGTTGCTGCAGAACGCGTCAGGACAGCGATTTGTGTTGAAGATCGCCCGTGGAGCCTATCGCATGCAGGAACTCGCCCTCGAATATGACGTGCTGAAGCTTCTGCATGGAACAGCGATTCCTGTGCCGAAGCCCCTTGTCCATGTCCAGAACCGGCCCCACGGATTCCTGTTGATGGAGCATGCCGCTGGTCGCTCTGGGACTGACGTTCTGCGTGAAGCTGGTTCCAGAGACGACCGAGACCGCATTGCCATGGCATTGGGCTCCATGCTGTCGACGCTGCACCATCTGCCGGTTGGAGCTGTAACCTGGCAGGAGTGCATCGACGGGCAACTGCTCTGGGCTGAGCATCATCTGCAGGAAAAAGTGATGAGCAGGGCCGAATTCCGTGCCAAGGGCATTACGGGCGACCCCGTCAAGGAACTTGAGCGCCTGAAGGCTACCTGTCCCGCCCCTGGCGTCGTGGCTCTCCTGCACGGCGACTTTCGGCCGAAGAACGTTCTGCTGGACGGGGAGAGGATTACGTCCGTGCTTGACTGGTCGTTCACTGATGTCGGTGATCCCTGGTATGACCTGGCAACGATGTTCGGGTATCTGGACGCCGCCGGTCAACAGGTCTTCCTCAATGCGTATGGGCTCGAGGCCGTCGACCGCGAGCGCCTGGACTGGTTCCGCTCCCTCTCCGTCTACTTGGCCGTCTAGGCTCTCTCGCCGGTCTGGTGAGCCATTGCGCGCGTGGCCGCCGCTGCCCTATGACCGTACCTCGCGGACGTAGATCATGGAGCCGGCGAGGAGGAAGACGGTGCCCGCAGTCGCCAGGACCAGCAGGTTCGGCGCGATCGCGGCAAATCCCAGTCCGCGCACGACGATCTTGTTCAGGCCATTGACTGCCCAGTATTGCGGAAACAAGCGTGCTACCTGCTGCATGAACGGAGGAGCCACTTCGATGGGCCACCACGAGCCCGCCAGCATGGATGTCGCATACGTCACGAATGACGCGATGACGCTTGCCTGAGCCATCGTTCTGCACAGAGCCCCGACCAAGACGCCAAGCCCGGTGGCCGCGAACACGTACACGAAGACCATCGCTGCTACCGCCAGAGGGTTCCGGCCCCAGTCTACTCTGAGAACGACCCAGCCCCACATGATGAACAAGGAGAACTGGGCAATACCTACGACCATCATGGCCATCAGTTTGCCCACGAGGAAAGCCAGGGCTGATGTCGAGGTAGTCATGATGCGAGCAAGGGTGTTCCGGAGGCGCTCGCTCACCAGGGCGGTCGCTGTTCCTAGAACGCCGGCCATGACGAACATCACGCCGAATCCGGTACTGCTCTGCGTTGGGCTGTCGGGGATCTGGACCTGCGGTCGCGTGCGTGCCAGGACGGAGTAGTTGGTCGTGACAGTCGGCGATTCGGTCAGTGCCGTCTGTGCGACAGCAAACGCCGTTCGCCACGCTGTGAGACGAGTGGCCGGATCGAATGTCTTCCACAATGCCAACTGATCAGTCGTCACAGAGGCAGCGTAGGCCAGGGTCGACACCCGCGTCGTGGCATTTGAGACCAGCTGCTCAAGGAAGTAGCCCGACGATTGCCCCGCCGAGCGAACCATCTCGACTGTCGCCGGGTCACCGGCTTCCACAGCAGCGCCAAACCCCGCAGGGATGACGATGAGCACGGGAACCTTCTCGTCCTTGACTTGCTGCCTGCCGTCTGCTTCGGAAGGCGTCTGGACGTCGAGGGCGGACTCCGCGCGGAGGGCTTGCTCGAAGACGCCGCTGACCTCCCCGCGGTCGAGGTCGACAAAGGCGACGGGCACCTTGGGCGCGGGACCGGACGATCCAAACCCGCCGAACGCCACGCCAACAATGGTTGTGAAGACGATCGGAACCAGTAGGAGCCAGATGAACGAGGATTTGTCCCGCGCGATGAGGCGAAGCTGAAGACCTGCGACGAATAGTGCTTTGCGGATCATGGCACACTCCTGACCTACTGGTAGTTCCTGTTCAGGACCGTGACGGAGATGAGCAGGAATACGGCAGCCATGGCGAGACAGACACCGACGGGACGGAGGATGGACGTGACACCGCCGCCGTTCACCATGAGGCTGGTGAAGCCTTCGACCGACCACCGCGTGAACGTGAGTCGCGACAAGGAGTTCATCCAGGCCGGCATGTTATACACGGGCCACATTGTACCACCGAGGAGACTGTAGACGAGCGCTACGGCAGGTCCAATGGAGCCGGCCTGCTCGGGAGTGCGCGCGAGGGCTGCGATGAGAGTGGAGAGACCTGCCCCGGCAAGCACGCTTGCTGTCGCCATAACGATGACCGCGGGCACCGAAGCGCCCCAGTTCACACCATACAGCAATCGGGTCAGCGCGATGATCATCGCGAACTGCAGAGCGGCGATGACGAAGATGCCCACGAGCTTGCCCAGCAGAACCTGGCTGCGAGAGGTCGGTGTCGCCAGGACGCGCGACAGCGTATGCTGACGCTTCTCCTCCAGCATCCCCTCGGTGCCCGTATTGGCGGTGAAGATCAAGTACAGCAGAGCCATACCCACAGCGTAGTAGTCCAGAGCCCTGGGGACCTTGAGGCCCTCTTGTGTCGTCGTCTTCACGGACACGGTTCCCGTCTGCCCTGACGTGCCAACTTCATCCAGTACCGACTGGATGGCCTCCTGCATGCGCTCTTGCGGGACTGTTCCGGATTGCTGAAGCGTCCGGACAGCGATGGATGCAGCCAGCTGCCTGCGCTGGACCTCCGCGGTGAAGGACTCCACGACGTTGCAGATGACGCCGGCCTGCATTGCCGTCTCGGGATTGCCCAGGACGACGATGGACACCCTGGTGCCCTCAGCCACGTCAGTACTGAACCCTGTGGGGATGATGACAGCAGCACCGGTCTTGCCCTGTTCGACAAGCGTACGTGCCTCGGCCTCGGTGGCGACGGTCTTGACGATGAGCAGGTCCTTCAGCTGCGGACTGGCGAAGACGTCCTGCGCCAGGCGTCTGGCCATGTCGCCGCGGTCAAGGTCGACGAGGGTGAGGTTCGCCGTGAAAGAGCTCCCGGCCCAGTTGAAGACCGTTCCCAGGATGATGATCATCACCATGGGAATGATCATCAGGACCACGAATGCGGATTTGTCCCGGACACGGATCTTGAGGTCCTTGACCGCGATGTGCCAGAACTTCACGTCAGTCCCTCAGGCTGGTCCCGGTCAGGTTCAGGAACAGGTCTTCCAGGTTGGGTTCCTTCACGTCGATGGTCAAGACGGGATAGCCAGCGTCGTCGAGTGCCGAGATGACCCCGGCGAGCAGGGACCGGCCTTGGTCCGTGGCGATGCGGACCGTTTTGTCGCGCAGTTCGACGCTGTCGACTCCCGGCAGTGCCGCAAGGCGGTCCCGGACGACATCGCCAGCCCCCCGTTCCAGCTGTATGCTGATGATGTCCTTGTTGCCGGCCTGGAGACGCAGGTCTCGCTGTGTACCGTCCGCGATGACCTTGCCATGGTCGATGATCGCGATGTGGGTGCAGAGGAACTCGACCTCCTCCATGTAATGACTCGTATACAGCAGTGTCATGCCCTGACGGTTGAGTTCCTTCAGGGTCTCGAGGATGCTATTGCGCGACTGCGGGTCCACGCCTACGGTCGGCTCGTCGAGGATCAGGAGCTTGGGCTGGTTGAGCAGGCCGACTGCGATGTTGATGCGGCGCTTCATGCCGCCCGAATACGTCTCTACGCGGTCCTTCTGGCGGTCGGCTAGCTGGACGATGTCGAGGACGGCGTCGACGCGAGCGGCGAGCGTGTCGGTGGGGACATCCTGCATGCGCGCGAAGAACGCGAGGTTCTCCCGGGCGGACAGTGTCGGATACAGCGCAATGTCCTGCGGCACGACGCCGATCGAGCGGCGGACTGCCATTGGGTCTCTGAGGATACTGTGCCCGTCGATGACGACGTCTCCCGCGGAGGGCACGACCAGGCCGCACATCATGGAGACGGTCGTCGTCTTGCCGGCCCCGTTTGGCCCAAGAAGGCCAAAGGCCTCGCCCGCGGGAATACTGAAGTGCACGCCGTCCACGGCGGTCAGCTTGCCAAATCGCTTCGTGAGGTCCTTCACTTCTGCGAGCATCATGGACTCCTTCTCATACATGGTTTTCTGCTGTGAAGCCGGCTTGGCCGCGCCGGCCTCTTGAATCCGCATAATCGGGGACAATCGCACCTATGGCAGAAGCGTGACATTCTCGGGCTGTCGAAAACGGTTCAGTACGAAATTGACCGCCATACGAAGGCCCGCGGTTCTCATGGTTGCCCCAAGATGTGCAGTGAGTGCCTCATTTGTACTCAACGTGCTGATGCCCTGTGATTGGTTCCTTCTCGTCTGGTCGACCATCTTGCGGGTGTATCTGACGTATTCGTCCATCGCGCTCTTATTGCTGGTTCGCGCCGAAATGATCGCCTTGGCTGCCAGTCTTCCGCTGAGGGCCGCGGCATCCATCCCCACGCCTCTGGTGACATCCACGAGCCCGGCCGCATCGCCGACCATCATGACGCGGCCCTGACCCAGCCACACCCGGTCGGGAGAATCGAAGTCGATGCTGGCAGAGTAGCCCTCGGTCTTGACGACATTCCCGTTCAGGTTGTACTTGGCCCGGATGAACACCAGAAACGATTCGCAATGCATCTTCAGATCGTGATCGTACCCACTCCCCACGACCCACAAGTCCCGTCCGTCCACCGTCTTGTTGTAGACCCAGGCGAACATCTGGTTGTTCCACTCCAGGTTCCAGAACTGGTAGAGCGTCTGGGGGTCAAGGTCACTGTCGCCTTCAACATAGTAGTTGATGGTCCCGCCCGAGGACGTTGGCTGGAAGTCATCCGGTCTGAGCTTCCTCCTGACGACGGGCCTCAAGCCGCTCGCGTCGATCAGGTACGAGCACGAGAGCTTCTCGACCTCTCCATTTACGTTGAGATCGACATTCACGCCGCCATCCACTTCTTCATGCCCTGCGTATGAGCATTCATCACGGAAGATGGCTCCCTTGTCCTGCGCCACCTGATTCAGGTAGTCGTCGAAGACGTCACGCGTGAAACTGTACATGAAGTATGGGACCCTGACGGAGGAACCATCGGGTCTGTGGACCTCCAATCTCCTCAGCTGATGGTGACAGAGCTTGTCCCGGGGGAACTTCTCGCCGACGATTCGTGCGAAGTAGTCGAACTGGATTCCACTGCAAGCTTTTGGCCTGGGAGTCTTGCACTTTTCCACAAAGAGCGTCCTCACGTTGCTTTGAGCAAGGAACTTGGCGCACACGGAGCCGGCGATGCCTCCTCCAATGATGATCACGTCGAATGCCAGCATGGAGCATCTCCTGATGAGGTTCCTGCTTCTGCAGGTGACACGAGCGATTCTATGTGCTGGTTGCTGGTCGGCTAGCGCTGCCGTTCGACCGCCCGCTCGTACACGAACACGTCCGGTTCACCGTGACGCCAGACGTCGAATTCGAGTGCCGTCACGGTCTCGAGCAGAGCTGTGTGGATCCCGTTGCCGGCAGGGACCATGGTTTGGATGTTCCTGACTCCAGGATAGAGGGCAAGCATATGCCTGACAAGCGCCTCCAGGTGTTTGGGACTTCCGTCGGCGAAATCAATTGTGACCTCGCCTTCGCCATGATCGGGATGACAGACGACCAGCAGGCTGCGCAGGGAGCCCTTGCTGCTGCGAACGCCGATGGCCCTGTCGAACGGAGGCCAGCTGACGACGCCGGGGCGGGTGACTGGCCAGAACTTCCATCCTTGGGCAAGGAATCCGCAGCTCATTGCAGTGGCAGCGGACCCAAGAATCCACGCTTTCGCCTCGTCGAACGGCACTGCCGAAACCAGTGGCGACAACTCCGCGGCAGACCGCGCCGCGCCGTCCAGCTTCGCCTCGGCAAGAATGAACGATGCTTTGCGCTCAAACCCGTAGCGCTCCACGATATGGATGCTGGCCAGATTGTCCAAATAGGTGGACAGACCAATTCGCTGTGCGCCCTCGCGGACCGCCTTCTCGATGAAGTAGTCTGTTAGCGCCTTGCCGGCACCGTGTCCCTGTGAGGCTGTGTCGGTGCGGATGCCCTCGATCCACACGTAGCCGGGGGCTAGACTCACTGTTCGGGCAAACGCGATGACGGACCCGTTCAGGTCGGCGACCGCAACCTCGGAATCTCGCATACGGAGCCATTCGTCGATAACGTGCGGGACGTAGTCGTCACCTTCCCATATCTGGGAACTGATCGCGAGGATTCGCTCGCGGTCTGCCAGCCGTGCTGGGCGAATCGTGACTCCCATGTGTTCCCCCTGTCCTTGTCGAGTGACGGCACTGTGTGCCATCCTGAACAGAGTATACCATTTTTGGGGTCAGCAGGTAGACATTTGGGCCCTCGCGTGCAAGAACTCCCTTGTCAGAGGAAGCGCGCCCAGAAAAGGATCGTCAGAGGGAACAGGAGGGTCGAGACGATGACGTTCCGGGAAAGCTTCTGGACGTCCAGACCGATCTCGGCACCATATACCACACTGGCAACCATGGTGGGCATGGCGCTCTGGAGGATGAATGCGCTGCGGATGTCGCCCGCGACGGGCAGGATGAGTGTCAGGGCCAGAGCCACAGCCGGTATGGCGATGAGCTTGATGCCTGCTGGAATGAGAGAACGCCATTCGAAGTCCAGCTCCACGTTGAGCCCTACGAACAGCATGGCAAGGGGCGACGTCGAGTTGCCGACAAGCTTGCATGCATCGGTGAAGAATAGCGGCAGGGGAGCGCGCTTGAGGATCAGTGCAAGCAGCATGGCGACCAGAGGAGGGTTGATGAAGCTGCGGAGGTTCTTGTGAATCCAGGTGCTGAACACCATGAACGAATGCGTCTGTTCGTAGATGACCGCGAGCGGCAGTGCTGCCTGGCCCAGGATCGCTTGCACCACGGGGTATCCCATAAACCCGGTATTCCCGAGAAATCCCGAGAAGACCGTCTCGCGATAGCGTGTGGGGACAAGTCTGAAGATCACGTATCCGACGGCCTGGATGGCGATGACGCCCGGAATGATCCACAGCGCTTCTATCGGGATGGGGTTGCTGTACAGGCTGATGAAGGTGAGTGCGGGAAGGGAGACGTTGAACACGAACTTGCGGATGCTGGTAGCGTCTTGCGTTGAAAGGACACGGAGCCGACGAAGGAGGATGCCCACGACCACGATGAGGATGAGCGTAAACACGGGACTCATTTCTGTCAGGCCGACAAGTTGTTTCATATCCTTGCCATGATAGCGGGGAAAGGGTATGGCGTCCAGCCTTGGATCCTGCAAACAGGGCGATGGCGCGGACGACGATCAGCTGCCCTGCTTCTGTACCCTGTCGTGAAACCCCTGTGCTATGCGGTGTGCAACCACGAGGTAGTGGTCGAGGAGCAGGGCACGGTCGTCCGCAGATGTGCCGCCGGATGCCGCAAGCACTGCCTCGCAGGCTCTGGGGCGCTCCAGTTGTTCGACGAAGACGGCGTAGGCTCGTTCAGCAGCTGTATTGCCGCAGATGTGCCACTCGATGAAGTCGAGTTCGCTCTGGATGTCGCTCTCGTCCGCGGCGAGGATAGCTTGCACCGTTTCCGTGCGCTCGGCAGTCTGAGCCGCCTGATCCGCATCACTGCCGAGCGGCTGATCAAAGGTGAACAGGGCAGTCCTGTACATAGGTCTCCTCACGCGGCACGGCGTTCGCCGTCCGGTCCGAGGTGAAACAGGTAGTTGAGGTAGTCTCCTCCCTGCTGCCACCACGGGTTCTCGCAGAAGCACGTCGATCCGATACATGGGAGAGCATCGCCTCCTGTGCCGAGGTACCGCATGACACCGAGGAGGACGCGTCTGGGACCGGCCGGAAAGCAGTACACGGCGAACCAGCCCTTCGGCAGAAAGTTGTCGCCGGGCCACCACAGGACCTGATGGACGTAGCTGTCGCGTATCCATGGTTCCGCCAGGCGCAGCGCCCTAGCCACGAACCCTTCCCAGGCAGCGGGATCGAAGCTGTGGACCTCGGTTCGGGCGCGCAGAAACAGGCTCTCGCGGACGTTGTCCCAATGGATCTGAACAAGGACGCGGACGTCGTGTCGACCGCCGAGGTCACACGGGTCGTGCACCAGGCTGGTCTCGCAGATGAGCACCGGGGTCTTCATGAATGTGGCTCCTCGGACGGAGCATTCATGAGATCGGCGCTGTCAGGACACAGGGCGTCCTGGAGCAGGACGTAGAGTTCGAAGACGTTGTGATGGTACAGCAGGCGCAGGTGTTCCAGTTCGACAGGCTCGAGTGCGGGGCGAAGAAGGAGCCACTCGTCAAACGCACGGTCGTCGGTCAGCGCCATGAGCAGCGATTCGTAGCGAACGGCAAACGCCGCATCAGTCAGGATGCGTCGAGTGACGAAGCCGAGCTCCCTGCTCAGGTCGTCCGGAGTTGCCTCGAGAAGTCGCTGGATGTTGGCAAGGTCAGACGCGGCAGTCCGGACGTCACCGGCGGTCGTGAGACGCCCAAAGTCGCTATGCCGAGGAAAGACGAACAGGATCGTCTGGTCCATGCTGCCTCCAATCGAAGGCGGTGCACGAAACGCTCTCTGCAAGCCACAACGGATTCTACCAACGTTTGAATGGTAACCTCTGACCCCTGTCGTGTTGCGCCGATGCTCAGTGCCCTGCAAACCCGAACTTCAACACATCCCTGAATGCCTGGACAATGGTGCGTTCTGTCTCCACCGTGCTTGCCACAGGAACCTGAAGCCTAGCTATCGTCATGATAGATCGATGGCAGTTCCTGTCAAGTCTGGTCCATGAAAGTTCCTGAATGTTCATGAAAACGAGCAAAAAGGGTTGTTGATCTCTATCCGGGGGCCCGTTTGTCAGAGTCCTTCTCTTCAGGAGTTCAGTTTCTGGTCGTGGAGGATGCCGCCAAACGCGCGCCCGCTGATGCGTGTGCCGGCCCATTGTTGTTCCATGATTCCTCCTCGATTCACATGTGACGGGCCCCCGTCGCAACGAGGGCCCGTCACAATCCCATGTTGTTTCCCGAAGGACCGTGCTTTCGCTCTTCTAGATGGCTGCGACGATTATTCCGGGCATGCCCAGGTGGAGTGAGTGGGTGATGCGGCCGTTGGCGTGCACGACCATGGCCCCCCCGAAGGTGCCTCCGTCAAAGTCCTTTTCCCCCAGCGAGTTCGTCATCAGCGTCGTGACACCCAGCTTCTGGACGCGCTCAAGGTAGATGCGACGCTCCTCTGTCTCCCACCGTTTCTGGTCGCACAGACCGGTATCGAAGCAGCGCGCGAATGGCATGAGGAGATAGGCTGGATGCTGTTCCTGCACCTGCTCCGCGACGGTGTCGTTGAAGAGGTCGCCACAGATGGCAAACGCAAAGCGGCCGATCGGCGTATCGACGGCAGCACATTCCGTTCCCTCGCGACAAAGTCTCGAGTCACTGACCTGGTCGTGCCACTGCGGATCGATGCGGCGGTACTTGAGGAGCATATCCCCGCTCGGGCCTACGAGGACGGCGGTGTCATACAGGGCCGCTCCATCCCGTTCGAGGATACCGAACGCGATGTGGACACGGCAGGACCTGGCGAGCTCGGCGAAGTGAGTCACAGCCGGACCGGGCACGGGTTCTCCCAGCATCAGGTCATGCCGGGGATCATGGTTGAGGATGAGTCCGGTAGTCGCAGCCTCCGAGAACAGGACAAGGTGGGCCCCCGCTTTTGCCGATTGAGTCACTGCAAGGTCCATTCGCTCGATATTCTTTGCTGTGTCTGCCCCAACACGATGCACTACCAGTGATACATTCATCATTGCTCCCCCTTTTCAAGGCTCACCCCCGCCAGTCGCTGCGCAATTCTGGAGCCCTCCAGGACGCAGGACCGTCAAGTGCTCCAGCCCTATCTTAAGTGAACGTCTCTCTTTTGCAAATCGCCCTTCAGGCACCAGAGTGCCTGATGTGCTACGGGCCGTACTCAGGACTTGGATTGACCTCCGCATCGTTGCCGTATCCCTGGCGTTCCCAGAACCCCTTGAAATCAGGGTCGGTCGACAGCTCGATGCGCACGACCCACTTGCACCACTTGTATCCAAGCTTGTCCTCGGCGGCCAGCTGGAAGGGGTAGCCATTGCGAGCCACCAGGTCTTCGTTGTTGACACGGTAGGCCAGCAGCATGTTGCGCTCGAGTACTGTTGCGAGAGGCAGGGAGGTCGTGTAGTCGTCCTGGCCGTGAAAGATGACGGTGACCGCTGACGGCGATGGAATCACCTGTGCCAGCAGGTCCTTCATGAGAACCCCCTCGAATAGGCCGGTCGCACTCCAGCCTTCGACGCAGTGCAGTGTGATGAGCTTCTGGTAGTGGTCTCTTGAGAGGACTTCAGCATAGGTGAGACGCTGGGGACTCTGTACGGCCCCGTCGATGACGAGCCGGTACGATGCGAGGTCCACCGACTGCGGTCCCCGGACCGAGTTGTCAGACAGAGCCTTGAAGTCGTTCAGCGGTTTTCCCTTGTATTCTCGGATCACGGCGGTTCCCAGGTCCCGTGCAGGTTCCAGGGGACCCTTGACCTCCTTCTCCTGCGCTGCGGGCGGCGCAGTGGTGCAGCCGCTGGCCGTGGCGATCATCAGTGCGAGGAGGATAACACCCGTGATGCGCAACGTGGTGTGCATGGTTGCTCCTTTCCACGCCAGGCACATTGACCCGGCCTTGGCGCGATCCTGTTTGCAGTGTAGCAACGGTCTCGGCAATCACAACGCCTGAGCCAGTCCTCGCCCCGACATCGCGGACAAGCTGCGTTCTCTCGCAGGACAGCTGCAGGTGGCCGTCCAGTCTCCGGACTCCTTCACCAGCGTCAATTGTGAATCCCTCGGTGTCTGACACCGAGGGATTCACAATTCATGGGGACGCGATGAGGGAGCGGAGGAGAGCAAGGTTGCGCGTGTAGGCGAGGTCGCCGCCGGGCGTCTCCAGGATGCCGGGAACCTTGGCGAAGTGTGGGTCGATTAGCAAGAGGCGAAACGCTTCCAGTCCAATCTCGCCCTGCCCGATTTCCGCATGCCGGTCGATTTTCGAGCCCAGCGCACCCGTGGAATCGTTGAGATGAAACGCCCGGATATTGTCCAGGCCAAGGATGCGGTCCAGCTCGTGGATGGTTGTGGCGTATCCTTCTCGCGACCGGATGTCATAGCCGGCACCGAAGATGTGGCACGTGTCGATGCAGAAGCCGACGCGTGCGGGGAAGTGGCACAGGGTGCGCATAGCGGCAAGTTCTTCGAACGTGCCTCCCAGGATAGAACCAGCGCCAGTCGTGGCTTCAAGGAGAATCATGGTACGGCGTGCACGGGTGTGCCGAAAGATGTAGTCAAGGCTCCTGGCTGCCACCTGGACTCCTTTCTCGGCTCCCTGGCCACGGTGAGCTCCGGGATGGACGACGAGATATGGGATGCCCAGGCTCTCCGTCCTTCCGATGTCGCTGACCATGGAATCCCTGGACTTGACCAGCAGTCCGGGTTCGCGGGAGGCAAGGTTGACGAGGTAGGCGGCATGGACTGTCCCGGGGATCAGGTGGTTCAGCTTCGTGCCGCGCTTGAACGCCGCGATCTCCTCCCGCGACAGTGGCGGCGCCTGCCACTGAAGCTGGCTCTTGGTGAAGATCTGGAATGTCTCGCACGTGCACTCGAGAGCATTCTGGGGGGCGTTTGCCACTCCTCCAGCTATGGACACGTGTGCCCCGAGGATCACCCGACCGATCCTCCATTCCCCTCGCGCACAAGGAAGAACGTCTGACCTCCATAGTGCTCCACCCTAAAGCGAGCGTCTGCGCGCAGAGCGTCGAGGACCGGAAGCGGGTCGATTCCTGAGTTGACGAGCAGCAGGGTTGCTTGGTCCTCACGCATGGGGTGTCTCTTGCAGACCTCGGCGAGGGTCTCCAACGGATCCGTGCCGGTCGCAATCGTGAAGGCGCCGAAGTTGAATCCAGACGACTGTGCCCCTCCCAGCGCTCTTTCGGCGAGCACCAGTGCATCGGGGGTGACGGGATGGGCGAAGCTCTCGGCGGGAGGCCGGATGGGCGTATCGACGAAGACACGGTCTGGTCTTACCTCCTGCAGCACCCATCGGGTCTGATCAAGCGTTTCGGGAGAGTCGTTGATACCCTCGAGGAGCATCATCTCTACCCAGACCTGGCCTCTCCTCGGCATGTGGGCGAAATCCACAAGTCCCTGTTTCATGGCCTCGAACGCGATACCTGGGCATGGTCGGTCGATGCGCCGAAACAGCTCCTCCGTGGGAGCGTTGAAGGACGTGAGGACAATGTCGGCTTCGGCCAGCGCTGTACGCACAGCAGGTTCGGACAGCAGCGCGCCGTTGGTGATCACGGCGATCGGGATGCTCGTGAGCCCTCGCGCTCCCTGGATCAGTTCTCCCAGGCGAAGGTAGAGGGTCGGCTCGCCGTTGCCCACGATCGAGACATGGTCGGGTGGCGGGGACGTGTGACTGAGAGCATCCTTGAGCTCGGCGAGGATGTCTTCCAGGGCGAAGAACTCTTGCCGCTCGCCCGTGAGGTGGTCCGTGCGCCCGAGCATGCAGTAGATGCAGCTGAAGTTGCACGTCTTGTCGGGAATGGGACTGATGCCGAGGCTCCGGCCCAGACGCCTGGATGGGATGGGGCCATAGACATATCGGTACCTCATAGAACGGGCCTCCCTTCAGATCTGCTTCCATGCTTATGGGTTTGCTGAGAACAGGGTACTCCATGAAGGCTTCGGCGCAAGAGGGCCAGTGTGGCGTGCCCGCATGGGGCTTGAAAACGGCCCGGCAGTTGACAACGGGCTGATTGCAGAATACTCTGTCATACTATGAATAGTACGGAAACCAAAAGAACAGACATGCTCCGGCACCTTGGGCCTGCACTGTCGCGCTACTGGCCGCAGTACATCGGCGGTATCATCATTCTCGGCACGGTCGACGTTATCCAGACGGTCATCCCGGGGATAACGGCACGCATCATCGACGGACTCGCGCTGTTCAAGACGGGTCCTCATGAGCTGGGCGCTGCGATGCTCCAGATAGGCCTCCTGGTCGTGGCGATGACCGTGGGGCGGTATCTGTGGAGGTATCTGCTGTGGGGTTCGGCCAGGCGGGTCGAAGAGCAGATGCGCCGCAACCTCTTCGCCAAGTTCATGTCGCTTTCGGCCGAGTTCCACGACCGGCACAAGACGGGAGACCTGATGGCGCTCGTGACCAACGACCTCGAGGCAGTGCGGGAGGCGCTGGGTGACGGGCTGCTCATGATTTCTGACTTCATTATCATGACGACATTCACGCTCTTCGCCATGTTCCGCTTCAACCGCTCGCTGACATTGATGACGCTGGTGCCTCTTGTGCTCATCGCCCTCGTCGTAACGCGTTCGGGGCCCATCGTTTTCCGGCTGTTCAAGCGCGTGCAGGACGCATTCTCCGCCCTGAGCGACTATGTGCAGGAGGCCATGACCGGCATCCGGGTCATCAAGGTCTTCACCCGCGAGGACGCTGCCGCTCGCGGCCTGAGGGAAGGGGCGATGGAGATCGAGCGCCGCAACGTGAGACTCGTGACAGTCTGGGGGCTCACCTTTCCCCTGATCGACTTTCTCGGATCCATTGCCACGCTGATCCTTCTGTGGGCAGGTGGCCTGCTTGTTACGAGAGGACAGTTCAGCATCGGAGGACTCGTCGCCTTCAACACGTACATCGGTATGCTTGCCTGGCCGATGCTTGCGCTGGGATGGGCCATCAACCTGTTCCAGAGGGGCCAGGCATCCCTCGTCCGCATCAACGAGATCCTCGACACGCAGCCGACTATCCTTGAGCGGCCTGACGCACTCACGCTGGGCGACATGCATGGGGACATCGCATTCGACCACGTGACGTTCGAGCGCGAAGGAAAGCACATTCTCGACGACGTCAGCTTCCACGTGCTCCCGGGGCAAAGAGTTGGCATCATCGGTCCCATCGGCTCAGGTAAGACAACGATTGTATCGCTGCTGACGCGCGCCTATGACACGACGTCGGGACGAATCATGGTCGACGGGAATGACGTCCGGGACTACCGGGTCGACGACCTGCGGCGGGCGATCGGCGTCGTGACCCAGGATGTGTTCCTGTTCTCGGACTCGCTTGAGGAAAACATCAACGTGACCGGCCTGCCGGTCGGCTCGGAAGAGGTTCACGAGGCGACAATGCTCTCGGGCGTCTACAAGAACATCATGGAATTTCAGGACCAGTTTGGTACCGTGGTTGGCGAGCGCGGCGTCACGCTGTCCGGAGGCGAGAAGCAGCGCGTCACGATCGCCCGCGCCATTCTCAAGAAACCTCGCATCCTTGACCTGGACGACGCTCTTTCGGCCGTGGACGCCGATACCGAGAAACACATCCTCGACAATATCGCGAACTTTGAGACAGCGCCAACCACCATCGTCATCAGCAACCGCATCTCTGCACTGCGGCATATGGACAAGATTCTGGTGCTCGACAACGGGCACGTCGAGGAAGAAGGGACGCATAGCGATCTTCTGCGGACGAGAGGGATGTACTGGCGTATTTTCAGGAAACAGCTGGTCGAGCGCAAGGTGGAGAAGGAATGAGCGAATCGATCACCCAGGAAGAAGTCAAAGAACGTTCGTTCGACGTAACGCTGATGCGTCGTATGCTGCACTTCGCGAAGCCGCAGGCCTGGCTTCTGCTGATAGCATTCGTGCTCGTCTGTGTGCTGAACACCGGGGATATTCTGAAGCCACTGATCGTTCGCAGCGCCATCGACCAGTATATCGATCCGACGTCTTCGAGATTCGTCCAGCTGGCCGCCGCTGAGGACGCCAAACTGGTAGACAGCCTGGTACCGCCGGGCGCCCGGTTTGCTTTGGATGGCCGCTCCTACTATGACAAGACCGAGTTTGCTCACGCCGGGCGTGTCCTCGGCCGCTCTCTCTCCGGAACCCAGGTCTCGTTCTACGTCATCACGCCGGACAAGGCCGCACAGCTTGGAGCTGAGGCGCTGGCTTTGTACACGGGCGGGGCATCTCCCGTTCTCTTTGCGGCGCCGGGGCCCGCTTTTGCAGAAGGGTCGTTCCTGATGAATGTGGAGGACCTTCAGCGCCTGCCTGCTGGCGAGATTGAACGGCTCCGCTCGCCAGACAGGGCCGGCATCAGGCGCCTGTCCCTCATCTTCCTCGCGGTCGTCGCGGTCATGCTAGTCGTCGCGTATTGCAACAGGCTCCTGCTGGAGCTCGTGGGGCAGCGCGTCGTGTACGACATCCGCGTCCAGCTCTTCGGGCACATCGAGCGTCTCCCATTCAGCTATTTCGACAAGGCCCCGTCCGGTCGTCTCACGACACGGGTCACCAATGATATCGCTGCCCTGGCCGACATGTATGTCAACTCGCTGGTCAACCTGGCCAAGGATTCACTGCTCCTGGTGGGTGTTCTGGCCACGATGTTCACACTGAATGTGTTCCTGACATGGATCCTGGTGGGCGTGCTCACGGCCGTGATCATCATCACCGCCACGCTGCGAATCCCCATGCGCGACACTCACCGCATGGCGCGGACACGCCTGGCCCGCATCAATGCGTTCATCGCCGAGCGCCTGCAGGGTGTACGCATCGTCCAGCTCTTTGCCATCGAGGAGAAGGAGAAGGAGAAGTTCGACGTCATCAACCGCGATTTCACGCGCATCCGTCTGCGCCTCGTGCATCTCAACGGCATCTTCCGGCCGCTGGTGGCCGCACTCTCGACGTTTGCCATCGCTCTTCTCCTGTACTTTGGGGGAGACCGCATTCTTGGTGGGACGCTGTCTTTTGGAACGCTCATCACGTTCACCTTCTACGCGGCCATCTTCTTCCGCCCCGTGCAGGAGCTTGCCGAGCAGTTCGATACCATCCAGTCGGCGATGGCCTCCGCCGAGAAGATCTTCCATGTCATGGACGAGCCGGAGGAAGTCTATACGCCCGACACGTTTGGCGGCCAGCTCCCCTCTTCATTCGACATCGAGTTTCAGGACGTTCATCTGAGTTACAACAAAGGCGAAGAGATTCTCAAGGGAATCTCTTTCAAGGTCGAACAGGGTGGATCTGTCGCGCTCGTCGGCTCGACTGGCGCGGGGAAGACGTCTATCACCGGCTTGGTTCCAAGGTTCTACGACCTTGACAGCGGGCATGTCCTGCTCGGAGGCATGGACGTGTCGACGCTGCCGGTCGCATTCCTGAGGCACAGTGTTGCCTTCGTCATGCAGGACGTCTTCATCTTCAGCGGCAGCGTTCTGGACAACATCGCCCTGTTCGAAGAGCACCCGGATGAGCAGCGTGCGGCCGAGATCGTCGACTACCTGGGCATGGGATTCGTGAAAGGTCTTGAGGGGGGTCTGCATTACCATCTGTATGAGCGAGGCAATAACCTTTCATCCGGCCAGCGCCAGCTCATCTCGTTTGCCAGGGCTCTTTACTTCGACCCCAAGGTCCTCATCCTCGACGAGGCCACCTCCAACATCGACACGGAGTCCGAGGCCGTGATCCAGGCGGCCATCCGAAAGATCCTCAAGGGTCGCACAAGCATCATCGTCGCACATCGCCTGTCGACCATCCGTACGGTCGACCGCATTCTGGTGGTGCAGAAGGGGCGCATCAGTGAATCCGGAACACACGAGGAATTGCTCGCAAAGGGCGGCATCTACCAGAGCCTCTACGAACTCCAGTCTCTGAGCGAAGAGAGAACCTGAGAGCCTGGTTTTCCGGGCGTCCACTCCCGGAACGGTTGACAAAGCGCGTCACGGCGCTATAGATACACGGGGTGGTACCGTTGCTCCACCGGCCGTAGAGGTGTGCTGTGGAACTAAAGGGACTTGTTCTCCACCAGCGGTACAGGATCTACGAGCAAGGTGGGACTGCGGGCATGGCCACAATCTGCCTGGCCAGGGAAATCGCGACTTCCGCGATGGTGACCGTGTTGCTTCTCGAACCACCCATCACACGAGATGCCAGCTCCGTCCGGCGCTTCCTCCGGTCTGCTGAATTGGGCTGTCGTTCCGGACATCCGTATGTTGCGCCCATCGAAGACTTTGGCCAGGAACAGGACATCTGCTACATGGTGACCCGGTTTGGTCAGGAGGGGGCCACGCTGGCAGAGTTGGAGCGTGGCAATGCCACAGTGCCCATGGTCCAGGCTGTGTGGATCTGTTCGTGTGTCGCTTCCGCACTGGAGGTTGCCGTCGCGTACGGTGGCATCCCGTTCCACGGCGCACTCAGCCCCGCAGACATTATTGTCACTCCATCTGGAGATGCACAGGTCGCCGGTTTCGGCACCGCGCCTGCATCGGGTGCTCTCGACCCCGCCCTTGGGCAGGCAGCCGTATTGTATGCGGCTCCCGAACAGATCGATGGCCGTGGCGTCGATATCCGGACCGACCTGTATGCACTGGGGGCGATGCTGTACGAGATGTTGACGAAGAGCGTGCCTTCCATGTCGGAGGTTCGCTCGTTTCTCACATTCGACGGCTCAACACGCATGGAGCGGTTCCTGGAGAAGGTTCCAAAACAGCTGCATCCAGTGATATCCGGCTTGCTGGAGTGGGACCCCGACGAGCGGTTCGCATCTCCCGGGGACGTTCTCGATGCTCTGGCAAAGGCAGGGTTCCCGGCTCCTCAGCGGCCATCGATGGAGCCGGTCGGCCCTGGACGGGAGCATGGTCCAGTGCTTGACTCGGTGGAAACGGCCGGGCCCGTACGGCTTGCCGTACCAATGGTCAGTATGGGCGAGCTGTATGTCCAGGCTGAGAAGGGCGAGCGTACTCCGAGCCAGGAAACAGTCTCAGCGATCGAAGCTGCCGGGAACACGGAGGTTCCTCCTCCTGAAGAAGGATCGACGTGGGAGACTGCTGGTCCGACTCTTGTCGAACCTGTCGCAGTGCAGGCAGTTCTCCTGACGCCACGCCGGCGGCACTGGGCAGTGCCGGTTGCAGTTGGAGTGCTGGCCGTTGCCGCCCTGCTATATGTTGCGATTGCCAAACCCTTCAAGGGTCCTGGAGGGACGGCCGTCAACCCTCCACCCGGCGAGACTGTCACGACGGGCGCGCTGAGCGTGACGTCGACGCCATCGGGAGCATCCATCGTTCTCGACGGCGCCGACAGCAAGATGACCACCCCAGCCACGCTGACGGGCGTTTCAGCCGGCAGCCACACCGTCCTTCTGGGCCTGACCGGCTATGTGGACGCCCAACAAGAGGTGACCGTGGAGGCGGGAGTCACGTCGATGCTCCAGGCCGTTCTTTCGAAGGAACCGGATGTGTCGAAGCCTCCGGCAGAACCATCGAACCCACCAATTCAGCCCAGCGAGCCGCCCGTAACGCCCCCCGTACAGGTTGAGACGACCTTGCATGTGACATCCACACCAGACTCGGCTGCCATTATGCTCGACGGCAAAGAAACTGGCAAGCTCACGCCTTCGACGATCGTCGTCGAGTCGGGCAGCCATACGATCTCGCTGAGGCTCACAGGGTATGCCGTGGCGACGCAGACCGTCAGTGTCGCCAAAGGGAAGCAGACATCGCTTTCCGTCTCGCTGACTACGATAGCCGCAGTCCCCTCCGGCTCGCTGCGTATCACGTCGGTGCCCGCTGGGGCCACTGTCAGTATTGATGGGAAAGCCATGACCGGCAAGACTCCCCTGACCCTTTCCGTTGCACTGGGTCACCATACGGTGCGGGTTGCATTGCATGGATACGAGACGTATGCGCGTGCCGGGGTGGAGGTCGTGAAAGGCATCCAGACGGTCATCGCGGCGCCGCTGGTGGCGATTCCCGTCGACCTGAGCTATGTGAACAGTGTGGGCGGATTTGGCTTCAAGTATCCCAGCACATGGCAGATCGTCCAGAGCCAGGGTTCGACCGAACCCCTCGCGTCAGCCGAAGCGCGTTCGCCGGCTGGTCCCTTTGTCCGGGTCCGGGTGGTTTCGCTGAAAGGCGGCACAATCCAGACGTACCTGGCGGATCTGACAGCGGAACTGGAAAAGCTGCAGGGCCTTACGATCACCGGGACGGGAACCAGGACCGCAGGTGGCCTCATCTACCAGCATCTTGTCACCCTGCGTGCGGGGAGCCAGACAGAATACTGCCTCCTGCAGTCCGGCGGCGGGGTCTACGAACTGCAGTGTACGGCGGAGGTGGGGTTGTTGAACGCTGCTACGCCCGGCTTCCAGACTATCCTGGGGTCGTTCTTCGCGGCACCCTGACGATTCCTGCTCAGAGGCAGATGTCCTAACCGTCCGGCGCGTGTCGGGCAGAACGGCGATTCTGTTGCATTGTGCACCGCGGTCACGTATAATTGGATGATTTCAACTTCTGGAGGTACACATGGACAGGACACAGGCGAAGCTGCTGCGAGCGCTGATGAAACAGCCTCTCAGCTTCTGGCAGCTGGTGGGCAAGCAGGATGGCGCCATCCCTGGCTTCATCGATGCGCTCAAGACGCTCAAGATAAAGGGGTACGTCGAAGCGAAGGGCGACCTCATCGCCGTTACGAAGGACGGCAAGGAGTATGCCCGCGCAGGCGGCGTCGAGAAGGAAGAGTCCATGATGTGCCCGACCTGCAGCGCGACGGTCGTCAAGCCGCGCGGGTGGCTCAAGGAGATCATGCCGGAGTTTGAGGCACTTGCGAAGGGACGTCCCGAGGTCACTGCTGAGTTTGACCAGGGCGTCGTACCGCTCGAGAAGAACCTCGACCGTATCGCCTACATCTACGAGCGTGGCGACCTTGAAAACAAGAGCATCTTCATCCTCGGCGACGATGACATCCTGAGCGTCGGGCTTGCCCTGTCAGGAAAGTGCAAACGGATCGTCGTCGTGGAGATCGACAAGCGCATCAACAAGTTCATCCGCAAGGTCATCAGGGAGAAAGGCTGGACCAATGTCGAGGTCTACGACTATGATGCCCGCGATCCCGTCCCCGAGGAACTGAGAGGCAAGTTCGACGTTTTTGTCACAGACCCGGTCGAGACGGTTGAAGGCATGAAGCTCTTCTACTCGCGCTGCTGTGAAGCCCTGAGAGGCAAGGGCTGCTCAGGCTACTTTGGTATCTCGCACTTCGAGTCTGGCCTGGCGAAGTGGATGGGTGTCGAGAAGGACCTTCTCCGCATGAACCTTGTTATCACGGACATCCTCCGTGATTTCAACAACTACCTTCTGACAGGTGAGCGTATCGTCGAGAAGGGCTTCCGCATCGTCACCGAATCCCCCTTTGCCCTCAAGGCGCCTGACTTTGCCTGGTACCGCTCGACGTTCTTCCGTGTCGAGGCAGTCAAGAAGCCACGTCCTCTCATTACGCAGCGCGTGGAATGGGCGCGCGAGCTCTACTTCGATGAGGACACGTTCGTAGCCCTGCCTTGACAGAGTTGTGACCCGGAAGAAAGGCGAGGTCACCGAGATCACCGCTGGAGGCATCGTCTTCAACGGCGACAAGGTACTCGTTCTCAGGAACCTGAAGGGAGTCGGGGTCTTCCCCAAGGGGCATGTCGAGCTTGGAGAAAGCCACGAGCAGACAGCTCTCCGGGAAGTTCTCGAGGAAACCGGACTGCGTGCCCGCATTATCGGCAAGGCTGGCATGTCCTCATTCCATTTCTACTCCTATCTGGACAAGGCGGTTCACCGAAAGATTGTTTACTGGTTTGAGATGGAGACCACGGACACGGTGGTCACCGTCAATCGAGAACTCAGGATGGGCGCCTTCTTCCCTGCCGGGGAAGCAATGCGTATGCTCAGCTTTCCCAACGACGTCACGAATCTGACGGCTATTCTGGAACGGCGCACACTCGATGTATGCGACAGTAGCGAGCGTTAGCGTCATCGGCCTGACGGCCCATCCCGTGCAGGTCGAGGTCGACATCACCGACGGCCTGCCCGTGTTCACCATTGTAGGGTTGCCGGACGCCACCGTCCAGGAAGCCCGCGAGCGCGTCAAGAGTGCTGTCCGGAATGCAGGCTTTCACTTTCCTGCCCATCGTATCACGGTGAACCTGGCGCCGGCCGATCTTCGCAAGGAGGGTGCGTTCTTCGACCTTCCCGTTGCCGTCGGTATCCTCAAGGCGTCCGGACAGCTCGAAGCCTCGCTTGACGGGTATGTGTTCCTCGGTGAGCTCTCGCTCGAAGGGACGTTGCGGCCCGTCCATGGCGTCCTGCCAGCGGTGGCCGGCCTCGCTGCTGCAGACGGGACGCACACGTATGTCGTGCCGCATCAGAATGTTGGTGAACTCGCCCTGCTCGAGGGGACGCGCCTCCTGCCATCCGTGGGCCTCAGCGACGTGGTGCAGGCACTCGTCGAGGGGCCGATGATCCAGGTCGTCCCAGCATACAGCCCGCCGGCGACAGCGGTCCATTCACCACTTGACTTCGCAGACGTCAAGGGCCAGGCGACGGCCAAGAGAGCCATGGAGATTGCCGCGGCCGGAGGGCACAATATCCTGCTCACTGGTTCGCCCGGGTCGGGCAAGACGATGCTGGCAGAACGACTGCCGGGCATCATGCCACCGATGATGCGCGAGGAGGTCCTGGAGGTCACGACCGTCTACAGCGCCGCTGGCCTGCTGATGGACGGACAGTCCATGGTGGAACAGCGCCCGTTCCGGCACCCTCACCACACGGCATCCAGCATCGCCGTCATCGGCGGAGGAGCCACTGCGCGCCCTGGCGAGATCTCGCTCGCCGACCGGGGTGTCCTGTTCATGGATGAGCTACCCGAGTTCCACAGGGACGTCCTGGAAGTCCTGCGTCAGCCCCTCGAGAGTGGCACCGTCACCATTTCGCGTGTGCGCCAGACCCTGACCTACCCTGCCCATTTCTTGCTGGTCGCGGCGATGAACCCGTGTCCGTGCGGCTGGTACGGTGACACGACCCATCCCTGTACGTGTTCAGCTTCTAATGTGAGACGGTATCGCAGCCGGATCAGCGGGCCGCTCCTGGACCGCTTCGACATGGTCCTTTCCGTTCCGCGCCTGCAGGCGTCCGAGCTGGGCGAGCTGCGGGCAGGCGAGACGTCGGCCGTTATCCGTGGGCGTGTCACCCTTGCCCGAGAGCGCGCGCGGGGAGTCCTCGAGGAACGCGGCCTTCGTGCCAACGCGGACCTTTCCGGTCCACAGGTGCGCAAGCTTGTCTCGTTGGACCACGACGCCCAGGCGTTCCTTGGCATGGCGGTGACACGGTTCAGCCTGAGCGGACGGGGGTATGACAAGGTCCTCAAGGTTGCCCGCACGATTGCCGACCTGGACCGAGCCCAGCGAGTCCGTGCGGAGCATATCAGCGAGGCGCTGCAGTACAGGTCTGCGGGAGCCACCTGGGACGCCTGAGCCCGGGAACTCAAAAGCAGCACCGCTCGTCTCATGAGTGCAGGCCCTGCCGGAAGGTCCCGTACAGGACCTGGTTGCTGGACCGGCATCGTCCGTTATACTCGCAGGGAGAACCTGGTAGGGCTGAAGAGGTGGGGATGAATTGCAGGACGTTGCGGTGGTTTGTGGTAGCCATACTGGTATGCGGCCTTGCCGGAGCAGTTCTCTTGCCTGTGCCTTCTGCTCAGGCGGTCGATACGACATCATGGTTCCGCCTGCTGACCGTCGACACCAGTCTCGCCATCTCGCTAAACGGCTCGAAGCTGTCGGCCAGAGCGATGCGCATCGGGGAGACCCTCCTGGTTCCCTTCAGCGTCCTGCATCAGGCATGGGGTGCCGTCTACGCGGTGTCCGCGGCCGGCTCCGCCCTCACGATCGGGTTCCGGCATGCGGTCTGGAAGGGGATGTCGCCCACCTATCGCCTTGACCTCCTCGACATGCCCTGGGGCGTTGCACCGGTATCATCGGGTGGCCAGCTGTACATTCCACTGCGGGAGCTGATGGAACCGATGGGGGCCTTTGTGGGGAAGCGAACACCGTCCGGTGAAGTGGTCGTCGCCTACTCGACGAAATGGCAGAAGGAGCCATGGCTGCGTCAAGGGCAGCTGGCTCAAGTTGAGGCGATCGACCAGATCCCCGTCAACCTGAAGCGTGTGGCGACGATCCACAAGGTCGTGGCATTCACCTTCGACGACAACTGGGACGCCGTGGCTGCAGTCCGCATCGCCGAGCTCTTCCATGCATACAATGGCCACTGCACGTTCTTTGTCATCGGCACGAACGTCCGCATGCACCCCGAGGTCATACGCACGATGGTGCGGCTCGGCCATGATATCGGCAACCATACCCACAGCCATCCTGCTGCCACGAACATCACAGAGGCCACGTTTGTCAAGCAGATCCAGGCGTGTGAACAGGTTCTGAACGGTATGGGGCTGACCAGCCGGCCGTACTTCCGGTTTCCCTATTTTGCCGAGGATAAGCATCTGATGCAGATCGTGACCGACCAGGGTTATGTGACGATTGGTTCGGCGTGGACGATCGAGGACACGGGACCCAACTGGTCCGTGGCTCATAGTATCGCGACCATCCGACGCTTCATCAGCCCCGGCGTCATCTTCGTGGGTCATGCCAACAACATGATGACGTACAATGCCATGAAGGCGATCCTTCCGGAGCTGGCGGGTCAAGGCTACAGCTTCGTCTCCATCAGCGAGCTCCTCACGGGGCGCTGACTACCGGCGACAGGCCGAGGGTCGTCGTTAGCCAGGGGAGCACGACGTCCAGAAATGCCTGAGGACCCTCCTCCTGCGGCACATGACCGAGTCCAGCGAGGGGCATGAACGTGAAGTGGCTGTTCAGGGAGGCGAGGCGTCTGCTTTCCGACTGCGGAATGATCCGGTCGTCGTCTCCATGCACGATCAGCGCAGGTTGTTGAATCGATCCGACCTGAAACCAGAGGTTCAGTCGTCCGGGGGCTGACGTGACGTACCAGAGCCCCGCATCCCAGTTGCTTGCCGTCAGAGGCTTCCGATAGGCCGGGATGACGTCGGCTGGCATGATGGCCTGGTCGTGCCAGGCGGTCGTGACCAGCGATTGCATACGGGGGACCAGAGCCCGGACGAGTAGTGGGCCCAGATGCTGCACCTGCGGCGTGCGGATGAGCCAATCCACAACGGGGTTTGACGCGCTCTCCCCCG
This sequence comes from Caldisericota bacterium, assembly GCA_026390155.1. GTDB lineage: Bacteria > Caldisericota > Caldisericia > Cryosericales > Cryosericaceae > Cryosericum. The sequence continues at coordinate 50,898 of JAPLGL010000052.1, forward strand.
ATACCGCGGGACTGACCAGGACCATCGCCTGCACAGCTTGCGGGTACTTGAGGGCCATGTCGAGAGCGACGCCTCCTCCGGCGGAGTTGCCGATGAGGATGGCCTGCTCGAATCCAAGGACATGCATCAGTTCCAGGGCAAGCTGTGCCTGCTCCGTCGGATCATACGGGTCGTAGCCGTGCCAGTCGCTCTGGAGGGGACGCTGGGACAACCCAAAACCCGGGCGGTCGTAGGCGACGACGGTCCCCAGCTGTGCGAGGGCGGGAGCGACGCGGTCCCAGGTGAATGTGCTGGACCCGAACCCGTGCATGAGCAGCAAGAGGGGTTTGCCCTGTCCATAGACCTTGTAATGAAGCCATATCCCGCGCACATAGATGAACTTGCCATCCTGGTCTGTGAGTTCATAGGGTGTCTTGCCCTGGAAGGGGTGCACCGGGACGAGGAATGGTCCGAACGCGAGCAGGGTGAGCAGGATAGCCAGGGTAAGCGCCAAAGCGCGCGCGAGGCGTCTCACTGCTTCTGTTTTGCTACCTGTGCAAGGAAGTCGGCAGTTGCCTGGACGACCAGGCGCCACTGTTCGTCGGCAGCGATGGTGGCAGTGTGGTCACCCATCTGTGTGCCATATGAACCAAACTGCGAATGGTTGCCGCCCTCGATAGGCCGGTACGTGGTCGTCGGGGGCAGCAGCAGGCGTGCAGCCGTGATCTTGGCGGGAGTTGCCAGCCCGTCCCGGGATGCGGTCACCGACAGGACAGGAAGGAACGATGTCGAGAGGTCATCACTCCCCGCCGGGTACGACGCCCACAGGACGAGCCCCGCGATTTCCTTGAGATGCAGGCGAGCGAAGCGTGCGGCCATGGAGCCCCCCAGCGAATGACCTCCGATGGTCCAGGCGCGGATACCCTGGTACGTGTCGATGATGTCCTGTGCCCGTTCCGGTGAGAGAATGGCAAGATTGAGCAGCATCGGCGCGATGACGACCACGCTGCCGCCTGCGGCGATACCACGGGCAAGTGGGGCATAGGCACGCGGGTCGACGCGGGCGCCCGGGTACAGGATGAAGCCCACCCCATTCTGCACACCGATCGGCTCGAACAGCAGACGCCCTGCTCCGTCAAGGGAGACCTTGACGTCATCGTTGCTCTTCATGGCCGCATAGGCCTCGGCTGACGGCCTCGCTGGCGTGTTGGCCCACGCGACGAATCCGCCCACGGCCAGACCGACCACGAGCAGCAACGTAAGCAGGATGCGTCTGAGGATCTGCATAGTTCTTCCTACGCCATCTCGTCCAGCAGCTCTTCGTACGGCGCCATGTCGGTTGTCCAGTCCTGCCACAGTGGAGACCTGTTACTGAGCGCCGGATGCAGGTCGCCGTAGCTCGGCCGCTCGTGCACGTACAGGACGCCGATCGGGATGTGGTCGCCCCATTCCAGTGCCTTGGCAAAGGCGGCTTGGCGGTCCGTCGGGTCATAATCGTCAGGAAGCTTCTGGACGCGCTCCTTGTACCAGCCAAACGTGTTGACCTTGTTGAAGGTCACACACTGCTGCAGCACGTCGACAAGCGCGAACCCGTGGTGTCGGATGGCCGCGCGCATCGTGGTGGCCATATGGTCGGGATCCCCGACAAATGTTCGCGCAACAAACGAGCAGTCCAGTGCCACTGCGGTTGCCAGGGGACTGAAGGGTTCCAGCATGACACCCAGCGTCTGGGCCACGGTCGTTGTACCCATCGCAGTCGTCGGCGACGCCTGTCCCTTGGTGAGGCCGTAGATCTGGTTGTCATGGACGATCAGTGTGAGGTCGACGTTGCGCCGCATCGCAGCCAGCAGGTGGTTGCCTCCTTCGCCGTAATTGCATCCGTCGCCCGAGTGGACGACGACGGTCAGGTCATTGTTCGCGATCTTCGCCGCCTGAGCCGCCGGCAGGGCGCGTCCATGCAGGCCGTTGAAAACATTGACGCCCTTGAGATAATGCGGCAGTTTGGCTGCCTGGCCGATGCCGGAGACGTACAGGAAGTGGTTTCGAGGGATTTCGCTGGACTCGAGGATGCGGTTCACGGCGTCCAGCAAAGCGAAGTTGCCACATCCTGGGCACCAGGCGATGTCCGTACCGTTCTTCCACATGTCAGATCACCTCCAAGTCATGCAGCCTGCGTTCGATGTATGCAGCGCTCAGGGGACGTCCGTCGTATCGTAGAACCGTTTGCTCGATGTGTTTTCCAGTCTCTCGCGCGATGAGTTGCGCGAACTGGGCGGTCGCATTACTTTCGACGGCGACGACCAGCCGGGCGCGTTCCATCTCGGCAATCAAACGCTCGGTCCTCAGTGGCCAGACCTCGTTGAAATGGACGAGCCGGAGGTCAGTCGGGTGTTGCAGGACAAGTTCTTCCAGCGCTCCGAAGCTCGAGCCCCAACCAACCAGCAGAGTCGGACCGTTGCCCAGGACGAGCGGCTCTTCTATGTCCCTCAACAGGTCGCGTTGCCTGTGAAGGCGCTTGCTGACCATGCGCTCCCGGTTGTCCAGGTCTTCGGTCAGGTGTCCGGCTTCATCATGCTCGTCGCTGTCGACGATCACCGGCCAGTCGGTCTGCAGGGGTGCGAGACGCGGCGACACGCCCGATGGCGTCAGCGCGTATCGCTGGTATGGTTCCTGGTATGATCCGGGTGCTGCAAGGTGCCGGTCCAGGTGGACCTCTCCCAATTCCCAGCGGGGCGCCGTCACAAGCGTATCCGCCAGCTGCTGGTCGGACAGGATGATAGCAGGAATCTGGTACTTCGATGAGAGATCATACGCCTTCAATGTCAGATTGAAGGCGTCTTCTGCCGTGCGCGGTGCGCTCAGGTAGCGCACAAACTCACCGTGCCCGGCCTGCAGGACGAACCACAGGTCGCCCTGCTCCGTGCGCGTCGGCAGTCCGATAGCAGGCGCAGGACGCTGCGCGTCGACGATGACGATGGGGGTCTCTGTCATTCCGGCCAGTGACAGGGCTTCGACCATCAGGGCGAATCCGCCGCCAGACGTCGAGACCATCTGGCGCACGCCCGCATAGCTGGCACCCACGGCCATGTTGGCTGCGGAGATCTCGTCCTCCGCCTGCTCGACGACGATCCCGTACTGCTCCGCGTGTGCTGCCAGGTAGTTCATGATACCGGATCCAGGCGTCATCGGGTAGCCGGAGTAGAACTTGACTCCTGCGATGATCGCGGCAGCGCCGATCGCCTGGCTGGCGTTGGTGAGGAGGTGGTGGTCCAGCTTCCGCTGCGGCAGCGACCATGCTTCCATGACGGGCTGGTCATAGCCCTCCTCCAGGACTGCAAGGTTCTTCTCCAGGATCTTCGCGGGAAAGACCTTGCGTGTCACCACAGTCGCTGCTTCAAGGGGAATGCCGAGCATGCGGCACATGGCGCCGAATAGGAAGACGTTGGCGGCGCGGGCATCGCCCGCCAGGGCGGTTGCGCGTTCAACGGCGGGGACTCGTACCGCCCCAGGTAGATCCACCCCGGACTTGGCGTCGCACAAGGTCCGGGTCGACGCTGCGATTTCGGACTCGTGACCATTGCCGGCAAGGTGGTAGGGGAGGACGGACGAGGCCAGCGGGACGAACAGGTCCATAAGTGGCTGGACAGCATGGCGGGGCACGTCGGACGCGCGTATCGTCGTGGCGTCCAACCCTCCTCGGATGCGGCTATGATAGCTTTCGTCCTGTACGACATAGTACCCGCGGTCGAACAGGACGTGTGCGGTCAGTGACCCGAGTGTCTTGACCCCCTGCCCTGCCTCGCCGCTGATGGTAATGCTGATGTCCATGATGGCTCCTGTGGAAAGGTTTAGTGGCTTGTTGCTTCCCGGGCTTTGCGCACCCAGTCATGGTCGGCAACGAGTGCGCGCCCGACGCCCACCAGATCGGCCGTTCCATTCTCGATGATTTCCTGTGCAGTTTGTGGTTGTGTGATGCCACCGGTACAGACGACGTGACAACGGACCGCTGACGAGACGGCCTCGGCAAATGGCCGGAAGTACGCTTCACCCGTGATCCCGGCGGGGCGGCTTCCGCAGATGCCCGCCGACAGGTCGAGGATGGCGACGCCTGCATCATCAAGTGCACGTGCGGCTTCGACACCTTCCGCGATGGTGAGCCCGCCTTCGTAGAGTTGAAGGAGAGGCGGGTTGTCCGCGACGCCAAGCCTTACCATGAGCGGCAGGTCCCCGTGCACTGCTGCCCGGACTTCTTCGACGATTTCGAGCGGCAGGCGCCTTCGCCCTGCGGCTGTCCCGCCATATGTGTCGGTGCGGTGGTTGGTCAGGGGGCTGAGAAACTCTCCCAGCAGGTAGCCGTGCGCGCAGTGGATCTCGACGAAATCGTAGCCGGCCCGGTGGACGCGGTCGGCTGCTGCCCCGAAGGCGCGAATGACTGCCACGATATCGTTCTTCGACATCTCCTCCGGGACCAGGTGCGAGACAGGGTTCTCTACGGCGCTTGGGCCGAGACACCGTCCGGGCATCTCCGCCCGCCGGTTCGACCCGGAATGGCTGATCTGGGCAGCGCACAGGGCACCGGAGGCATGGATAGCAGCAGCGATGGCGGCGTGTCCGGCTACATGTGCGTCGGATGCCAGGGATATCTGGCGAGGTGATGCACGTCCTTCCGGCGTGACGCAGGAGTGTTCCACGACGACCAGGGCTACGCCGGTGGTGGCCATCGAGCCGTAGTGGCCGGCTGTCGCGGGACTTGGAAGTCCCTCAGCATCCGCCTGCTCGGTTGCCATGGGTGGCAGCACAAGACGGTTTGCAAGGCGAACTCCTGCAACGTCCAGTTCAGAGAAAAGGTCCTTCATGGTCATCCTCCTGTATGGAATGCATAGACTCTTATCATGGTGCCATTCTAGAGCCTGCGCGAACGTTTGCAAGGACGGGGCTCATGCTGTTCTGGCCCCGCAAAGACATTGAGGCTATACTAAATAGTATGAAGCTACCGGAGTCGTGAATTGAAAGGAGCAAGATCGTGGATAAACGACGTGGGCAGGCGTATCACCGCAGATTCTCGCCACTCTATACGGACTACTATGAGTATTCCATGACGCAAGGCTACTACCTTTCCGGCAAAGGGCAGGACGAGGCCGTATTCGACATCTTCTATCGGCAGAATCCCTACGGAGGAGGATACGCCATTGCGGCTGGTCTGCGCGACGCCGTCGACTATGTGCTTAATATGCGCTTCACGTCGGAGGAACTCGGGTATCTGAGTTCGCTTGGATACCGGGGCGACTTTCTCCAGGTACTTGAAAGGACGCGGTTCACCGGCGACATCACGGCTGTGCCCGAAGGCGAGGTCGTCTTTCCGGGGGAACCCATCATCAGCGTCAAGGGTCCGCTCATCGAGACCCAGCTTCTGGAGGGGCTCATGCTCAGCACCATCAACTTCCAGACACTCATCGCGACCAAGGCACGCCGCATGGTGTGCGCGGCCGAGGGGAGGGGCATTGTCGACTTTGGCCTCAGGCGCGCGCAGGGAGACGGCGGCATGGGCGCCAGCCGGGCGTGCTTCGTGGGCGGCGTTGCTTCGACGTCCAACGTCCTGCTGGCGTTCGAAGAAGGCGTGCCCGTGGGGGGGACGGTTGCCCACAGCTGGATCCAGAGCTTTGACACGGAGCTGGAAGCGTTCCGCGCCTATGCACAGATGCATCCGGACGACTCCGTCCTGCTCCTCGACACCTATGACACGCTGAGGCAGGGACTGCCCAACGCCGTCATTGTCGGCAGGGAGCTGGAGGCACAGGGCCACCACCTGAGGGGCGTCCGGCTGGACTCCGGAGACCTCGCGTACCTCAGCAAGAAGGTGCGGACTGTTCTCGACGAGAATGGGTTGAGCCACGTGAAGATCGCAGTCAGCAACCAGCTCGACGAGTACGTCATAGAGTCACTCGTCGACCAGGGCGCCCCCATCGACATGTTCGGTGTGGGAACACGCCTGGTGACCGGCTACAGCGATGGCGCGCTGGATGGCGTGTACAAGATGGTTCAGCTCAGGGGCAGGCCGATCATCAAGATTTCCGAAAACCCGGCCAAGATCAACATCCCGGGCGAGAAGGAACTATACCGCTACTATGACGCCGGGGACGGTCTCTGGCTGCTCGACGGCCTGTGCCTGACCGGAGGCGACGACGAGCCGACCGTGCTGATGCATCCCGACTTCGACTACAAGAAGACCGAGGTGGCGGGACTGAAGCGTGAGAACATCCGCAAGGCGATCGTCAGGAATGGCGAACTCGTGTACACATTCCCCACCTTGCTCGAGACAGCGGTATGGAGCGCCCAGCGGTTTGCCCTGCTGTACGGCGGACACAAGCGCTTTGCAAACCCCCACACGTATCACGTCGGCGTCAGCCGCGAGTTGTTCGACCTGCGGCGCAGCCTGATCGATGCACGGTCGTCATGAGCCAGGAACGCTTCGGTCCTGATACGGCGCTGCTGGTCGTCGACGTCCAGAATGACTTCTGCCCCGGCGGGGCCCTGGCCGTGACCGGAGGGGACGCCATTATCCCGGTCATCAACGCATGGATGCCACGGTTTGCCACCGTTGTCGCCTCGCGCGACTGGCACCCCGCGAACAGCGTCCACTTCGGCAGCTGGCCTCCTCACTGTGTCGCGGGCACGTACGGCGCGCAGTTCAGAGCCGGACTGGACACCGGGCGGTTCCTGCTGGTCCTGGACAAGGGGACCAACAATGTCGACGACGGCTACAGCGCATTTGAAGCGACCAGCGAGGACCTTAAGGCCTGGCTTCGCAGCCGGGGCATCGAGATGCTGTACGTCTGCGGTCTCGCGACCGACTACTGCGTTCTGCAGACGGTGCTGGACGCGCTTCGCCTCGGGTTCGGCGTCACGGTCATCCGTGATGGCATCGCCGCCGTGGAGGTCCACCCCGGCGACGGACAGCGAGCTCAGGACGCGATGACAGCAGCAGGCGCCCTTGTAACAGGGGACAGTCCTAGTTGTTGTAACATCCTCCTGGCGGAGCGGAGTTATTCCTGGCTGGAGTGCAAGCGCGGGAAACCATCACGGTCTGCTCTTTGCTTTTGGCCGCGTCGCAGCTACGCTGGAAGAATCTATCTCCGAGGAATGAGGTGCACGCAGACTTGAAGCAGACACACCTGTCAAAGCGCACGACCATTCTGGCCCTCATCGTTGCAGTGGTTGCCTCGATGGCACCTGTCGCCGTTGCTGCAGGCAGTACGAATCCCCCGGACACTTACATCCGTGCGCGTCTCAAGGATGCAGCCCTGCGTTACAACGTTCCCTCTGCAATCCTCATGGCCATCGCCTACCAGGAGTCTGGATGGCGTCAGTTCGATGCCGTCGGCAACACGGTCGTCGGGACGAATGCCACGTCGCAGGACGTTGGCATCATGCAGATCAACACCTCGGCGCGGAGTGACGTCGACCGCCTCATGACCGATATCGACTATAACATCGAAACTGGAGCCAGGATACTCGACGGCAAGTGGAAGTTGGCCCCCGGCATCGGCGACCGCGACCGGAACGTCCTGGAGAACTGGTACTACGCCATCTGGGCCTACAATGGCCTGTCATCTACCAACAATCCCAACACGGTGGGCGGCCGGCACTATCAGGAGCATATTCTGGCCTTGATGGCCCGGCAGGTCCTCGGAAGCGATGGGCAGCCCCTGTGGCCGCCAGTGGCCGTGACGCTGCCCAATCCTGCCATCATCACGGACCCGCCCGCCTGGATCCCGACGCCCCAGCCCATCCACTACGGAGACCTGTACGGAGGGTTCAATCAGGGAGACAACTTCCGGGTGCTTGAGAGTCCGGCCGGCGCAGTCCTCTCCACCAGCGCGCAAGCGATTGTCAGGTTTCTGGTCCAGAACGTCGGCACGACGACATGGGATGCCACGTATCAACCCGTGCTGGCTGTTGGTGATCCGCTTATCGCGAGCCTGGAGGGTCAGGCACTCACGCAGTCGGTCCTCCCCGGGGGTACCGTCGCCCTGACATTCATGCTGCCCCCATCTCTGCCGGCCGGGGTTCTGAATATATCATTGGCCATGCGCAAGAACAGTTCGCCGTTTGGTGCGGCGTGGCTGTCTCAAGTGACCGTCGCCGACATCGTGGCGAGCGCGACCGTCCCGGACAGCGTCACCCTGGGCGCGGTGCTTGACGTGTCCACTCAGGTGTCCAGCCCCGAGTCCATGGTCGTGACGCCTGGATTCGAACTGCGCGACATGCAGGGAACCCTGGTCGACAGCTCCGCCCTGGTGGCCAGGCGTTATGGGACGCCAGTGGGCATCGTGTCTATGACTACGCCGATTGAGCAGACAGGGGGGCTCCGCTACTTCGTGGGCGGGACGGCGGCAGGCCTGCTTCAGCCGGGGCAGTACCAGCTGACCGTGTCCTTTGCCGCTGGGGCGTCAGCCGATGCGGGCGTGTCGGGTACAGTCCCATTTGCCACAACCACGTCTCTCCTGACGGTGCTCCCACCAGAGCAGCCAGGTTTGCTTATTGTCGACTCTGTGCCCCTGGGCGCGGTGGTGTCCGTTGACGGCGTCACACAGCCTGCGCTGACCACCCCGTGCGCGCTTCCGACGCTGCCTGGCCCGCACGTCGTGCAGATCACCGAGGCCAACTCCTCTCCATTCGAGGCTGTGGTCGATACGTCTGCAGCTCCCGCAACCTTGGTCGTGCCGACACTGACGCCGGTTGCGGCCATCCCCGTCGCCCTGTCACCTTCACCGGTCAACCTTGACTTCGGCGTCCTCAAGGCAGGAGCCGGCGTGACCGGGCAGCTCGTGGTCCAGATGAATGGATTGGCTCCGGTTCAGGGGGTCGTCGCGACGTCGGCCAATTGGATCCGGGTCAGCCCGCTCACCTTTGATGGCAGTCAGGCGTTCACGGTCGGCGTCGACGCGCGCTGGGTCGATCCCAACGCCAACAACACCGGCACGATCACGTTCACCATGGGGAGTACGGCAGTGTCGGTTCCGGTCAAGGCGGGGTTTGCGCCGACGCCGACGGTTGGGTTCATCCTGTCGCCCCAGAGCTTGCGCGTCGGCGAGGGCGATGAGTTTGCCCTCGACCTGAAAGCGCGCAACCTGCAGATGCTGTTCGACCACGTGGACCTTACCGTGGCATGGGACCCCACGCTCGTTGCCCTGCAGGGCGTTGCTGGATCTGCATCACTCACAACTCCGCCGGGACCATCCACTGACCCTGGTATCCTCCAGATCCAGAGTGACGTCGTGGGCTTGTCCGGCGGTGAGACCATCCTGGGGTCCCTGCGGTTCATAGCCGTGGCTCCAACTGACAAGACCGGTATCAACCTGCGCGGCACCGTCACACTTGGCGGGCTCCCCGTCCGTACGACCACGGGCGGCTGTGCGGTCAGTATCAGTCCGCGCTTTGTGCTGCCTGGGACACCCGGCGGACTGGCGGCGGTGGGAGAACAGGGTCAGGTGAGGGTGAGCTGGCAGGCATCGACCCAGGGGAGCTACCCGGTCGTGCGGTATGACATCTATCGCAGGCAAGGCGCGTCGGACCTCGAGACGGCGGAACTTGTCGGCGAGGCAGTGTCAAGTGCGACACAATTTGTCGACCGTGGTCCACTCGAGCGCGCCAGCTACTACTACTGGGTCATGTGCGAGGACGTCATGGGTAATGTCAGCAACCCGGCGGGTCCTGTCAAGGCGCAGCCGATCATCATCACAGACCCGATCACCAAGGTGACCCTGGTCTTCACCATCGACAAGTCCACGGTCGTCATGAACGGTGTGACTGTGCCCATGGAGACGGCGCCCGTCATCGAGAATGGACGGACCATCCTGCCCGTCCGGTATATCGCCACGCCGCTGGGAGCTCAGGTCCTCTGGAACGCCAAGGAGCAGAAGGTCACACTCATCGGTAGCAAGAAGGTCGAGTTGTGGATCGGCAAGCCGACCGCGCGGGTTGATGACACGGATGTGCTCATCGATCCGGCCAACCCGAAGGTGGCGCCTCGCATCGTCGGCGGCAGGACCATGCTTCCCCTTCGCTTCATCAGTGAGACCTTTGGCGCGGAGATCGTGTACGACGCACTGCTGCGTACGGTCACCGTCACACTGATCAAGACAACCTAGGAGATCTCGTGGTCAAGTTCAAGGAACCCTTCAACGGCATTTCGCACCTGCTTGGGAGCATGGGCGCCATCGTCGTCACCGTCCTGCTCGTCAGGGAGGCCGTCATCCGTGGCGGTGGCAGGGCGGGTGTCCCCTTCCTCGTCTATGGCTTCAGCATGGTCCTGCTGTACTCTGCAAGCGCCTGGTACCACCTACTCGACGTCAGTCCGAAGGTCCACGTCATGCTGCGCAGGCTCGACCACATCAGCATCTCCATCCTCATCGCGGGCACCTACACACCCATGTGTCTCATCGCGCTGCGCGGTCGCGTGGGTACGTCGCTATGTTGGGGCGTGTGGGGATTGGCCGGGGCCGTCATCCTCACCGACGTCTTCTGGCTCGACGCCCCACGGGGCCTCAAGGCCGGACTTTACGTTTTGCTCGGCTGGTTCGCGGCGTGGGCGACGGTTCCGCTTCAGCGTGCCATCGGGTGGAGCGGCATGGCCTGGATGCTGGCCGGGGGCCTTGCCTACAGCGGCGGCGCCGTACTCTATGCGATCAAGAAGCCCAATCCGTGGCCCGGTGTCGTGGGCTTCCACGAGATCTGGCACCTGTTCGTGCTGGCCGGCAGCGCGAGCTTCATCATCCTGATCTGGCGCTATGTCCTTCCCCTGGTGAAGGTCCTGTGACATGAGCGTGCACTTCGAAGCGCTGACGGCTCACCTGTGGGCAGCGAAGTGTCGTGGGTATGCCATGAACACCGGCATCCTGCACGACGCAGCACATGCCACGCTCATCGACCCGGCGCTCCTTCCCGACGAGGTGGAGGACATCGCCGCGTTCTGCGAGGCGCAGCAGCTGAAGGTCGAGACGGTCGTGATCACACATCACCACTGGGACCACGTCCTGGGCGCGGCGCGGTTCCCGGGTGCGCATGTCGTGACGCACCAGTCATACGTCGCTCAGACTGCCCTCGACCTGGAGCACACGCGCCGTTCGATACAGGGCTACTACGGAGCGGAAGGCGTCGCAGCCGACACCCCGTTTAGCCCGCCCATGCCCGACCAGACCGTCGACCGCATCATCGGGCTCATGGTGGGAGACATGCGCGTCCAGCTGTTTCATACCCCCGGACATGCGCGCGATCACCTCTCAGTCTACGACGCTGAGTCTGCCTTCCTGTGGGCCGGCGACCTCCTGAGCGACCTCGAGATCCCCTTCGTCAGCGACCGGCTCGATGCGTTCGAGCGCACACTCGGCATGTTCGCGGCGATGCAGGTCGACCTGCTCGTCCCCGGTCATGGGAACCTTACGCGCGACCACGCCGAGATCAGGCGCCGCATTGACGCAGACCGCTCCTACCTGTCCGACCTGCGCACGCGGATCGAAGCAGTCGTCCTTGCCGGTGGATCGGTGCAGGACGCAACAGCTGCGTGTGCTGACATGGTCTTCCGCAGCCCGGGCGCGAATTCTGAAGCCCACATCATGAACGTCGAACAGGTCTTCCTCGAATGCGGTGGCACCACCCAATTCAACCTCCTTCTCGGCTGGTCCCGCGAATTGTGAATTCCCTTGTACCAGGTACAATGATATTCACAATTGATCATCCAATGTATCAGGGAGGCATGAGATATGGGTAGAGCGCCGCACATCGAGTACGAGGGAGCCGTGTATCACGTGACCAACCGGGGCAACGGCCAGGAGATGATCTACTGGGAAGAAGCTGACTGGAAAGCCTTCCTAGGGATTGTCAGTGACGTCGTCTCAGAGTTTGGCTGGCGGATTTACACATATTGCCTGATGGGTAATCACTACCATCTGCTGCTGGAGACCCCTCAGCCCAACCTCTCGCTCGGGATGAGAGAGTTGGACTTGAGATATACCAAGCGATACAACGGAAGATACGAGCATTCGGGTCATGTGTTCCAGGGTCGCTATTGGTCGGGGATCGTGCTCAATGACAATTACCTGATCGATGCGGCGAGCTACATGCTTCTCAACCCAGTGCGGGCGCAACTGGTACATTCTCCGGAGGAGTGGCGGTGGTCGAGCTGTGCGGCCATGGCCGGTCTTGTCCCGTCGCCTTCGTGGCTCAACGTAGACTGGTTGCCGGTTGATTTTCAAAGTGCACGGGGCGACCCAAATGGTCCATTCCTGTCCTATGTCCGGGAGTGCGCTGGCAAGCCGCGTCCAGCGAACCTGGAGACACAGCGTCGCCATATTCACAGAAATGTGAAGGCCATTGTGCCTGACCCCAAAGGGATTCACAGTTGAGCATCTTCAAGCTGAAGGCACCGTTTGAACCGTCAGGGGACCAGCCGCAGGCCATCGCGAAGCTGATCGCCGGGATCCAGGAGGGCGACCGCTTCCAGACCCTGGTCGGCGTTACCGGCTCCGGCAAGACGTTCACGATGGCGAACGTCATCAAGGAGTTTGACCACCCGGTCCTTGTCCTGAGCCACAACAAGACGCTTGCCGCACAGCTGTACAGTGAGTTCAAGGCCTTCTTCCCCGAGAACGCGGTCGAGTATTTTGTCAGCTACTACGACTACTATCAGCCTGAGGCATATGTGCCCACGATCGACCTGTATATCGCGAAGGACGCCGACATCAACCAGGACATCGCCCGCCTCCGGCACTCGACGATCCGCTCGCTCGTCGAACGCAAGGACGTGATCGTCGTCAGTTCGGTGAGCTGCATCTACGGCTGGGACTCACCGGAGGAGTACCGCGAAGGACTGCTGACCGTAACACAGGGCGCCGCCATGAAGCGCGACGACATCGCCCGGTCGCTCATCGGGCTCCGCTACGAACGCGTCGAGGACGTGGGCAAGGGCGGCTCCTTCCGCGTGCGCGGGTCGACGCTGGAGGTCATGCCAAAGGAAACGGAGACCGGCATCCGCATCCGGCTGTCGCTGGACGGTACGGTCGAGAAGATCCAGGAGTTCGACCTGGGTTCGCGCCAGGTGATCAAGGAGTACAAGGAGTTCATCTTCTTCCCCGCTGCGCAGTTCGTGACCAGCCCGGAGCGCATCGAGAAATACATTGCACTCATCCAGAAGGACATGGAGGACCGCGTCACGGTTTTCACGTCGTTGAACAAGTTCGTGGAGGCCCAGCGTATCGAGGAGCGCACCAAGAACGACGTCGAGATGCTGCGCGAGGCGGGCTACTGCACTGGCATCGAGAACTATAGCCGCTACTTCAGCGGCCGTGCTCCGGGGTCAGAGCCGTACACGCTCCTGAGTTTCCTGCCCAAGGACTTCCTGCTCTTCGTGGACGAGTCGCACATCAGTGTCCCGCAGATCCGCGGGATGTTCAACGGCGACCACCGGCGCAAACAAACGCTCATCGACTACGGCTTCCGCCTACCGTCCGCGCTCGACAACCGACCGCTCATGTTCGACGAGTTCATGCGGTACGTCCAGCAAGCCGTCTTCGTCAGCGCGACGCCCTCTGACTACGAGTATCAGGTCTCGACACAGGTTGCGCAGCAGCTCCTGCGTCCGACGGGCCTCGTCGACCCCGCCATCGAAGTGCACCGCAGCAAGGACCAGGTCCCCGACCTGATGGGTGAGATACGACAGCGTGTCGAGAAACAGGAGCGCGTGCTCGTGACGACGCTGACCAAGAAGAGCTCGGAACTGCTGGCTGATTTCCTCCAGCAGGAAGGCATCAAGGCACAGTACCTGCACAGCGACCTGGACGCGCTCGCCCGTGTTCACATCCTGCGGCAGCTGCGCTCGGGCGACATCGACGTCCTGGTCGGCGTCAACCTCCTGCGCGAAGGGCTGGACCTGCCGGAGGTCTCCCTGGTCGCCATTCTGGATGCGGACAAGGAAGGGTTCCTGCGCAGCGAGACGTCGCTTTTGCAGACGATGGGCAGGGCCGCCCGCAACGTGTCCGGCACCATCATCATGTACGCCGACGAAGTCACCGGCTCCATGAGCCGCGCTATGGCGGAGTCGCGCCGGCGCCGTGAGTACCAGCTGGCATACAACGAGGAGCATGGCATCACACCCCAGACCATCCACAAGGCCATTTCGGAGCTCATCGACCTGCCATGGCGCCAGCCGGACGAGGTCGAGAAGCTGGGCAAGGAAATGCTGGCGAGGATGTCGCCTACCGAGGTTCAGGCCCTGGTCATCCAGCTTAACGAGGAGATGCTGGCGCACGCCGAGTCGCTGGAGTTTGAGGAAGCGGCCAAGCTGCGCGACAAGATCGCCCAGCTGCGTGCACTGCTCACCGGCGAGAAGCCTCCCAAACCGCAGGCGCCCGGTCTCATGCCCCACATGGGCAGGCACAAGGGGCGCTGACCCCTGTTTTTGTGGCACCGACCGTGTGAGGAGACGGAAGTCTCCTTGTTCCGCGCTTGACAGTGACATGGTGGGTGATAGCATGGGGCGGCTGGAGGAAGGAACCTGAAGGACGCCGCGACATGGAGGTTGGAGGACGTATGAGTGAGTGGACACCTGACTGGGAGAAGAAGGCAGCATGAGGACGTCCACGAGATGGGGCATAGTATTGCCCGTTGCTTTCGTCCTGATCGCAGGCTGTGTCAGCGTTGTGCGCGCGCAGCCGGTTGAGACGGCAGTCCCCGCGGATGCACGCATCCAGAGATTGGTGGCCCTGCATATTCTTCTGGGAGCTCCCGACGGTGACCTTGAGCTGGAGCGTCAGGTGAATGGTGGCGAGTTCGTCGTCCTGCTTGAGCGTGTCCTGCAGCAGCCGGAGTCGACGCCACAGAGCATTGGGACCCCCTCCGAAGGCGGCGAGGCGAACGGATGGATACGCGCGTACGCATGGACGAGACATATGTGGGACCGCGTGCTGGACGTGCGCACGCAGATCCGGCATGTCTGGTTTGGACTCCGCTACAAGCCGGCAGAAGGCTCCGGGTGGGGCGTCCAGCGCAGCCACTGGATGTTCACCTCGTTGCGCGACGCATACCTCGACCACGGACTCATCGACCTTGCATTCCAGCCCAAGAGGCGGATGAGTGGCAGTGAGGGCATCAACATGCTCCTGACGGCGGCCGGTTTCGGTGGTGAGGTCGCTGCCATGCAGGCTCAGATGAATGATCCTGTCGGTGATGAGGCCTTGCGTGTCGTCTGCAGACAGCATGGGTTGGATAATGTCATGGACTACGCCGGCAAACCGCTGTCACGTCGAGGAGCCGCGCTGCTGGCCTGGAGGCTTCTCGCCGAGCGGAGCGGTTCAGACTGAAGAAAGCAGGTGACAGGGCCTGAACCTGCAGTCCGCGCCCCCCTCTAGATTCTCAACACACAGGGTCTCGCCCGTTGCTGGCACGGATACCCTGTGGCACCACCCTTCTGCTAGTCGGTCTGTGCGGGAATCGTTTGTGGACAGACAATGCCGGGGTGCTGCATCGCGGGATGGTGGTGGAAGGACAGGATGAAGACGGCGAGGTAGATGGCATAGATGGCAGCCGTCAGGACCATGGGCAGGGTGAACCCCGTCTTCTGGATGAGCCAGCCTCCCAGCGCCGTCGAAACGGCCCAGGAGCTGGTCCATGCCATCTGGAAGATGTTGTGGGCCACGGAGCGCTTGTCGGATGGCACCAGCTCCAGGCAGAACTTGTCTGTGACCGGCGTCGAGCACATCATGAGACCCGCGCGCATCCAGAATGCCAGGGAGGCGATGACGACATTGTGCGTGAACGCCATCATGACCAGGAACACGAGCGAACCTCCGACGGTGACGGCGATGGTGCGCAGCAGGCCCGCCCGCCGGACGAGCCATGGAGCGAGCAGGACGCCGACCGTAAGCACGACGTTGCTCATGGCGAACAGATTGCCGACGACGACTGTGCTGGCGTGAAAGCGGTCGGTGAAGTAGAGGTTGAGGTAGGGGATGGTGAGCCCGGCACCAAACCCGATGATGACGTTCACCACCGCGTACCGGAACGCAAAGCGCTTCCACGAGGACGTGACCTCCGGCTCGTTCTGAACGGCGCACAGGGTGTCCACCACCTGCTCGCCGTTGCCACTGCGATAGTCCCGGAGGCGCAGGAAGACGGCTGTGCTTGCAAGGATGAGGGCTGCTCCCACGAGCAGGGTCAGGCGGAGCCCGGTGACGGGCGATGCCCCGAACCGTGCGAACAGGCGTGGCAGGAGTCCTCCCACGGCGGACGCGATGACCGACATGACAGTCCCCACGGTGAACGCGAGGCTGAAGGCGACCTGCCGGTCCCCGGGGTCGGTACTGCGCATCATTTCAGGATTGTACGTGGCTCCATACAGCATGGTGCTGGCCGAAATGCCGATCTGCAGGACGACGAGCAGCGCCGGTATCAGGACGTTGGCCTGAAGGGCGCCGAACACGGCGATGAGCGCCGCTGAAAGGACGAGCGATTTCCTGCTGCCGAGGCGGGTCACCAGCAGTCCTGCCGGAATTGCCAGGGCTAGGGACCCGATCGTCCCGAGGGAATTCAGCCGGCCGAGGAAGGCCTCACCCAGTCCACCCTGCTTGAGATACAGGTTGAAGAAGGTCATAAAGATACCGTTCCCCAACCCCAGCAGAGCTGCGCCGGCAAGCAGCAGCCGCATGTTCGTGCCAAGGTGGCGGATGACGGTCCAGTAGCGCTTCAATTCGTGTTGCATCGCTTGTCCGGCGTGTCAGGAGATCGCGGACGCCGTGAACATGAGGACGCCGCCCACGAGAATGGAAGGACCCATCTGCTCCCCGATGAACAGGACAGCCAGCAGGGTGGCGAAGACAGGTTCCAGCGAGTAGATGACGCTGGCCTGCGCGACCGTCACGTCATGCTGGAAGCGGTTCTGTAGCAGCAGCGTGATGACGGTCGTGAAGACGGCGAGGTACAGCAGGGAGGGCCATGACACAGGGTTCACGACGAGCGTCTGCTTCGTCGCCAGCGCGTAGGCGAGGGAGCACATGGCGACGGCCAGCAGCTGGAAGAACGTGGTGGCGTAGAAGGAATCCCTGTGCGAGAACAGGTGGATCATGAAGACCTGCACGCCGAAGGCCAGGGCGCACAGCAGCGTGAGGAAGTCCCCCATGCCCATGCCGCCGACCCGGAGCGTGAACCCGAAGGAGATGATCCAGAGACCGTTCACCGCCAGGAGAAGTGCCAACGCGACCTTCCATGAGCGCTGCTCCCTCAGAAAGAGGAACGACAGGACCGGCGCCACGACGACGGCCAGGCCCGTGATGAAGGCGCTCTTGCTTGCCGTCGTCATCGTGATTCCCGTGACCTGCAGCATGAACCCGACGTATTCGGGGATGCCGATGGCTAGCCCTTTCAGCAGGTTGAGCCACGTGAACTCGATCTTGCTGCGGAACAGTACATACACGACCGCCGCGGCGATGGAAAAGCGAATGAGGATCAGGAGCGCCGGCGAGATGCTGCCCAGACTCTCTTTCATGACGGCAAACGTGGTCGACCAGAGGAAGACGCCCAACAGCAGGAGCAGCTCGGACCTGCGGGTGGACCTCACGGGACGTGGAGCCATCAGGCGTTCTCGACGGCCGGTCGACGCAGGAGCAGGACGCAGGCCGCCCCGATGCTCGTCAGGATGCCCGCCATGATGAAACTTGCGAGGTAGCTCCCGGTGGCATCGCGCACGATGCCTCCGATTGCAGGGCCGAAGAGGACGCCAACGTTCAGCATGCCGGCCAGGAGGCCATATCCCAGGCCGCTCTCCCTGCCGTGCATGAGGTGCGGGGCCAGAGCGAAGATGCCGGCCGGGGCAAGCGCAAAGCTGAAGCTGACCCCGAGGAACAGGACCACGACATTGCTGGAGAACACCCCAAGCAGGACCACGAAACCGGCGAACATCAGACAGGCCAGCGCTGTGCCACGGCCTTGCCAGCCCTTGTGGTCCAGGACATGACCCATGAACGTCGATCCGACAATCGGAAAGAACATGAGGACGCTGGCCATCGTGCCTGCTGACTGGGGCGACATGCCCCGGCCGACCAGCAGGTCGTTGGCAAATGTCAGGAGGACGAGCGCCCCAGCATTCCAGAACAGCCAGACGAGGCCCAGCATCCAGAGCTGAGGGTTCAGGTGCCGAAGACCCGCGACCAGCGAGATGGGGACCTCGTCATGCCGTGACTCTGGTTCCCGGTAAAACACGACGTAGGTCGCCGCCACGATGCAGGTGAAGGCCAGGCACGCCCAGACCGGCGCCTGCCATCCCCGTGCGGCTGCGAGGCGGGAGAAGCCCAGCTGACTGATCAGGATTCCGGCCGGAACCGCTGTATTCATGGTGCCCATGGCCGCGCCGAGATATCTTGTGCCAGCGAAGTTCTGACTGATGATCTGGGCGCCGAGGATGGACAGCGTTGCGGCACCGATGCCCATGGCGAGCCGTGCCATCAGCAGATTCGTGTAGGACGTCGACAGTACGAACCAGGCCTCGGCGGCGATAAGGCACGCAAGTCCCAGCAGTCCGACCATCCGGCCGCCCCATCGGTCCGCCAGGTAGCCGACCAGCGGCGAGACGACGATGCCGAACAGCGCCAGCGAGGACATCAGCATCCCCGCCTGTCCAGCAGTCATGCTGAGGGTCTGCTTCATGACCGGGATGACAGGAGGCAGGAACTGAAGCGCGAGCGCAAAGGCGACGGTCAAGGCGTATCCAGCTGCCAAGTACCACATTTTCTTGTTCATGCCACTCCTTTTCTTTCAGGGTCAGGTCTAGACATTCTACAAAAGTTTGTCAAATGTGTAGACCTGACCCCGGGATTGTCAGGGTTTCTGCAGCGTCACGAAGCGGACAGCATTTCTGAACTCGCGCACGCCGCCGCCTTCGCGGACGACCTCGGCCAGCTCCTCCGGGTCCCGGGCGACGCAGCCCGACAGCGCGTCGACGCCATAGTCGAACATGAGCACCGAAAGGGGCGTCGAAGGGCCGATGAGCATGACCCAGGCATTGCAGGCGAGTTCCAGCAGGCGTGGCAGACTTTTGTTGGTGAGTGCAGAGCCGGTGATGGCGACGACGTCCAGATGCGGGAGGAGATATTCTTCTGCCTGCTGGGGCAGGTCGCCTTCCTGCGGCCGCTGTTCGAAGACGGTCAAACTGCCGGCGGCGGAACGGATTTCATCGGTCCACGGGAAGTGCCCAACAAGGCCGACCTTCTTGCCAACCGCTTTCTTGAGGAGGAGGTCACGCCCGTTTGCTTCGTCGGCACCCGCGAAGCGCGAAGTGATGTTGCATGCGGCGCAGATGGCGGCCATGCCGATCGCCGCCTCTCGCTGGTTCCACGAAAGTGAGAGCTCGGCAAGTTCCACGAGCGGTTTTCCCCGCAGGTGGAAGGACGTGCTGCGCCCCTCGGCGACTGTCGGCGTCAACGACATGGACAGCCCTGTGGCATGTTCCGTCTGCACGAGGGACCAGATCTGGCCGGCAATGACGTCCTGGGCAGGTTCGTCGTCACACTGTGCAATCAGCTCGCGGTACAGGGCATCGTAGTCGAGAGGAGACGAGCGGCGTCGCATGGCTACTTCTCCAGCGACGGCAGGTCTTCGAGGTCGACCTCGCCGGTCTTGCTCCTGAGATGCTTGCGGTTGAGCCAAGTGAAGCCCTTGTCATACGTGATGACGGCCATGTCGATAGGGCCACCCACGCCGGTCATGTCGCCCGGGTCCATGAGGACACCGTCGCTGAAGCGCTGGATGGCGGTCGTGGTCTCGATGGCGAGCTGACAGAAGTCGACGGCGTCCTGCAGGGTCATGGTGCCCCACTGGATGCTGTATTCCACCCCGCGCAGCTGTTGCTGTACGGCGGCCTCGCCGATCTTCGCCGCCGATTCGCGCACGAGCGGGATGCCCTGAAGACGCGGGTCGAACCCCAGGACGATGCGCGTGACGACGTCTGTCTGCCCGATCCAGCCTGCGCCGTATTCCTTGCCCTGCTTGCGGCTGTCGCGCGCCTGGTCGGTGGCTCCGGGGACGTAGATCATGTAGACTTCGCTGCTCTTATCCTTGTTGTACCCGCCCAGGACGAACTGCAGTCCGTCGGGAGCGGCAACTGCTTCCTGGACCTGACCCTGCTTGTTCTTGAAATGGAACATGACGCGGGTCGGTTCTTCCTTGAGGTCCAGCAGCTCCAGACCCTGCCGGGCCATGTCCGCCTTGATACCGGCGGGGATGCCCTTGAGCTGGTCGCGGTAGGGGACGCGGGCGTCGAAGTATTGTGCGAGTTCTTTCGCAACCTCGCCGACGGATAGCTTGTCGACGGGGATCGTCTGGCGGAAGTCATCGATGAACCCGCTGACGTTCTTCATGACGCCCTGCTGAGGCAGGAACGCGAGGCCTGCGATGACCAGCCCCATGCGCGAACCGATACGGAATACCTTGGACGCCGAGTCTGAGCCGACCCGGGCCATGCCTTTCTGGTTCCGGTACGTCTGACGGCTGTCTGCCGCGAGCACGATACCTTCGGGAATTGTAACATTAATGCCGAGTGACATGCGTCACCTCCCATGCGGTGGTATCCACTACAGCATGTGCAGGTTTGACCCAAACGCAACCCTCTCTTGTGGTTCCTTTGGGGTCAGCTGGTGAATGGAGCCAAGAGTGGTAAGTTCGGGCTCCCTTACGGCGTGCCGGGGATGAGGATTTCTGGCCCCATCATGCCGCCAGGCCCCATCATGTCGTCCATGCCAAGCACGGGGCGAATGCCGACAGCATAGATCGTGGCCTTCAGGTGCCGCCCGACGACCCGGACGACCGTCCCCACGGGGATGTCCGAACCGGAGGGGAAGTAGGTCTCCTCGGTGACGATGACCAGCCATCGCTCGCCCGTCAGGCTGTCGACGACCCACCGCTGGGTCGTGCGCGAGACGACGACGCCGATTACGGCACCGCCCATCATCCCGCCGAAGGGGTTCCCTCCACGCCGAAACAGCTCCTGTCCCGGCCCAGCGCGGAAGGTGAACCGCGTCAGGTTGGTCGCGTAGGCGCAACAGGCGCCGGCCACGACCGCAACGATAAGCGCAGCGACCAGCCACCACCTCGCAACACGGTACAGGCGGGCGGTGCGTCGCAGGACGACGAACGAGAGGATGCCGAGGACGACGACGAGGACCAGGAGCTGCCATGGGAAGTCGAAGAAGGCAGGATGCGCCCACCGCGGACCAAGCCGCAGGTCGTCGAGCGTGCCATTCTGGACGAGGATGTACACACTTCCCGCCAGTCCGAGCGCGGTCAGCGCGAACAGGATCGCCACCGCCGAGTGCTTCAGCATGCGTTCAAGCCGGAAACGCCATGTCGCACGCGGCTCCAGGTGCTGCTCCTCGATCTGTCCGAGTATCTTGTCTTTCAAGTCATCATCCATGCTTATCCTCTCTCGATTGTGAAGACCATAGTGCCTGACCCCAAGGGATTCACAATGTCGGCTGTTGTGCCGAAGTTGCCTCCAGCAGTTTGCGCAGCTTGCTCTTGGCCCGGGTCGCGGTGGGTCCCACCGAGTTGACCGCGACCATCAGAATATCCGCTATCTCACTGTAGCTCTTGCCTTCGACGAGCGACAGCAGAAGCACATCCCTGCTCCGCTGGTCAAGCTGGCCCAGCGCTCGGCCTACTGCTCCTTCCAGCTCTTGGCGCAGGGCCTCGGCTGGGACGTCTGTATCGCCCGTCAGCAGTTCGACCGTTTCGCCGTCCAGCTCCAGCTCGGTAGGCATCGTTCCGTGACGCTTGCGGGCCATGTTCACCGCGGTATTGTGGACGATGCGGTACATCCACGCGCTGAACGTCAGGTGCGTGTCGAATCCGGCAAGGTTCCGGTAGGCTTGCAGAAACGCCTGCTGAACCACATCTTCCGCTTCCTGCCGCCCAATGAGGCGGGCCGCGTATGACGTCAAGGGTCGCTCATATCGCTCGACCAGCATCCCAAAGGCGTCCCTGTCTGTGAGTGCCTGTCGAACCAGCTGCTCGTCCGTCGGCTCCTGAGCACGCATATCCATGCATGTATGATACGCCAAACCGCTCGGTTCCGTACACACGACATTGCGGAGAAGCGGCAGGGACGCCCTGGCGCGTCCCGAGGATTGCCTAGTGACGCCACAAGACCGTGCTGCGACAGCGTCCCGCGTGTTCACAATTGTCTCGTTGCAGATTCCGGCGACCCATGTAGGATAGAGGCACACCCCTGGAGGGGTGGGGTCTACCGAGACGTGAAACGTGCAGCGGATGGCAACAACATCTGGGAGGAATAGTTGAAGACAAAGGACCTCGGAATCACTGGCATGACCTGCGCTGCGTGCGCAGTTGCGGTCGAGCGCTCGGTGAAGAAGCTGGACGGTGTCGTTTCGGCCGCGGTCAACCCCGCCACCGAGAAGCTGACCGTCGAATACGACGAGAGTCGCGTCGACGATGAGGCACTCAAGGCTTCCGTTGAGAAGGCCGGCTACGGCGTTGCCCAGCCATCCCTCGCCAAGACCGTGGTGATCCCGGTGCGTGGCATGACATGCGCTGCGTGCTCCGCCGCTATCGAACGGGCGCTCCGCAAGCTTGCGGGAGTCGCCAGCGCCTCGGTGAACCTGACCACTGAGAAGGCCACCGTCGCCTATGACCCGTCCATCGTCCGTGTGTCTGCGTTGAAGCATGCCATCACCGGGGCCGGCTACACGCCCATGGACGTCGAGGTCACCGTGGCGAACGTCGACGAGGATGCAGAGCGCAAGACGCAGGAGACCCGCTCCCTCTGGCAGCGGTTCATCGTTTCCGCGTTGTTTGCCGTTCCTCTGCTCTATCTGGCGATGGGCCCCATGGTGCCGTGGCTGGGCTGGCGCATCCCGGCATGGCTGAGTCCCATGGACTTTCCCCTTCGCTACGCACTCGTTGAGATCGCACTTGTCATCCCCAGCATCGCTGCGGGCTACCGCTTCTACATCGTGGGATTTCGAGCCATCTGGCACCGGGCTCCGAACATGGACTCGCTTATCGCCATGGGGACGTCCGCAGCCATCCTGTACAGCGGCTATTCGACGTGGCGCATCGCACAGGGCTCGTTCGGCTCCGTTGGGGATCT
Organism: Caldisericota bacterium; assembly: GCA_026390155.1. Taxonomy (GTDB): domain Bacteria; phylum Caldisericota; class Caldisericia; order Cryosericales; family Cryosericaceae; genus Cryosericum. The sequence goes on from JAPLGL010000052.1 coordinate 74,026, forward strand.
CTACTTTGAGACCGCCGGGGTCATCCTCACGCTCATCCTGTTGGGCAAGTCGCTGGAATCGGTCTCCAAGGGCCGTACGTCACAGGCGATCAAGAAGCTGATGGGTCTGGCTCCCAAGACCGCCATCGTCGTGCAGGGTGACCGTGAGGTCGAACTACCAGTGGCCGAGGTGGAGGTCGGTGACCTCATCCGTGTCCGTCCGGGCGAGAAGGTCCCCGTGGACGGTGAGGTCGTGACCGGCGGCACCTCGATCGACGAGTCCATGTTGACGGGCGAGAGCATCCCCGTTGAGAAGCATCCCGGCGACAGGGTGGTGGGCGCCAGCATCAATGGCAACGGGTCCATCACGTTCCGCGCAACCCACGTCGGGGCCGACACGGTCCTTGCGCAGATCGTCAAGCTGGTTGAGGACGCGCAGGGCAGCAAGGCGCCGATCGCCCAGCTGGCGGACATCGTTTCGGGCTACTTCGTCCCCATCGTGTTCGGCATTGCCGTCCTGGCCGCCGCCGCCTGGCTCATTGCCGGTCAGGGCAGTGTGTTTGCGCTCACCATCTTCATCTCAGTCCTCACGATCGCCTGTCCGTGTGCACTGGGACTCGCCACACCGACGGCCATCATGGTGGGTACCGGCAAGGGCGCCGAGTACGGCGTGCTCATCAAGGGCGGTGCGGCGCTGGAAATGGCCCACAAGGTACAGACGGTCGTCTTCGACAAGACGGGCACCATCACGCAGGGCAGGCCGGTCGTCGCCGACGTCCTCACGGTGCCTGGTGTGGGACGCAGCGAGGTCCTGGGCCTGGCGGCTTCAGCCGAAAAGAACTCGGAGCATCCGCTTGGAACCGCCATCGTAAGAGCGGCCCAGGAGGAGAACATTATGCTGCAACCCCTGGAGAACTTCACGTCAGTTCCTGGACGAGGTATCGAGGGAACCGTGGGTCTCACGCACGTCCTGCTGGGCAACACCGCCTTCATGGCTGAGCGCTCTGTTGACGTTGCCGCTCTTGGTGCTGCCGTCGACCGCTTCGCCGAAGACGGCAAGACCCCCATGTTTGTCGCCCGCGACGGTGCGGTGATCGGTGTCATTGCCGTGGCGGACGTGGTCAAGGAAAGCAGTGCCCGTGCCATCAAGATGCTTCACGACATGGGCATCGAGGTCGCCATGATCACGGGCGACAACCACAGGACAGCCGATGCCATCGCGCGTCAGGTTGGCATCGATCGCGTTCTGGCCGAGGTCCTTCCGCAGGACAAAGCCCTCGAAGTGAAGAAGCTTCAGGCGACGGGCAAGCGTGTGGCCATGGTCGGCGACGGCATCAATGACGCCCCGGCGCTTGCGCAGGCGGACGTCGGCATCGCCATCGGCAACGGCACAGACGTCGCCATCGAGTCGGCGGATATCGTCCTCATGAAGAGCGACCTGATGGACGTTGCGACGGCCATCCAGCTCAGCAAGGCGACCATCCGCAACATCAAGCAGAACCTGTTCTGGGCGTTTGGCTACAACACGCTGGGCATCCCCATCGCCGCGGGCCTGCTGTACGCGTTCGGCGGCCCGAAGCTCAACCCGATGATCGGTGCGGCGGCCATGTCGCTGTCGTCCGTCTCGGTGCTGACGAATGCACTCAGACTGCGTGGCTTCAAGCCACGCACGTAAGAACAAGAGGATACGGGAGGAATCACATGAAGAAACTGATCCAGGTTAAGGGCATGAGCTGCCAGCATTGTGTCATGCACATCACCGAAGCACTCAAAGAGGTCCCGGGGGTCATGGACGTCGTCGTGAGTCTGGAAGCCGGTATGGCGACGGTGGACACGAATGCTCCGGTCACCAACGAGGCGCTCGCTGCCGCGATTACGGACGTCGGCTACACGCCCGGCGCGGTTACGGACCTCTAGTCCAAGCGAAGGGAGAAGAACATCCATGAGTGTTACACGAATCCTCACCGTATCCCTCGTGCTTGCCGCGGTTGTGTTCGGCGCTGCATTCATGGCGCCGGATGTCGTCGCAGTCTATGCAGTCCAGTCGTATGATGCCCTCCTGCACGCCCCAGGAGTGTTGGTCGCGCGCAACGACGTCGCTGCTGCCTGGGTGCTCACGTCGCCGGGCGTCGAGACGTTCACGTTCGGAGGTGACACTCCGGCTGGTTCGAATGAGATGGTCGTCAGCTTCGACGCCCGCCCGTTCCTGGCAGCAGGCCTGAACCCGTCCCTGCTCCCCGCAGGAATGCAGGTCGAGGGAGACGGCGCGTCAGCACGCGTCGTGATGACGTATGACAAGGGCACCGGGACCTTCAGTGCCGGCGCCGAATCACAGCCCGTACAGGCTCTGCAGGACCTTGTTCACAATCACCGCGCGATGGTGGGCTATCATAGTGCACTCGGCCACTTCGGGCTGATGCTGGGCGGCGGCAACATGATCGAGTGGGCAAAGGACCAGCAAGCCAACGACAAGGACCTCGTGTTCGTGTTGAACCCCCAGACGTTTGTCGATGCGGGTGTGGACGTGGCGAACGTCCAGGGCTGGGTGCTGGCGGACGTGCCCGTGATGGACGCGCAGGGACGCAAGTCCACGGCGCGGAAACTGCTCAGATTCTACAATCTTGTTTAGGAGGACGTCATGGATCACTGTTCATGTGAAAGCAGAAAGGCTCTGGACACGCTCAAGACTGCCCGGGGTCAGATCGACGGCATCATCCGCATGGTCGAGGAGGACCGCTACTGCATCGACGTCTCCAGGCAGATCCTCTCGGCCGCTGCCCTGCTGAAGAAAGCCAACATTACGATCCTCCGACAGCACATGAATACATGCGTCGCCGACGCCGTGGAGCATGGTGCCGGTCAAGAGAAGATCGACGAGATCGTCCTCATCCTCGACAAGTATATGGAGTAACGGGAGTGGCCATGAAGAAGACGAAGGTGTACGTCGGCGGCATGCATTGCGATGCGTGCTCGACCCTGATCACCAGTCAGTTCAAGAAGGTCGATGGCGTGCGCGGCGTCAAGGTCGACCTCGGCGCGCAGACCGCCGAGATCATGTATGAAAACCATGTGCCGAGTGTGGCAGCCCTCAGGGCACGCGCCGAGAAGTTCGGCTACACGGTCTCGACCACGCGTCCTGTGCCGGCCGGACAGCAGAGGATTCCGCTATGGCAGTGGGGTGTTGCTGCGCTCATCGCCGGCGGCCTGGTCGGGCTCTTTGCCCTGCTCCAGCGCTCGGGTCTGATGAGTGCAATTGGGACAGCGTCGGCCGGGGCAAGCTACGGCGTCGCTCTGCTCGTCGGCGTTGTCGCGTCGCTGAGCACGTGCCTGGCCGTTGTCGGGGCCATCGTCATCGCATTCGCCGAGACCTACCAGGCGGCTCCAGGTGAGAGCGCCGCGTCGGCTGTCGTGCGCCCGAACATCCTCTTCCACATAGGTCGCATCGCCACCTTCGCAGTCCTGGGGGGAGTCCTCGGTCTCATCGGTGGGGAGCTGTCGCTCTCGGGTCGGTTCGTTTCTGTCCTGACCATGGCTGTCGCCGTGTTCATGCTGCTCCTCGGTCTCAACATCCTGGGGATCGCTCCGTCCTTGACGCGTCTGGGCATCAAGATGCCGGCACGCCTGACCTCCGGCCTCGACCGGATGAAAACATCTCGCAGTCCCGTCATGCCGCTCGCGCTTGGTGGTCTCACGTTCTTCCTCCCGTGCGGGTTCACGCAGAGCATGCAGATCATGGCGCTCGGCTCGGGCAGCATCGTTCGTGGCGCACTCATTATGGGCCTGTTTGCCGTGGGGACTCTCCCCGTGCTGTTCACGGCGGGCATCACGGCTTCGTGGACGTGCCAGCACCGCGTGGTCGTCTTCCAGAAGGCTGCCGGTCTCCTGGTGATTGCGTTCGCACTCTTCACGCTCAGCTCGGGCGCACGCCTGTTCGGGTTCACTGGCCGCATTACGCCCGGCACGACTGTGACAACGCCACCCTCCACAACACCTCCTGTCACAACCCCGCCCGTGACGACGCCTCCGGTCACGACACCGGCGACCAGCCAGCGCATCGAGATGCACGTGAAGTACTCGGGATTCGAGCCGGCCGTCCTGCACGTCAAGAAGGGCGTACCCGTGACCTTTGCCGTGTTCGGTGACGAGGTGACCGGCTGTACAAGCCGTATCATCATCCCCAGCCTCAATATCTCAAAAGATATTGCTGCTGGAGAGAATGACATTACCTTCACGCCCACAGCTTCCGGCAACATCCCCTACTCGTGCTGGATGGGCATGGTCCATGGCACCATCGTTGTGGACAACTGAGGTGGCCGTCATGAACATGAGAAAGGGATTGGCATTCACTCTGTCGCTGGCGATCGCCGCCGGCTGCATGTGGGTTCCCTCTGTACTGCCCGCCGACGCAGCGTCCGTGAAGACCATCGTCCTGCGCGTGGGCGACCCCGTGATGCAGGTGGATGCCGTGCGCACCTTTATCGACGCGACCGGGGCAGTCCCGGTCATCATCCAGGGACGCACCATGTTGCCAGTGCGCGCAATTGTGGAAGCACTGGGAGGTACCGTGTCATGGGATGCCGGACGCAGGGCCGTCGGTGTCGTCCTCGGCGCGAAAACCGTGGAACTCATCATCGCCAAGTCGATGGCGACCGTGAACGGCACATCAGTCGCCATTGACCCGGCAAACGCCCTCGTCGTCCCGATGATCGTCAAGGCGCGGACGATGCTGCCCGTACGCTTCGTAGCTGAACAGCTCGGAGCCGCCGTCGACTGGGCTCCGGCGACTCAGGTGGTGACACTCGACTTTGGTGGAACGACCATACTGCCGCCTGCTGCACCTGTTCTCACGGCGCCTGGTGATGGGTCTTCGTCGACCGACAAGACGCCATCGCTGGGCTGGAATGCCGTGGACGGGGCGGCGACGTATCGGGTCGTTCTCCACAAGGGGACGGACGTTGTCCTCGACAAGCCAGGTTTGACTGCACTCTCGCTCAGTGTTCCAGCAGGACTTCTGACTGCCGGTACCTACAGCTGGACCGTAACAGCAACGGGACCCGGAGGGACCAGCGTACCACAGGCGAAGCCCTTTGTGTTCACCGTGAAGGAACTGATACTGCCGCCTGCTGCACCCGTTCTCACGGCGCCTGGTGATAGGTCTTCGTCGACCGACAAGACGCCATCGCTGGGCTGGAATGCCGTGGACGGGGCGGCGACGTATCGGGTCGTCCTCCGCAGGGGGACGGACGTCATCCTCGACAAGTCAGGTTTGACTGCACTCTCACTCACTGTTCCTGCAGGGCTCCTGACTGCCGGCACCTACGGCTGGACCGTAACAGCAACGGGACCCGGAGGGACCAGTCCGGCACAGGCGAAGGCCTTCACGTTCACGGTGAAGGACCCGGTGGTCCAGCCACTTGCCCAGACCGTCGAGATGCACGTCAAGTACTCCGGCTGGGACCCCGCGACCATCCACATCAAGGCGGGAGCGCGGGTCACCTGGAACATCTGGGGAGATGAGATCACGTCCTGCACGAACCGCATCATCGTACCGAGCCTCAGCATCTCACAAGCGCTGACGGCCGGCAAGAATGTCATCACGTTCACCGCTCCCTCTGCCGCAGGTACCGTGCCCTTCTCATGCTGGATGGGCATGGTGCGAGGGCAGTTTATCGTGGACCCGTAGCCCAGGCTTTTCCAGCAGCGTCAGGCGCACGCCGCCCATGTCCGGGCAGCGTGCGGATCGTACTATTCGGCGCCGTTCAAGCCCTCATGCAGCCCACCACGTGAGGGGCCGTTTCCCCTTTGTCTACAGAGCCCCCTTCATGGCAGGTACGTGATCGTTATCGTTTTGGTTGCATCCACCCAGACGACTGAACACCCAAGGTTCTCAGAGACAAATCTCAAGGGAAGCATGGTCCTGCCATTGATGATCTCGGGGACCACCTTGACATTCGCCGCATCGATAGGGGTGGTGACGCCATTCACTCTGGCAGCATTTTTGCCGATCCAGAGTTCAATGGTCGCCCTTCCAAGAGTCACTGTTGCCTTCCTGGCGGTTCCATCCCAGCCAACGGTTCCTCCGAGTGCTTCGATGATTGTACGTATTGGGACGAGGGTCCTTCCGTTCTTGATGACGGGAGGAGAATCGAGCGTCTTCGAAGTGCCGTTGACGGTGAACATGGAGTTCCCTATCTGAAGGACGATGATGGTCTGCTTCTTATCCTGCTCGAATTTTACGTCGATGTTGTGGTTTGAGGTCACGTTAGAGAAGGTGTAGGAAGAGATGTTTTCCTGTAATACTCCATCGACCGAAAATTCGGCGATATGGAAGCCGGTATTCGCAGCGATGATGAAGGTTATGCTTCCACCCTGGAGGACGGTCTGCACCGTGTTCGGGGTGATGGTGCCCCAGAGACTGGCAGAAGGCGTCAGCGTGTACGTCGGGATTGCAGTGAAGGTCGCCGTGACGGTCTTATCTGCATCCATGGTAACGGTCGGGGGAATCGTGGGAGAGTCACTTTTGTTCCACTCCCAGCCGGTGAAGGTGTATCCAGCGGCGGGGATGGCCGTGAGGGTGACGATCGTGCCAGGAGCGTAGGAAGACTGGTCAGGGGACTTGGTAATGGTACCTCCAGAGGAAGGAGAAGCAGTGGTGGTAAGGGCATAAGAAGACACAACATCATACTGGAAGACGCCATCATCGGTACCAGCATACAAAGTGGCAGGAGTGAGAGGCTTGATGCTAAGAGAGAGGACATTCGTGAGGGTGAGACCAGTGTTGACTGCCGCCCAGTTGGCGCCGCTGTCCGTGGAGCGGAAGACACCACCACCCCAGGTGCCGGCATACAGGGTGACAGGGGTAAGGGGATTGATGGCAAGAGAGAGGACCATCCCATTGAGACCAGTGGCAGTCCAGTGGTCGCCGCCGTCCGTGGAGCGGAAGACGCCGCCACCATTGGTGCCAGCGTACAGGGTGGTAGGGGTGGCAGGGTTGATGGCAAGAGAGCGGACACCCCCCTGACCGGTGAGACCAGTGGCAGACCAGTGGTCGCCGCCGTCCGTGGAGCGGAAGATCCCATCATCGGTACCAGAATACAGGGTGGCAGACGTAAGGGGATTGATGGCAAGAGAGAGGACAGCCCCATTGAGACCACTGTTCACCACAGTCCAGGTCGTGCCACTGTCCGTGGAACGGCAGATGCCACCCTCAGTACCAGCATACAGGGTAGAAGGGGTAGCAGGGTTGATGGCGAGGGAGGTGACCCACGCATCGGTGAGACCAGTGTTCACCGCAGTCCAGGTCGTGCCACTGTCCGTGGAACGGCAGACGCTACCAGGTGCCAGCATACAGGGTGGCAGGGGCAAGGGGATCGATGGAAAGAGAGAGGACAGTCCCATTGAGACCACTGTTCACCGCCGTCCAGGTCGTGCCACTGTCCGTGGAGCGGAAGACGCCACCATCGGTGCTGGCATACAGGGTGGCAGGAGTAAGGGGATTGATGGCAACGGAGATGACCGCCCCCTTCGTGAGACCAGTGTTCACCGCCGTCCAGGTCGTGCCACTGTCCGTGGAGCGGAAGACACCACCACCCTCGGTCCCAGCATACAGGGTGGCAGGGGTAAAGGGATTGATGGCAAGACACTGGACATTCGTGCGGGTGAGACCAGTGTTCACCGCAGTCCAGGTCGTGCCACTGTCCGCGGAGCGACAGACGCCACGGTCGGTCCCAGCATACAGGGTAGCAGGGATAAGGGGATTGATGGCAAGAGAGAAGACAGTCCCAGGGGTGATGCCACTATTCACCGCAGTCCAAGTGGTGCCACTGTCTATAGAGCGACAGACGCCACGGTCGGTCCCAGCATACAGGGTAGCAGGGGTAAGGGGATCGATGGCAAGAGAGAAGACAGTCCCAGGGGTGAGGCCACTATTCACCGCAGTCCAAGTGGTACCGCTGTCCGTGGAGCGGCAAACGCCGCCCTTGACATCGGCACCAGCATACAGGGTAGAAGGGGTAGCAGGGTTGATGGCCAGACACCGGACATTCGTGTTGGTGAGGCCACTGTCCACCACCGTCCAGGTGGTGCCACTGTCTATAGAACGACAGACGCCACGGTCGGTCCCAGCATACAGGGTGGCAGGGGTGAGGGGATTGATGGCAAGAGAGAAGACAGTCCCAGGGGTGATGCCACTATTCACCGCAGTCCAAGTGGTGCCGCTGTCCGTGGAGCGGAAGACTCCACCATGGGTGCCGGCATACAGCGTGGCAGGGGTGAGGGGATTGATGGCAAGAGAGAAGATAGTCACAGGGGTCAGGCCACTATTCACCACAGTCCAGGTGGTGCCACTGTCTATGGAACGGCAGATGCCACGGTCGGTCCCAGCATACAGGGTGGCAGGGGTGAGGGGATTGATGGTAAGACAGTGGACGGTACTCGCATAAAGCGGCAGCTGTGTCCAGGTCCCCGTATCTGCTGCCCCTGCAGTGGGGACACCAGCCACCACACCCGAAAGGCTCAGGACGAGACACACAATCAGTGTCAAGACAAAGCGGACGGATTGTTTCATAGTCAACGCCTCCTTT
>JAPLGL010000129.1 GCA_026390155.1 Caldisericota bacterium
ACGGCACCACAGCCAACCGCTCCTCTCCCGTCCGCGTCGGCACCAGCACCAATTGGACCACCGTTGTGGCTGGCACGTACTGTTGCCTTGCCCTCGCTCGCGACGGTTCTCTCTGGGCGTGGGGAGACAACGAGTACGGTCAACTCGGTGACGGCACCACAGCCAACCGCTCCTCTCCCGTCCGCGTCGGCACCCGCACCGACTGGATTGTCGTTGCAGCTGGATGGGAACATTCCCTTGCCATCGCTCGCGATGGCTCTCTCTGGGCGTGGGGATGGAATGCCGGCGGTCAACTCGGTGACGGCACCACGACGGACCGCTCCTCTCCCGTCCGTGTCGGCACCCGCACTGACTGGATCGCGGTGGCCGGCGGCATCATGCATTCTGTCGCCCTCGCTCGCGACGGTTCTCTCTGGGCGTGGGGCTTCAACGAAGAAGGTCAACTCGGCGACGGCACGACGACAACACACCGCATTCCTGGCGCCGTTGGCTCTAGTCCCCAGATTGCTGCTGTGACTGCAGGAAGCTTGCATTCCATTGCTCTTGCACGCGATGGTTCTCTCTGGGCTTGGGGTGGGTATGCCCAAGGCCAGCTCGGCCTCGGCTCCCTGCCCGGCCTGAATGGGCCCGAACTGGTCAGCCTTCCGGAGACTTCGCTTTCGGACACCAATCCCCCCGTTGTCACCGTCACTTCTCCTTCGAACGGTGCGACGACCATTCTCTCGCAGGTCAATGTCCAGGGCACCGTGACTGACAGCGGATCCGGCACAGAGGACCTATCCATCAATGGCAATCCAGTATCTGTGTCGTCGGCGGGGGTCTTCTCCTTCTCTGTGACCCTGTTGTCCGGGATGAACACTATCACTATTCTGGCCTGGGACAAGGCAGGCAACAAGACCGAGAAGACCCTCACGCTCACCTACCAGGAAAGGACGGTTCTGGTCCTCACCATCGGGAGCACCATCGCCACGAAGAACGGAGCCACGGTCTATCTGGACACCGCTCCAGTCATCACCAACGGTCGTACCCTGGTCCCCCTGCGCTTCATCGCTGAAGCCTTTGGCATTGACCCCATCTGGGATGGTACCCTCAAGACCATCAAGCTTGCTCTTGCAGGGGGCAGTGAGCTCACGCTTCAGGTAGGTCGGGCCTTCGGCTACATCCAGTATCCAGGAACCTCTCGCCAACCCGAGAGGATCACCTTTGATGTCGCTCCCTCCATCGTCAGTGGCCGCACCCTCGTCCCTATCCGCTTCATCTCCGAGCAGCTGGGTGCTGAGGTCGCCTGGGACGCTATCACACGAACGGTCACCATTACGTGGAAGGGGTGAAGCACCGGAACGGCGATTGGGGAGCAGGTTGCAGGGAAGCTCAGTCGGGGTATGGAGGACGGAGACTCCTCCTGTCTGACGCGACCTCATGGGGTCGCACTGATTCGGCACTGCCGAGGTGTTGTCAATGACACGGGTGCGAGGGAAACGGTGGCGCCTACATGCTTGGCCAGTCTTGCCTGGCTCTCATGTACCAGCGCTCAAGCGGACAGGCGTGGGGACGTAGTCGTTGTGCCGTTGCCAACTAGGGAACCGCAGCCCAGAGGTATCTATCGCGGGCGAGAGTGCGGATGTATGAGGTCCTCACTTGACACGGAGTCTCCGATTGGGCACAGTAGTGTTGAGTTCGCGTTTGAGGGAGGGATGCTGTGACACGAAGGGTAGCTCTAGCACTTCTAGTGCTCTGGTTCATGCAGGCGATGTTATGGCCGGCATCTCCAGCCTCGTCGCCGACAACAGCAGTGGCTATAGGCACTCAGGACGCAGAGACTGGTGGGATGCAGTACGCCAATTGGTACTTCGGTCAAGACAACCTGACGTCGGTGAGTGTCGCCATTCAGATCAACCGGGATCCCCTGACGGACGATGGTCTCTACTTCCAGAGCTACAACGGCTACATCAATGGGCATCAGTTCTACTTCGGCTTGCAGACGAGGGTTGGGAAACCAGGATACGCGTTGACAGGAAAGGGTCTCATCCTTTCGGAGTTCGGTACAGTAGACAGTTCCAACATGCGCGTTGCACCGGGCGGCTGGTATGAGGTTGGCAGCGGCGAAGGACTGTTTATCAGCACGCGCTTTGGGTATGCGTGGAAAGCTGGCAACTATGTCTTGGCCATCAAGTACCAGGAAACGGACGCAACTGGCGACTGGTATGCGTTCTGGATCATGGACACGTCCGCAAACGTCCAGACATACGCGGGAGCATTGAGATTCGCCACGCCTTCTAGCCAGTCGAAGAAAGGGATTGGAGATGGTGGAGGTTCCTGGACCGAGCTCTATTACCGTGAAGTGCAAGACTCTGTGCTCCCTGAGTGGAGCATCTCGATTGTTGAGGTCTCAGCGGTGTCCAGAGACGGGAACACACTGCACCCAAATACTGCCTACTTGAGGAATGCAGACAATTTCTACCATATCGACCAGGTGTTCCACTCTGACAGCAACCACTTGGACTTCCTGATTGGGGGGAGTTCTACGAAGAGCTTCACCGCGAAGTCTGTGACGCTCACACCGTATCCGGCCCCCTCCATTCCTGACACTACTCCTCCCACCATCACCGTCGCCCCCGGCATCGATGGCTCTGTTGTCTCTGCTGCCACGCTGAGACTCACCGGCAAAGCGACCGACAATGTCGGCGTTGGTCAGGTGTATGTTGGCTTCAACAAGGTAGACATGGGCGCCGACGGTTCGTTTGCATCTACCGTC
>JAPLGL010000126.1 GCA_026390155.1 Caldisericota bacterium
GACTTTGCTGCTCGGCCGTTGCTCCCTACCACGCTTACCCAGGTCAGCAAGGCCGGCATGGACGTCATCGGAGTCGGCAAGACCTACGACCTGTTTGCAGGCGAAGGGTTCACGCAGCACTTTCACACCGGAGACAATGAAGAAGGTATCCAGAAGACGATCGAGCTGCTCAGAGCAAACAGCTGGGAAGGACTGCTTTTCACCAATCTGGTCGATTTCGACATGCTGTTCGGCCACCGCCGGAACGTTGCCGGTTATGCCGTCGCCCTTGAGCGCTTCGATGAGGCGCTCCCAGAGCTGCTGAGGTCGATGAAGCATGACGACATCCTGCTCATCTCCGCCGACCACGGTTGCGATCCGACATTCACGGCCCATACAGACCATACGCGCGAGTATGTGCCGGTACTCGCGTATTCGCCCTCCCGCCGTGGTGGGACGTATCTTGGAGTCCGGGAGAGCTTCGCAGACCTTGGAGCTACTGTGTCGGCGTATCTTGGAGTGGAGTCCGTCGGGGGGACCAGTTTCCTTGCGGACATCTCCTAGGATGCTGCAGTACTTCCCGGGATCATCGGCCCAGTGAACAGCGGAGGCAGTCCAGCCGAATCAGACACGTGGAAAGAGTTCCTGCGGGGTCTGGTGCATCTGGAACTCAAGCGTGGCTGTAACGATGATGCGGCCGTAGGCGGGTTCGGTCGGCTCGCGCTGACTACTGTAGAGAACTCCTGCACGCGAACACAGCTTGCGGGTGAACATGGCCTGTCGAACGAGATGCGGTCACTGCTGGTCGATTATCAGTTTCTGGCGAAGCCGGTGCGGGCGGAAAGGTGTCAGGCACTCCTTGCCCTGCTGGATGACTCGACGTCTCCCATTGCTGCGCCACGAATGCATGCAAGTCTACGTCCAGCCGATGAAGCGCCGGTGCCAAGGCCCCCCTCTGTGGGCGTGAAAGCGTTGCTGGAGCTGCTCGAAGAACCGGTGTCCACATTGTGGGGGGTTGGACCTCGCGTTCAGGAGACGATGGGGAAGCTCGGCGTCGCCAGCATTGCCGACCTTCTGCAGCATGCGCCCAAAGGCTACCTTGACCTGCGCCGCCCGGTGGAACTGTCGCGCGAGTCGCTCGGGCAGATGGTGCTAGTCAAGGCTCGCCTGGCCGCAGTCGTAGAAATCCGGCGCAAGGTTCTGCTGGTCAAGGCAACTGCCAGGGACCCTCGCGGACGCCTGCTCCACCTCGTCTGGTTCAACAACCGGTTCGTGAAGAGCAGACTCAAAGCCGGACACGACTACGATTTCTATGGGAGACTCGAGAACTCGTTCGAAGGAGCTCAGCTGACGCAACCAGCCTTCGAAGAGTCAGGAACGCCGGCCGCTCAACTGCACATGAACCGGATTGTGCCACTGTATCACCTCACGTCGGGGCTTTCTCAAAAAGTGCTGCGAGCTCACATATGGCGCGCCACAGGCCGGATTCCCGCGGGGACCGCCGAGTATCTGCCACAGAAGGTCGCTTCGCATTTCCGGCTGCCCGACCTGGCATGGAGCTACCGCTCCCTGCACTTTCCGGCTGACGAACACGAGGCTGAGACTGCGCGGAGCCGGTTCGCGTTCGACAGCCTGTTCCTTTTTGAACTCAGAGTGCTCATGCACAGGCGTGCCGAACAAGATGTTCCCGGGATTCCGTTTGACTTGCCAATGGGGACGGTCGAACACTATGTCGGCGTGCTGCCATTCGTTCCCACTTCATCCCAGGCGGCAGCCATGCGTGACATCGAGGGAGACGTGCGTAAACCAAGGCAGATGCATCGCCTGCTGCATGGGGACGTTGGCTCGGGAAAAACGGCAGTGGCAGGCTATGCGGCGTATGCAGCGAAGGTCGGAGGATATCAAAGTGCCGTGCTCAGTCCCACTGAGATTCTCGCGGAGCAAACGGGGCGCGTTCTCCAGGGTCTGCTTGCTCCTCTCGGGATGCGAGTCGCGACACTGACCGGAGGGATGGGCAAGTCCCAGCGCAGGAAAATCCTGACCACTGTCGCAACGGGCCAAGTCGACTGCCTGGTCGGCACACATGCAATTCTGGAGGAAGGTGTGGCATTCGAGCGCCTCGGTCTGACCGTGGTGGATGAACAGCACCGTTTTGGTGTTGCCCAGCGCGTTGCTCTGGGAACGAAAGGCAAGCAGCCACATTCACTCGTGATGAGCGCGACGCCGATTCCGAGAACTCTCGCCCTGACAATCTATGGCGATCTCGACATCTCCGAACTGCTGGAGAAACCCCCGGGGCGGCTCCCGATTCAGACGCGTCTGCTGATGGCCGCGGAGCGCGACATTGCGTATGCCGTGGTTCGCGAGCAGATAGCTCAGGGCAGACAGGCATTCATTGTTGTACCTGCCATCGATGCGGCTTCGGAGGAAGGCAGCGGCACTGCTTCAGTTGACGAAACGACGCGGGAGCTGGCTCAGGGCAGCCTCAAGGGACTGCGCCTTGCGTCGTTGCACGGACGCATGAAGAGCAGTGACAAGGAGTCCACCATGAATGCCTTCCGTTCGGGGGACCTGGATGCCTTGATCGCGACGACAGTCGTCGAGGTCGGTGTTGACGTGTCAAACGCGAGCGTCATGGTCATTGAGGACGCAGAGAGATTTGGGCTTGCCACGCTCCATCAGCTTCGCGGAAGAGTCGGCCGAGGCTCCTCCGTTTCCCATTGTATTCTCATCCAGGGAGTCTCAACGGCCGAAGGGACGGAGCGCCTGCAGGTCCTCGTCGACTCGGATGACGGGTTTCAGATAGCGGAGGAGGACCTGAAATTGCGGGGGCCCGGCGACATTCTTGGAACGGTCCAGCACGGCTTTGACGTTCCGCTGTTCGGGTCGACGGCTCTACTGACGTACCGCGACCTCTCGGCTCTTCCGGAAATCCGGAAAGCTGCCTCAGAGCTCCTGGAACGCGATCCCGCGCTTGGCGCACCGGAACACGCCGATCTTTCCCGCATGCTGTGTCTCCGGTATCCGCCTTCAAGGACGGGCTTGGAGGACAACTGACATGATCATTGGATCAGGCAGACTGAAAGGCCGTTCACTGAAGACGGTGGGGAAGGAGCCGTGGCTGCGTCCTACATCTGACAAGGCGCGGGAAGCCGTCATGGACATGCTGCGACCAGTTCTTGCAGGGGCGCGGTTCATCGACCTCTGCAGCGGCACCGGGGCTGTCGGCATAGAAGCGCTCAGCAACGGAGCGGCACATGCAACCTTTGTCGATATGGACAATCGGTCTGTTCGCCTCATCCGGGATAACCTGCAACTGGTCGCGCTTCAGGAACAGGCTTCCATCGTCAAGGGGGACGCAGATGACTACGCGGGCCGGTTGCTGGGAACGGAGTTCGATGTCCTCTTCGCAGACCCGCCCTTCGATTCGGGACTGCAGGAGAGAATCCTCGCCACCCTGTCCGAACATTTGCGTGACGGGGCAGAAGGCTGTATCATCATCATGGAACATGCATCGCGGACGCCCGTGCACGAACGATATGACGGACTGGCGATAGCCTTGGAGAAGTACAAGGAAAGGCGCTACGGAGATGTTGGCATGACATTCTTTCGTACAACGAAACAGAGAAACGAGGCAAACGGCAGCAATGACCAGACAGCGTAGCATAACCCGCTTCTTCCGCGGGGTTGGTCATGCCATCGTTCTACGGCTTGGACGGTTCAGGCGGATGGGTGTCCTGGCATTCATTCTGGTGGCACTCCTCTCTGGCGTACTGTGCGCTCTTCCGTTCATGCCTGTGCGCAGAAGCGTTTCTGTCGGCACGGTTGTCGTTGCCGACATGGTCTCGAGGCGAGACATCGTTTATGTGGATGACCTGAGAACCGAGGACCTCCGCAAACGCGCACGGGATGAGGTCGCCCCTATCTACAAGTTCGACAGTTCTCTGCTCCCGGCGGCCCTCACTTCCTTCGAAGAAGTCGTTACAAAGGTTATCAGTATACGCGTGCAGGACATCACCGCTGACCAGCAGTCTCAGCGGATCGCAGCATTGCTCATGACCTCGGCCGGTGCAACGACAAAGTATCTTGCGACGTGTTCGGAGTCAGAGGTTCAATCGGCGAAGACAGCAGCGCGTCAGGCGCTGACGACCGTCATGAGTCGCGGCGTCCTAGAGGGAAGCCTCGCTGCTGCCCGGGAGAGCATCAACACAGAAGTCAAGAACTACGGGATTTCCGACAACCAGGTACGCGCGGCGTACCTCCTGGCTGCCCGATTCGTGTCTTCGAATCTCATGTACGATCAAGAGGCGACTCTGCTTGCCCGCGACAAGGCTGCGTCTTCCGTATCGCCGGTCGTCTCAAGCATCCTTGCTGGTACGCCCGTCGCCAAGAAGGGCAGCAAGCTGGACCAGAGCACCGTCGACCTTCTCACGAGCGCGGGCCTGGTCTGGGGACCTCGCGCTTTCCGCAACGTGGCGTCTCAGATGATGGTGGCGTTGCTGGCGTGGATACTGGTCGCAATTGCAGTCATCCTCCTGGGGTCGGCGAAAACCCGAACCGAGCACCTGTTGATGGAGACAGCGGTTATCGGCGGTTCCTCCATCATAATTGGCTGGCTCGCGAGCCGCGTGGCAGCCACGATGACCCCATTCTTCCTCTGCGTACTGCTTGGGTTTGTTTTCTTCGAGGGCCCGCTTGCAACGGTTTTTGGGCTTTCGCTGATGATCATGACGTGGGTTATGGTGCCAATGCCCGCAGAAGTGATCTCAGGGCTCGTTGTGGGGACCATTTCCGTCTTCATCGTCATGCGGAAGGTCAACAAGATGAGCGCTCTTCTGCTCGCCGGACCGATTGCCGGCACATCGGCCGCAGTGATCTACGGTGCTCTTGCCGGGCTCAGCGAACGGCAACTGCCCGTGATCGCCGCAAACGCCGCCTATTTGGTTGCAGGAGGGATTATTGCCGCTGTTTTCGCCCTGGGATTGACCCTGGTTTTTGAGCGACTGTTCAACGTCGCTACGATTATGAGGCTCCGGGAGCTTCTGGATACAGGAAGCAAGCTTCTGACCCAATTGTCCGAAAGCGCCCCGGGAACGTACCATCACAGCCTCAACGT
Source organism: Caldisericota bacterium (assembly GCA_026390155.1). Lineage (GTDB taxonomy): Bacteria > Caldisericota > Caldisericia > Cryosericales > Cryosericaceae > Cryosericum. Next base: position 5,096 of record JAPLGL010000126.1, read on the forward strand.
GGCCAACCTTGCGGCAAGCGCTGCTCAGCGCATCGGAGCGAACTGGCTGCTGGCACGCGTTGGGGGGTATTACCATGACATCGGCAAGCTGCTCCATCCGCAATTCTTCGGTGAGAACCGGGGAGAACTGCCGAACATCCATGAGGACATCTCGCCTGAGCTTAGTACCAAGGTGATTCTGGAGCACGTGCAGGCAGGCGTCACGCTTGCAGGCAGCAATCACCTGCCGCACGAGGTGGTCGACATCATTGCGGAGCACCACGGTACCACGGTCGTTCAGTTCTTCTACGACAAGGCTTCCGCCGAGCAGGCGAACCTCTCCCCCGACACGTTTCGGTATCAGGGACCCAAGCCGCACACGAGGGAATCCTCTCTGGTATTTCTCGCCGACGGTGTCGAAGCTGCGGCGCGTTCGCTTGCCAGAGTCGACAAGGCCACACTGGAGAGTCTTATCGATTCGATCTTCAACGCTCGCATCGCGGACGGTCAACTTGCCGAGTCGCAACTGACGCTGGGTGAAATCATCACCGTCAAGGATTTCTTTCTCACTTCGCTCATCTCGTTCTACCATGTTCGGGATGCATATCTGACGCCTGAGGAGGCAAATGAAAGAGTCTGACCTATCTGTACACTGTCGCATCGAACTGTCGGACCCCGGATGGCAGGTGGATACCAAGGCTTTGACAACGCTTGTTGCTGGCATTGTCCGTGTGGTGCGGTCGGAAATCGTCGGAATCCCGGGCGTTCGAGGTGCAGTAGCCGTCTCCTGCTACTTCATTGAGGCATCCCAAATGCAGGAATTGAATCGCGACCACAGGGGCAAGGACTCTGTTACAGACATGCTGTCATTCCCCCTGGGCTACGCTGCTCCGGGAACGGGCTGGGTCCTGGGGGACATTGTCATCTGCATGGATGCGGTGGAGAACAAGGCCGTTCGCGGGGGAAACAAGCTCGAGGACCAGCTTGCGTTCTCTCTTGTACACTCAATGCTTCACCTGGTCGGCTTTGACCACGTTCGTCAGCCGGACCGCATGCTCATGGAGCACCGTGAAGAAGATGTCTTTGCGAATCTGGCATCAGGACAATTTCGAGACGTGGCGAGAAGACTCATATGACAGGACAACTTGTTGGACTGATCGTCCTCTTGCTTCTCTCGTTTCTTTTCTCCATGGTGGAATATGGCTACGTGACCATCACTCCGATGGCTCTGGAGAAAACCGGGGAGTCTCCTGCTCTTGCCGACCGGCTGAGGGCAAGAATGGCGGCCAGCCATGCGATGCTCATTGGTGTGGTGGTCCTGGGCAACAACATGGCCAATCTTGGGGCATCCTTTCTCTTCGCGCGTGCCGTTCTCACGGTGTACTCCCGAGTGAACCCCGACCTGCTCGCGGTAGCCTCGACACTCGTCCTGACGGTCGTTGTCGTCATCTTCGCCGAGACAATCCCGAAATCCATCGGCAAGGCATTCCCTGAACAGGTTACACGAGGAACGGCTGTTCTGCTGTACCCGCTGTACGTCCTGCTCTACCCGGGTGCCCGCGCGCTTGCGGCAGTCTCAGGAGTCTTTACTGGGCCTCTGCTCCGACGTGCCAAGCACGCCGGCTACCTCAACGATTCCGACGACTTCCGCTATCTGCTAAAGATGGGGCAGGAGGACGGTGTGATCGACAAGGAGGAAGAGCGTCTCATCTACAACATCTTTGACTACACAAATACGCTCGCGTATGAGATCATGACGCCGTTTGTGGACGTGACAACAGTCGACAAGGACGCACCGATCAGTGAGGTCATCAAGGCCATTAACGAAACCGGTCACTCTCGTTTGCCGGTGATGGACGACGACAACGTCGTGGGAGTCATTTACGCCAAGGATACGCTTCGAGCAATGGCGGGCGGTGCGGGACCCGCCGTCAAGGCAAGCGGCGTCCTCCGGCAGCCATTCTTTGCCCCGGACACCAAGAAGATCAGCAGCCTGCTCCAGGAAATGCAGCGACAGCGTATCCAGACAGCTGTTCTCTTTGACGAGTACGGTGCCGTTTCAGGCCTCATTACGGTTGAGGACATCCTGGAGGAGGTCTTTGGTGAGATTCAGGATGAGTACGACAAGGAAGCCGCTGAAATCGAGAACGCGGGAGTCGATGCATTCCTCATCAAAGGCTCAGTGTCGACCGACAAGGCGTCAGAACTCTTTCGGACAGAGTTGTCGGGTGAGGACTATGATACCGTTGCAGGGCTTATGCTGTCCGAGATAGGCCGCCTTCCTCGTGTCGGAGACAAGGTTGAACGAGCCGGCATCGTTTTCACAGTAGTCAACGTGGTCGGGAAGAGAATCTCCAGAGTGCGCGCAGAGCGATTGCCCACAGCTCCGTCACGCTCAGTCGAGGGTGAACCGTCCTAGTGGGCGTAAGCCTTGCATACTATGTCAAAAAGGAGAAGAACATGAAAATCGTCGCAGGAAACTGGAAGATGTTCAAGACCATTGAGGAGGCCAAGGCGTTTTTTGCCGAGCTGGCTACCACCATGCCGCCGCAGAGCGACAAGGTGCGGGTCCTCGTCTTTCCCAACTACGTCGCACTCGGAGCCCTTGCAGAAGCTCATGACGTACCGGACTGGGTGTCGCTCGGCGCCCAGGATGTTGCGGCTGACGCTGAAGGTGCCTTCACAGGAGAAGTCTCGCCTGCCATGATCCTCTCGACGGGGGCGACCCACGTGCTCATAGGCCATTCCGAGCGCAGACACGTCATCGGTGAGTCAGTCAACCTGCTGCATCGAAAGCTGGTCAACTCTCTGGCGGCATCTCTGGTTCCAGTGCTGTGCGTTGGAGAGACACTCGAGGAACGCAATGCCGGCAAGATGAAGGAGGTCGTATTCGGACAGCTGGATACGGCTCTCGCCGATGTCCGGCTTTCCGATGGAGCCCA
>JAPLGL010000084.1 GCA_026390155.1 Caldisericota bacterium
AGAAAGAGCCATGTCAGGACTGGTGCGCCCGACAGGAATCGAACCTGTAACCTACGGTTCCGTAGACCGTCACTCTATCCAGTTGAGCTACGGGCGCGCAACGATGATTGTATTCCATTTCCCCCGGTTGGCAACAAGAACAGTGAGGATTGCTGGGCAACGTGGCAGCAGTGACGCACACAAATCTGTTATAATCTACATGCTGATGGAAACAAGAGCTGATATCTGTGTCATAGGTGGTGGTGCTGCCGGGATGCTGGCGGCATTATCTGCTGCAAGGTGCTTCAAAGCCTCTGGTCACGATGGGTCAGTCGTCATCCTCGAACGGAATCGGGTGCTGGGCAGGAAGCTGGCCATCACTGGAAAAGGCAGGGCAAACGTGACAAACGCGCGTTCAATGGAGGAGTTTGTCCAAGCGTTCGGCCCTTCCGGCCGATTCCTTTACCCGGCCTTCGAGAGTTTCTTCTCCGACGACCTTGTCGCCCTTTTCGCCGAAGCCGGCCTGCAGCTCAAGGCAGAGAGGGGTGGCCGTGTCTTCCCCATAACAGATAAGGCACAGGACGTTGTCCAGGCTTTTGCACAGCTTCTTGTCCGAGATGGTGTCGATACCCTCTACTCAGCGCGGGCCCGAAGTATCAATGCTGGATCCGGCGGCTGGACAATCGGCCTGGAGTCGGGCAAGCCTTTGCACTGCCGGGCTATTATCGTGGCCACAGGCGGAATGTCCTATCCTGGAACCGGTTCGACAGGAGATGGCTATAGCCTTCTTGAGCACATGGGCCATCACACCAGCCGCCTGCTGCCCGGTCTGGTGTCACTGCACTGTTCCGAGAAGTGGTTAAAGGAACTTGCGGGGACCTCGCTGGAAGGCGTCGCCGTCGAGGCGTGGGTCGGTCGGCGGTTGCTGGGTCGAAGTCATGGAGAAGTCATGATAACGGACCGAGGAATCGGAGGACCAGCTGTCCTGTCACTGAGTCTGACAGTCACGCCCGCCCTGGCCGAGAGCAAGGATGTCGCTCTGCGCATGGACCTGCGGCCCGAGTTGACGCTGGATCGGGAGATCCGCGATATAGAGGCTTGCGGGAATGCAGAGGCGGTTTTGGTGCATGTCTCGAAGTTCCTGCCGAGGCGGATGGCTCTCCAGTTGATGAGCGTGTGGGGCATCGAAGACAAGGGCAGGGCGCCATTGTCCAGGAAGACCCTCGCTGCGATCGCCAGGTCAGTCAAGGGAGTGGAACTGAGATGCACGGGGACCGATCCTCTTGCCTCCGCGATCATCACGCAGGGCGGAGTGCCTCTGCGAGAGGTCGACCCACGATCCATGGGATCGAGACTCGTTCCCGGATTGTTCATTGCCGGCGAGATCCTGGACCTGCAGGCTGTCACCGGTGGCTACAATCTGCAGGCAGCTTTCTCGACTGGATTTCTCGCCGGAAGGTGTGCGGCCGAATACGTTGCCAAATCACCAAATGGCAGTAAACTCTAAGGGTTGAAGAGGTGACAACGACATGGCTGAAATCGGAACAACCAGGATAAAGCGCGGTTTGGCAGAGATGTTCAAGGGCGGCGTCATCATGGACGTCACGACGGTCGACCAGGCGATACTTGCCGAAGAAGCCGGTGCAGTTTCAGTGATGGCACTCGAACGGATTCCGGCCGATATTCGCAAGGAAGGCGGCGTCGCAAGGGCGGCTGATCCAGGGCTTGTCGAGCAGATCATGGACGCCGTCTCGATTCCTGTCATGGCCAAGGTACGCATCGGCCACATTGCCGAAGCTCGGATACTCGAGTATATGGGGGTCGATTTCATTGACGAGAGTGAAGTGCTGACTCCCGCTGATGTCACCTACCACATCGACAAGTGGCAGTTCAAGATTCCCTTCGTATGTGGGGCGCGCAATCTCGGCGAGGCGCTACGCCGTATTGGCGAGGGAGCCGCGATGATCAGGACGAAAGGCGAGCCGGGAACCGGAGATGTCTCCGAGGCGGTAACCCACATGCGAGCGGTCATGAACGAGGTTCGCAAGGTGCAATCGATGCTTGAGGACGAACTGGTGGTCGAGGCGAAAGACCTCGGTGTCAATGTTGAGCTACTGCGCGAAGTCCGCATTCTCGGACGACTTCCTGTGGTCAATTTCGCGGCGGGGGGCATCGCTACCCCTGCCGACGCCGCACTAATGATGACGCTCGGGGCCGATGGTGTTTTTGTGGGTTCTGGCATCTTCAAGAGTCCGGACCCGCTTCCGAGAGCAAAAGCCATCGTGGCCGCAACGACATACTGGGAAGACCCCAAGGTGCTCTTCGAGGTAAGCAAGGGCTTGAAGGAAGGTATGTCAGGCATAGACGCACGCACGCTCGCCGAGCTGGATAAGATGCAGGTGAGGGACAACTAGGCGTGGTCATCGGCGTTCTCGCTCTTCAGGGTGACTTCCGAGAACACGCAAGCATGGTGCGGTCTCTCGGCGTGGAGGTCTGTCTCGTGCGTCTTCCCGAAGAAGTCGACTCGGTGGACGGGCTGATCATCCCGGGAGGCGAGAGTACGACGATGGGGAAGCTCATGGTCAAGTATGGACTGGAACAGGCTATCATTGACCGTTTCAACGCAGGCAGACTGGCGATCTATGGCACGTGTGCAGGAATGATCGTTTTGGCGAGGGATATTGAGGGAAGCCAGGTGCAGCCTCATCTGGGACTTCTGGACGTGACTGTTCAGCGTAATGCGTTTGGACGTCAGAAAGAGTCGAGTGAGGAAGATCTGGAAATCGAAGGGCTGGATACACCATTACATGCGCTGTTCATTCGGGCGCCAGTGATCATCCGGACAGGACCTTCCGTAGACGTATTGGCAAGGGTAGCACAGGGACCTGTCTATGTGCAGCAGGGAAGGCTCCTTGCCTCTTCGTTCCATCCGGAGCTTGGAAGAGATACAAGGGTACATGAACACTTTCTGCAATTGGCAGAGCAGAGCTCAAATCAGGAGGTCTAGATGTCCGGGCATTCCAAGTGGCACAATATTCAGGCCAAGAAGGGCGTAGAAGACGCCAAGCGCGGTCGCGCTTTCACCAAGATCACTCGTGAGATCATTATCGCGGCGAAGGCAGGAGGCGGGAGCACCGACACAAACACGCGGTTGAGGGCGGCGGTAGAGAAGGCCAAGTCAGCGGGTATGCCCAATGACAACGTCAAGAAGGCCATCATGCGCGGAACCGGAGAGATGGAGGGTGTCAGCTACGAAGAGACCACGTACGAAGGTTATGGTCCCAATGGCACGGCATTCATCATCCAGGCTTCGACTGACAACAAGAACCGTACGACGTCGGAAATCAGGAGGATCCTCTCTCAGCACGGTGGCGCAATGGG
>JAPLGL010000114.1 GCA_026390155.1 Caldisericota bacterium
TTCTGAGCGCGCGCCAGTTGAATGCCGACGTCGGACGGCTCGTTCACGACGATGCCGGCTGTTCGTGCCATGGCCAGCACCTCCTTCCATGCACCGCTTGCACCGATGACTATCGCCACGCGCCAGCCTCTCTGTCCATCATGACACAGTATATGTGCAGACTGGCCGCTTCGTCAACCGGATGCAAGAGGATGCCCGTTCATCAGACCCGACCAGCCTGCAGAGCTGAGCTCAACTGATGTCATACCGGTGGGAGACTCATCTGTATTCCGGTTCGCGTGGCGTCAGTCACCACCACCGTTCTTGCTGTGCCGGACGAGTAGCATGACCACTTCGGTCGCCCACAGGGTGAACGAGGCAAGCGCCGTGCCCACGCCCAGGTCCATTAGTGAGAGCGCCTCGGTCTGGAAGACGTGCTGGAGCGGCGGGATGTAGATCAGGAGCAGTTGCAGGGCAAGCGCACCCAAAGTCGCCAGCACGAGTTTCCAGTTTGCATGCAGGTGCGGGCTGAAGGCGGACTGGAGGAGACTGCGGGCGTTGAACGCCTGGAACAGCTCGGCGAGCACGATGACCGTGAATGCCATGGTACGCGCGCGCGTCGGGCTGCCGAGTTCGACGCGGAGGACGAAGGCGAGTGCCGCCAGTGCGCAGAGACCTAGGGAGAACGCCTGGATGAGCAGAATCGTGGTCCGTGTCCTGCTGAGGAGGGGCGTACCCGGCTTACGGGGCCGGCGCGCCATGAGTCCGTCTGCCGCGGGGTCGACGCCCAGGGCGAGGGCAGGCAGCCCGTCGGTCACGAGATTCATCCAGAGGATCTGCACAGGGATGAGCGGTGCGGGCTGTCCCAGCATGGAGGCCAGGAACATCAGGACGATCTCGCCCAGGTTGCAGGACAGCAGGTAGTGCACGAACTTGAGAATGTTGTCGTAGATGGCACGGCCTTCTTCCACTGCGGCGACAATGGAAGCGAAGTTGTCGTCAGTGATGACCATGTCGGCGACTTCTTTTGTGACGTCCGTCCCCGTGATGCCCATGGCGACGCCGATATCGGCTTCCTTGACGGCTGGAGCGTCGTTGACGCCGTCGCCTGTCATGGAAACGATCTCGCCTCGTTTGCGCCACGCGCGGACGATCCGCAGCTTGTGCTCGGGAGCAACCCTCGCGTACACGGCGACCTTGGGCAGCTGCTCGTCGAATGCCTCGTCGGACAATTCGTCCAGTTCCCTTCCGGAAAGGGCTTGTGACTCCTCGTGGTAGAAGCCCAGGTCGCGCGCGATGGCAATGGCCGTGGCCTTGTGGTCACCAGTGATCATGATGGTGCGGATACCGGCCTCGGCGCATTCTGCCATGGCCGTGCGGACTTCGTCGCGTGGTGGGTCCATCATGGCGATAAGGCCGAGGAACGTCATGTCGCGTTCTACCGACTCTGGCGCAAATGCCCCGCCGTCATCCTCCAGACGACGTCGAGCGACGGCCAGCACGCGCAGGGTCTGCGTGGCCAGTGCCTCGTTGGAGGCTAAGATACGCCTCCGCCGGTTCTCGTCCAGCGGGACGGCAGCCCCATCCACGAGCGCGCTGGGACAGAACCCCAGGACGACGTCTGGGGCTCCCTTGGTGTAGACGACAAGCCGGCCGCCCTCATCCTGGCGGATCATCGACATACATTTGCGCCGTGCATCAAAGGGCAGTTCGGCGACGAGGGGATGGTCGTCCCATATCGTCCCCCTGTCGAGGCCGGTCTTCTCTGCAACCGCGAGCAAGGCGCCTTCGGTCGGGTCACCTGTGATCGACCACGCCCCGTCCTCGTCCTGGGAGAGTTCAGCTCCGTTGCACAGGATCCCCACGCTCAACACTGCCATTAGATCATCCCGTGCACTCGGGTCGACATCCTTGCCGTTGAGCTGGATGGTCCCGGCCGGCTCGTAGCCAACTCCCGTGACCGCATAGGTCGCATCTGGCGTGACGATGGCACGGACGGTCATCTCGTTGCGGGTCAGCGTACCGGTCTTGTCGGTGCAGATGACGGTCGTCGCGCCCAGAGTCTCGACCGAGTGAAGCTTGCGCACGAGGGCATGGCGCCCCACCATGCGCTGGACGCCCATCGCGAGGGCGATGGTAACTACGGCGGGGAGCCCTTCGGGCACTGCGGCCACGGCCAGGGAAACGGTAACGAGGAGTGTGTTCATGAAGCCGCCACCGTGCAGCATCTCGGCCGCGAAGACGATCGCGACCAGGCCCAGCGAAACGATGACCAGCTGTCTGCCCAACAGGTCCAGTTTGCGCTGCAGCGGCGTGGCTTCCTCAGGGATCTGCTGGATCATACCCGCGATGCGCCC
>JAPLGL010000097.1 GCA_026390155.1 Caldisericota bacterium
GGCGGGTTTCAGATGCTGATGCCCGTGCTGGGCTGGCTTGGTGGTCTCGCGCTCAGAGACCTTGTCCAGAGATTCAGCCATTGGGTTGCATTCGGCATCCTTGTTTTCGTTGGCGGCAAGATGCTTTTCGAAGTCGTGCGCGGCAGAAAAGATGAGGACGACTGCAGGGCGGAAAGACGCAGCACGCGCGATATGCTGGTCCTCGCCGTTGCAACAAGTGTCGATGCATTGGCAGTTGGCCTGACTCTGTCGGTTCTGCATGTGTCTATCTGGTGGCCGGCCCTGCTGATCGGGCTGGTGACGTTCAGCTTCTCGGTGGCAGGGACTCTCGTGGGCTGCAGCATTGGAACACTGGTCAAGGACAAGGCCGAGATTCTCGGCGGCCTTGTCCTTATCGGTATTGGGATCAAGATATTGCTGCAGGGGTTGCGCTAGGATGGACTCCCGTGGAGAGAGTGGAGGCTTGCATATGGCACACACGTTGTTCAACGATGAGATCAAGTACCACATCAGGTTAAAGAGAGGAGATGTCGGCAAGTATGTCCTGTTGCCCGGAGACCCCGGTCGCTGTGAGGTCATTGCCAAGTGGTTTGACAACCCAGAGAAGATTGCGCAGAACAGGGAGTATGTCACCTACACGGGAACGCTGCTGGGCGAGAAAGTCTCGGTGACGTCGACCGGTATCGGAGGTCCTTCGACCGCGATTGCAGTCGAAGAGCTGGCGATGGTCGGTGCAGAGACCTTCATACGCGTCGGAACGTCGGGTGCGATGCAACCCAGCATTTCCGTCGGAGACCTGGCGATCGTCACTGCCGCGATCCGCGACGAAGGGACGACCAGACAGTACATGCCCGTCGAATTTCCTGCAGTGGCTGACATCGACGTGACTCTGGCTCTCAGAGCTGCGGCTGAAAAACTCCATTTCGTCTCCCACCTTGGAGTGTCTCAGTCGAAGGACTCGTTCTATGGCGAGGTTGAGCCTGACCGCCAGCCACTTGCGGAGGAGTTGAATGCACGTCGCAAAGCTTGGATCGCCGGTGGAGCCGTGTGTTCGGAGATGGAAGCCTCTACAGTATTCGTGGTATCGAGCATTCTTCACAAGCGTGCCGGCGGCGTCATGCTCATCGTCGACAGCCAATTTGCGGCGGTGGGACACGAGCCGCATCATCAGAATCTGGAAAGACTCATATCAACAGGGATCGAGGCTATCAGACTGCTTATCGCACAGGATCGTGCCACGGCTCGCTGAGTGACGCCCTGTTGGAGGAACCGCCGGGCGCAGCAATGGGCCTGGAGTGCCTTCCGGTGCAGAAACACTTGCTCGTGTCTCCTGAGCTGCTACAATATGCACAAGCCGATCAATGCTGTGGAGGGGACCCCTCATGTATCTTCTGGTTATCATCACAAGGCAGGAGGAGAAGACCTACGATTTCCTGAAACTGCTCCCGACAGTGGGCGTGCGCGGAGCGACGGTACTCGAAGGTCGGGGCATGGGCAAGATCCTGCGCGACCGTGAGACCGTCTTTACGTCGATCGAGCAGGTTCTAAGCGCCAGCATCGACCTTACGGACAACGTCGTCATCCTCTCTCTCGTCCAGGGAGGAGAAGTCCTGGCGAGCGTGCGCAGACTTGCGCGGCAGGTCTTTGGGGATTTTGCCCGTCCCAACACGGGTGTTCTGTTTGTGCTGCCAGTCGTTGATGCCGAAGGTCTTGCGACAGGTCCGGACGTGACATTGCCGCGTCGTGCTCAATAGGGTGTGAGTGTCTGATGCCGGTACGCCGGACGTCCCGGCATGTTGCAGCGTCGCAAGCAACCTCATCATGAAAGGCACGTAGCAGTCCGGCGCCGACGTATGAACAGACACCCCCAGAGGTCAACTCCAGGGACATCGTGATGCATGGATGTGCCCAGGCGCGGTCAGCCGCCTCCCAGGAACGGCATTATGAAGACGGTGTCCTCGCCGTGCAATTCGGTGTCGTACGGGGCGCGCCGTCCGTTTATGAGCACAAAGCCTGCGCGGTCGCGTTCAACGCCCAGCGCCGCAAGCAGGCCGGTAACGGTTGTTCCGGCAGGCACCTGGACATCGTGCAGGTCTCCGACCTGATCGGCGACAATAGCATGCAGTCTGAGCCTGATGAGCATCCAATCTCCTCAGCAGTCGTAGTAGAGCTCGAACTCCTTGGGATGAGGGAGGCGGCGGAGGACTTCTGCCTCACTCTTCTCCTTGTAGGAGCAGAACACCTCAACGAATGTGGCAGGAAATACGCCGTCGCGCGTGAGAAAGTCACTGCCACGTCTCAAAGCTGTGAACGCTTCAGAAAGTGAGGTCGGAAGCACCGGAATCCTCCGGACCACCTTTTCCGGCAGTTTCTCGATGTTCCCAGTGTATGGGCCGAGATGAAGCGCCGTTGGATCGGTCTGCTTCTCGATGCCGTCGATCCCGGCAAGAAGCATTGCGCTGATGGCAAGGTAGACGTTGGTCGTGGCATCCGGTGGGCGGAACTCGATGCGCTTCTCTGCCGCAGTATCCGCGTAGATGGGGATACGGACCGCCGCGGTGCGGTTGCCCAGCGAGAAGAATGCCCGGATCGGGGCCTCGAACCCAGGGATGAGCCTCTTGTAGCTTATCGTGGATGGGTTCGTTATGCCGAGGAGGGCCGACGCGTTACTGAGAATACCGCCGATGTAGTGCAGGGCAAGAGGAGAGAGATCGTAGGGTTCGCCACCCTCCTTGTAGAACGTGGGTTGTCCTTTTCGGGTCAGATACTGGTGGAAGTGCATTCCTGTTCCGGCCTGACCGGCAACAGGCTTGGGCATGAACGTCGCCGTCATGCCCATCTGGCGGGCAAGGTTCTTGGCGAAGTACTTGATCTTCTGCGAAGCGTCACCCATCGCGCGGGGGGTACCCGGCATAACCTCGAGCTCGATCTGGCCAGTCTCCCCGGCTTCGTGATGGTGATAGCGGACGGTGACCCCGGCGTTTTCCAGCATCTGGACGAGTGTGCTTCGATAATCGAAGAGACGGTCGAGTGGCTGCTCAGCATGATATCCTTGTCCATGACGGATCGCGTAGCCCTGGAGCTGTGAGTTGTCGAGCGATACCGTACTGCCCGTTTCCACACTCTGGATCGAGAAGAAAGACGTGGTCTCCGAGGACTTGAAATCGACGTTCTGGAAAACGTAGAACTCGAACTCGGGAGCGAACCAGGCCGTATCAGCATATCCTTTGGATTTCAGCACTGCTTCGGCCTGCTCTGCGATGAATCGGGGGTCGAGAGCGAAACGTCGATGGCTATGGGGTTCAAGGATGTCACAGAAGACGGCGACAGTGGGAACCTTAGCAAATGGATCCAGGAACGCCGTCGACAGATCAAGACGCAGGAGCATGTCGCTGCGCTCGACGGCTGCGAATCCGGGGATGCTGGAACCGTCGAATGCAACGCCCTGGGTCATGAGCGCCTGGTCGACACGGGACAGTGGAACGGTCACATGATGCAGGCCGCCAAACAGGTCCGTGAATTTCAGGTCGACCTGGATAGCCTCGTGCTCTTTTGCGTAGTCCAGAAACTGTTGAAGCGTCTTCATGTCCCTGCCTCCCGAGAAGATGCCGGCTGAACCTGGTCCGCGGTGCAGTGCTAGCGCGCCATGAGGTTCGCCGCTATCGTATTCTGCCTGGCCACCAGGGCCCGGACGTCGATGTTCGTGAACTGGCCGTTCTCGATGAGGACGTTGCCATTCACCATGCTGAAATTGACTTGCTTGGCATCGCACATGACCGGTGCCGTATACGGGTCATGCAGTCCGCCGGCGAACTCGAGAGTGTCGAGGTCCCACATGATCAGGTCCGCTGCCTTGCCGACCTCGATACTGCCGATGTCCGAGTCCATGCGCAACACACGGGCGCCGCCCATGCTGCCCAGCGCCAGGGCCTCGCGCGACGTGAGGGCGTCAGCCCCGTATTTCACGCGCTGGAGCAGCGTCGCCAGGCGTACCTCTCCGATAAACGAATTGCCGTCGTTGCTGGCACTGCCGTCGACACCAATGCCGATCCGCATGTCTGTCTGCTTCATGATAGCAACGGGGGCGATGCCGGAACCAAGGCGCATGTTGCTTGACGGGCAGTGAGCCATACCACACTTGTGCTCGGACAGCTTGCGGATGTCGGCGTCGGACACCCATACGATGTGGGCAAACCAGGAGCGGGGAGTCAGCCAATTGACCTCTTCCATGTAGTCGACCGGACGGAAGCCAAACGTCTGGAGACAGAATTCCTCTTCATCCTGCGTTTCAGCAAGATGAGTATGGAGAAGAACGTCCTCTCTTTCCGCCAGAACTGCCGTCTGCTTCATCAGTTCTGTCGTGACCGAGAAGGGGGAACAAGGGGCCAGAGCTATCCGGGTCATCGCGTACCGGCCGCGGTCATGGTACTGGTGGATGACGCGCTCGGACTCTACCAGGATCTCTTCATCGGTCTGCACAACGCTGTCGGGAGGGAGTCCGCCGTCCTTCTTGCTCAGCGACATGCTGCCACGCGTCGGATGGAACCGCACGCCGATATCACGAGCTGCGCGAATCTCAGCATCAATGATCGCGTTGTTGCCATACGGATATAGATAGAGATGGTCTGTGGTCGTCGTGACACCTGTCTTCAGCATCTCACAGATGCCGACCTGAGCGCTCGTGTAGACAGCCTCTTCGTCAATGTACTTCCAGTGTTCGTAGAGGAACGTCAGCCAGTCGAACAGCTTGGCATGTTCGACTTGGGGAACGTTCCGAAACAACGTCTGATAAAGGTGATGGTGGGTATTTACAAAGCCAGGCATCATCAGCATGCGAGTGCCCGAGATGACACGGTCGGCAGGAATATCGAGAATCGGCGCTTCTGTGCCAATGGCAGTGACGATGTTGTCGTCGACGACGACATACGCATCTTCAAGTTCCTGACGAAGAGTGTTGCCCGTCATCAGGAAAGCGATGTCTGTGATTAGTGTTCGCATGAGCAGCCTCCGCTGGTCCTTTCCTATTGTACCGCCAATGGGGCCTTAATCAACGCGCAGCCCGCATGCTTCCATTGCCACGGCATTTCGCTATAATCGGGGCGTATCATATTGTTATGACAAGGACAGGAGGCCGCATGAAGCACATCGACGTAAAGCCTGAAAAGTGTACGGGGTGCCGGTTGTGCCAGCTGACGTGCTCGGCTCAGAACTTCAGGCTCAACACACACAAGTCTGCTCGCATAGGGATCGTGCCCCGTTTCCCGGAGGGATACTTTGAGGTTCATCTCTGCAACCAGTGTGGCGTCTGCCTGTCCGTATGTCCAGTTGGAGCGATTTCTGTCGATGCAAAGGGGGCCCATATCATCGATGATTCCATGTGCATCGATTGCGGAGCATGTGTCGACAGCTGCCCGGAGCAAGCGATCTTCAGGTCACCCGCGAGTCTGCATCCCTATATCTGCAATCTGTGTGGAGCATGTGTGCCGAACTGCACGTCGCAGGCTCTGACCTGGGAGGAAGACCAATGATCAACGGCTACGGTGGCTCCATTCTTCGTGTCGACCTGACCACCAGGTCGGCCAAGCGAGAGCCTGTGACACCTGAACTGGCTCATGATTGGCTCGGGGGCCGTGCATGGATCGCCAAGTACATGTACGATGAGCTGCCCGCGGGTGTGGATCCGCTCAGCGCCGCAAACAAGGTGTTTGTGGCAACCGGACCTCTCTCGGGAACACTATGGCCTTCCAGTGCCAAGATTGTCTGGGGCACCAAGTCCCCGCTGACGGGAGGCTATATCGATAGCAACATGGGCGGCCTGATCATGGCGGAACTCAAGTATGCCGGCTTGGACATGATCATCCTTGAGGGCGCTTCCGAGACCCCGGTATATCTCTGTATTGACGACGAAAAGGTCGAGATACGGGACGCCTCCGGCTATTGGGGCAAGGGCTCGGTCGACACTGAATACGCCATGAAGCGTGATCTTGGAGAGGACTTTCAGATCGCGACTATTGGCCCTGCGGGTGAGAATCTTGTGAAGTTCGCATGCATTACACACGACGTGGGACGTCAGGCAGGCCGAGGGGGAACCGCGGCGGTGCTGGGGTCGAAGAAGCTCAAGGCGATCGCCGTGCGCGGAACGAAGCCAATCCCCGTCGCCGATATCGAGGGCCTCCAGAAGCACACGACCTCTATCATCGACGACATCAAGAAGAAGGCGTTCTTCCCGACCTTCTCCAAGTATGGCACGACAGATGTCACAGACTGGTGTGACAGCGTCGGAGTCATTCCTGTCAACAACTTCCAGCATGCGCAGTACCCCAAGAAGGACCGTATCGACGGCAAGTACATGCGAGAGCAGATGTATGTGCGCGACAAGGGCTGCTATGCATGTCCACTGGGCTGTTCCACCTACACGTATTCGAAGAAGTACGATGTCTACGTCGAGGGGCCAGAGTACGAGACCATCGGCCTGATGGGCTCCAACCTTGGCATGGACAGTATCGAGGAAATTGCCGTGCTGAACGCCGATGTCGACAACCTTGGCATGGACTCCATCTCTTCCGGATCAGCTGTAGCTTTTGCGATGGAGCTGTATCAACGGGAAATCCTGACAAGTGAGGATTTTGGCGGATTGGAGATGACGTGGGGCAACGTGCAGGCAGCACGTGCATTTCTGAAGCTCATCGCTGCTCGAAAGGGGATCGGTGGCACATTTGCAGAAGGAGCTCTTGCCGCAGCACGCATTATCGGCAAGGACACCGAGAAATATGTCGTGCAGGTGAAGGGTCTGGACTACTCTGCCTACGATACACATGCTGCGCCAGCCATGATGCTCGCATACATGACCTCAGACATCGGAGCCCAGCACACACGCGCCTGGGCCATTGTGCAGGACATCACGATGGGACGCAACTCCACCGAAGGGAAGGGACAGGTGGTGTATGACTTGCAGCACCTGCGTCCTCTCATGGAAGTGCTGGGTGTCTGTCGCTTCCCGTGGCTCGAGGTGAAGGTCGACTGGGAGGACTACGTCAAGGCACTGAACCTGGTGACCGGGCAGCACTATACGACCCAGGGACTGTTCGCCTTCAGTGAGAAGGTGTGGAATTTGACAAGAGCGTTCTGGACCCGTGAGGTGGATGGGTTCGGACGTGCCTGGGACCAGCCGCCGGCCAAGATGTATGTGGAGATGCCCGATGGGCCCACGAAGGGGGCCAAGGTGACCCAGGACATGGTAGACCAGCTTCTGGACGGCTACTACAAGGCGTACCACTGGGACCAGAATGGACTGCCAACTGTTCAGAGGCTGCGTGAGGTCGGCCTGGGCTATGTTGCAGACGACTTGATACAGCGGGGACGGATTGCGGACTGAGACGTCACACAAAGGGGAACCAGAAATGCCCGGGCAGATGCCTGGGCATTTCTGGTTCTGTGGAAGTACTGTCTGGACTTAGTTGCGAGCCACGGCGCCAAAGAAGATCTGCCAGGCGAGAGCAGACTTGGCGACCAGCGACAGCAGGACATAGATCCGCTCGCCGAAAATGTAGTCGCGCCACTTCCCGACCTTCCGATACTGCAGAACCATGTTGATGGCGAAGCAGTTGAAGAAGACGAAGATGGTGCCGAGGATGTAGTAGACGAAGGTGGGGATTGTTCCCGTCGCACTGGCGGCAGCACTGAAGAAGTACAAGCAGATGATGACCCAGGGAACAAGGCCGATGATCGAACCGAAGATGAACGATGTCCAGTTCGTCCGAGCCGTCGTCTGGTTGTGGAGTTCCATCATCAACCCGAACAGGTTCATCGCAGCATTCAGAGAGAACAACATGATAGCGCTGGAAAGATCATACATGCCGGAGAGCTCGGCGATGATGACGATCATCACGGACGAACTCAGCGCATATTCGTACCACCGGATGTAGTTGATGCCGCGTTGGAGATTTGCTTTGTACCATTCGAACACACCGGGCAGGATGGTCACAAAGTGGGCGATCGCTGACAACAGAAGGAAGATCGCGATAGCCGGACCGAGGCGGAAGCTGCCAAGGGTTGCTGGTGTAGGAGCGGGCATCCCGCCCGGTCCGCCCGCCTTGAGGTAGCTCGTCGTGATAGGAACGGTAAGGCCCTTCCCCCAGCCAAGGACGACGATGAAGATCGCTTGTCCAAGGTGGAGAAGTCCCATGAGACCGTTATAGATGCGCAATCTGTTGAGGTCATATGATGAATGCTGTGTTTCCTGTCTGATTTCTGTCATTGCTTGCCTCCAAAAGTTAGAAATACTAATAACATGAGTATAGTGAACCATCGAATTGTTGTCAAGGGGGTCGCCAGAAACAGCTTTCATCGGGATGGTGCCGAAGGAGGGAATTGAACCCACACGGGTGTTACCCCGGCAGATTTTGAGTCTGCTGCGTCTGCCAGTTCCGCCACTTCGGCACACGCCTATTATATGTGCGGGCCGAGCGCTGTCAAACTGGTGATCGCGCTGCGGCATGCCGGTATCGACTCCTATGCAGAGTGACGCGGATACGTATAATGGCTGCATGGATGACATGCCAAAGCTCGCACAGACTATCGATGGGATCGTGGCAGGGCATACCGAGCTGTACGAGTCTATCGTGCGATACTACGAGGGATTCGTCTTCTCGGTGGCCGTTCGAGTGACCTTCGACCGTGATCTGGCCTATGACGTCACACAGGAGACGTTCCTGAAGTTGTACGGGAGTCTCTCCAAGTTCCGCGGACAGTCGCGGCTGTCTTCATACCTCTATCGCATCGCTACCAATGCCGGTATCGATGCTGCGCGCAAGCGGTCCCAGCATCCTGTGAGTTCTGGTGACGCTCAAGCTGATCTCCTGACGGTCGAAGCTCCACAGACTGCAGGTGATGGTCCTGATGCAGGAGAGGTCAAAGCCGCTCTTCGAGCTGCTCTGCAGAAGGTCGACCCCGTGTTCAGGGCGGCCTTTGCCCTCGTCGACCTGGACGGCCTGAGCTACGAAGACGCCGCCGCTACGCTCGGAGTTCCTGTGGGCACCGTCAAGAGCAGGGTATTCCGTGCCCGTGGCGAACTGCGAGAACTCCTGTCGGGAACCCTGGGGCGTTGAGCACGTCATATCAATGGTGACAAGTGATGAGACATGACATGAATACAACAAACCAAACAGTGATTGACAACGAGGAGCCCTTTGAGCTGACTGCGACGATGCGGAGGGAATTAGCCGCACTGCTTGCACCGATGGATCGCTCGCTGGTGAACTCCGTCACTGCTTCCATCGGCGTTCGGCGCTCGCACCGTCGCTTGCTTGAGGGCCTCTGGCTTGGGCTCTCGCCTGTCATGGCTGTCGGTATCGTTGTCTTGCTATATGTGGGCGGCGCCATCTTGCCACGCAGGATGTCGCTCATGGCATCTGGAGGAGCCTTTATCGCTCCGAACGCCGAGGTTCAGATTGAGGGCAGCACGCCCAAGGCGGCGGTCGACTCGACCACTGTTTCATCTCTTGCCGCTACTCGCTGGGCGCCATCCTTTCGCATTCTCCTTGATGGTGATGTTGCCCGCAGACAGCTCCTGGCAACTTGGCTGAGAGCCAGGCATCCTGACGTTGCCCTCATGCTCGACACCGCTGTCCCAGGGAGTGAGGTCTCCTTGATACTGGAGCCTGATGAGGTTCCAGGATTTGCTGTTCTGATGGCGCTTCATGGGTTCATTGGAGAGGCCCCCTCGGGCCTTCGCATACTTTCACGGTTCTCACCGCAGTCCTGGTCGCGCAGTCTGGGGACTTCATCGTTGTTCATCTGCGTCATTCCATGAGCACTTGGCGCTCATGCGCCCATTCCGGATAAGGAGGCATGTATGACTCAATCTCTGCGATTACGCCGGTTCCTTGCGCTGATCGTCGTTGTCGCCGTGGTGGCGATGGGTGTCAGTGGGTGCGCGAAGCGTGCCTCTGTCTCGCCCGGGTTCGACAGCCAGACATCGGGCAACACCGTGGACAGGGGCGCCGCTGGTACACTGTCTTCCGCCCCGTCATCAGCCACGACGCCTGAACAGCAGGCTGCGACAGACCGCAAGATCATTTTCAACGCCAGCTTGAGTCTTGACGTTGTCGACGCGGAAAAAGCTTTCAGCAACTGCGAAATTCTCGTAGTCAAGTACGGCGGTTTTGTGGCACAATCATCACTTCAGAAGTCAGATACCAGGGTGGTTGCGACCGCGACGCTGCGGGTACCTGCGGACAAGGCTACCCAGCTCATGAACGATCTTGCGGGACTCGGCACCGTTACGAGCCGCAGCAGTGGCTCGGAGGATATTACTTCACAGTACATTGATATTCAGGCGCGGCTCAAGGTTCTTCGGGCAGAAGAAGAGCAGCTTGTCGGGTTCCTGAAGAAGGCCGCAGACATCAAGGACATGCTGGCAGTTCAGGAACAACTGCGTTCAGTCCGCACGGAGATCGAACAGTACGAGGGGCAACAGCGCTACATGGACAATGCCACGTCGCTTGCGACGGTTACCGCTCAGCTCATACAGACAACTGAAGCTTTCGTGGCGCCCAGGGGCTTTGGATCGGCGTTCGTGCAGTCTCTTGCCCGGTTTGGACACGGACTGGCTGCCTTCTGGACGTGGTTTGGAGGCTCTGTCGTCTTCATTATCTTCTATGGACTCTTGATCTGGGCCCTCGCATGGATGGTCCTCAGACTGATGAAGCGTCGCTCGCACAAGAGCCTGCCACCGCAGAACTGACGGCAACGACGGACTACCGTACCATGAGCCGAGGCTTGAGGGCCTCGGCTCTTCTCAAGCTCCTTCCGCCCTTGGCGAGAGAACGTCTTAAGGAAAGGGCCTCTCTCGAACCACATGTATGCGTCTTGCGTGCAGACTCAAGCGACCTATAGTTAAGGCATGACCAAACGGAGTCTCTTCGGAACGGACGGAGTCCGGGGTGTGGTGAACGCCCAAATCACGTCCAAACTTGCTTTGTCTCTGGGAGCGGCTGCATCCATCTACTTCGATGGACGCCTTTCCCAGCAGACAAAACGCACCGTGGCGATCGCATGGGATCCACGTGTTTCGTCGGAGATGCTCGCGGCGGCACTTGGTGCCGGCTTCATGGAGATGGGAGTATCCGTGGACTATCTGGGAGTACTCCCCACGCCAGGCCTCGCCCTTATTCTGGCTCGTGAGACACGGTACATGGCGGGAGCCATGATCTCTGCGTCACACAATCCTCCGGAGTACAACGGGATCAAGTTCTTTGGTCCTGGCGGTCACAAGCTGGCGGACGCAGACGAAGAAGCGATCGAAGGGAATCTGGGCCTGGTCGAGCTGGGCAACTCATCGCGTGTGCACGGCGACGAAGTGGGCAGCGCTCACAGCGTGGAGAGTGCTCGTGAGGAGTACATGGCCTTCGTGAAGCAGAATAACCCAGGGCTCTCGCTTGAGGGGATCACGATCGTCGTCGACGGCGCTCACTGCGCAACAAGCTATACGACGCCGGCACTGCTGCGGCAACTGGGAGCGCAGGTGATCGAGATGAACACAGACCAGGATGGCACGCTGATCAACAAGGACTGTGGGTCCACGCACCCTGGAGCCGTTGGCGCACGGGTGGTGGCCGAGAAGGCCGATCTCGGCATTGCCCACGACGGAGATGGCGATCGGGTCATCATGGCCGACCGCACTGGGCGCCGTGTCTCCGGGGACATCATGCTGTACGTTCTGGCTCTGGGATTGGCCGGAGAGGGTCGACTTGTGGGAAACACGGTCGTCGGAACTGTCTTGACCAACCTTGGTCTCGAGAAGGCTCTGGAATCGCATGGGATCAAGCTGGAACGGACGAGCGTTGGAGACCGCTATATACTGGACCGCCTGAATGAGTGTGGTTTTGTGCTCGGCGGCGAGGAGTCGGGGCATATTATCAACATGTACCAGAACGTGACGGGCGATGGTCTGGCGACCACACTGGCAGTGCTGGGATATCTTGTCAGGACCGGGCGTGACCTGTCAGAAATTGTCGAGGAGGTCGAGCTCTATCCTCAGATTGCCGAGAATGTCAGGGTGAAGGACAAATCCATTGCTTTGTGTCCGGAGTTCGTGGCTGAGGTCGAAGCGGTGCGGACGGAGTTGGGAAGTGCTGCCAGACTGGTTGTTCGGCCTTCGGGGACAGAACCCCTGGTGCGCATTTTTCTTGAGGGCAAGGACACTGAGCGGCTGATGGAGCTGGCGGTTCGGTTGAAGCAGGTCCTGTTGTCAGCTGGTCAGCAAGGAGAGGAGTGACATGTGCGGAATCATTGGATACGTTGGACCGCGTAAGGTAGTTCCTGTCATCATCGAGGGCCTGCGCAAGCTCGAGTATCGAGGGTACGACTCGGCCGGCATGGCCATTCTCGAGAAGGGGGAGCTCGTCGTTGTGAAGAAGCGTGGCAAGCTCAAGGCTCTCGAGGAGGCCATCGAAGGCAACGACTATGCTGCCACTACCGGCATGGGACACACACGATGGGCGACCCACGGCAGGGTCGAGGACAGGAATGCTCATCCGCACGTAGACTGCAAGGGAGCGATCGCCGTTATCCACAACGGCATTATCGAGAACTATCAGGTACTCCGAGATGATCTGATCCGCAAAGGACACGTCTTTGTCTCGGAGACCGACACCGAGGTCATCGCTCACCTTATGGAGGAACAGATCGACGCGGGCGTGGACCTGCTCGACGCAGCGCGGAAGACCGCGTTGCAGCTCGATGGTGCCTTTGCGTTTCTCGTCCTGGCGAAGGCGTTTCCTGGTCGCATCGTGGCGATCCGCAAGTTGTCTCCACTGGTGCTTGGTGTCGGGGAGGGGGAGATGATCCTTGGCTCAGACACTCCGGCGCTTCTCGAGTACACTCATCGGATCATCCCAATGCACGATGGGGATGTCGTCGAAATCAACGAGAGGGGATATGCCTTCTACTCGCTGGATGACGGGCGCCCACTCGATCGGACACCGATGACCGTTCAATGGAATGCCTCGGCTGCCGAGAAACAGGGCTACAAGCACTTCATGCTGAAGGAAATCAATGAACAGCCTGTTGTTATAAGGGATACGCTGTACGGGCGCATTGATATTGATAGTGGACACGTCGAGCTTGAGGAATTCAACAGCCAGCCGGTTCCGGAACGCATCTCGATTGTGGCGGCTGGGACGTCGTACCACGCCGCGCGCGTAGGCAAGTATCTTCTGGAGGAACTGGCCCGCATCCCAACTGAGGTGAGCTTCAGTAGCGAATATCGCTACCAGCGGCCGATCGTTTGTCCTGGGATGATGGGGATTGCAGTCACGCAGTCAGGAGAGACGATCGACACACTCGCTGCGCTCCGGCTGCAACGGGACCTTGGTGCAAAGGTTGTCGCGATCACGAATCGTCCTGAGAGCACCGTTTCGCGCGAGTCAGATGTGACCTTTGTTACGCAGGCCGGTCTCGAAATCGGCGTTGCAGCCACGAAGTCGTTCATGGCCCAGCTCATCGCCTTCTATCTCATCGCCATGAATTTCGGCCAGCGCAACGGCACGCTCGACGCAGAGACATCGATCCGCTATGCATCTCAACTGTCCAGTCTTAGCCAGAAGTGCGAGCAGGTGCTTGACTATGCCGGCATCATGGAAACGATTGCGCACAAGTTCTACAAAGTCCATGACATGATCTACGTGGGGCGCGGCGTCAACTATCCCATCGCACTGGAGGGGGCGCTTAAAATGAAGGAGATCAGCTACATCCACGCTGAGGGATACGCCGCTGGAGAGTTGAAGCATGGTCCCATCGCCCTGCTGGACGAAGACGTGCCCGTAGTGGGCATCCTTCCGCAGGGAGTGCTGTACGAGAAGATCTACTCGAATCTGCAGGAGTCCATCGCGCGCGATTCTCCCCTCGTGGTGCTGGCAGACAAGAAGGACAGGAGAGCTCAGGACATCGCCACGGACTTCATCCCGATGCCGTCGGTCGAGGAGCTGTTCTCCCCAGTTATCTATTCGTTGCCCCTCCAGCTTCTTGCGTACTACACGGCTGATGGCAAGGGCCTGGACGTGGACCAGCCGCGGAACCTGGCGAAGAGTGTGACGGTAGAGTAGCCGAGCTCTGTTTTGTGAGGCGCTGAGCCAAAGGCCGGCCTTGTACGGGGTCGGCCTTTCTGCTATACTGGCCGACGTGTGCGCCCGTGGCCCAACTGGATAAGGCGATGGCCTCCGGAGCCGTAGATTACAGGTTCAAATCCTGTCGGGCGCACCAGCAGCATGACGTTGTATCCAAATCGCCCTCGAAGCTCTTCGGGCGCGATTGTCTTATCTCCCGCGGCGCAGACTGTGTCAAAATGAGCTAATGACACACTTCAGAGAATCTATGCGTAAGGATATATGCCCGCACATAGCCTTTTCTAGTGATATACTGCGAGAACAGCCTATTTGTATTTGTGGGAGGGGTCGTTGTGGGTCGAAGAAGACTGTTTTGCGAAATATCGCCTACGACATACCGAATATCCGTTCTCAAGAACACACTGCTGAGAGATTTTACAGACTTGTTCTCTTCTCAGGAATTTGCGACGAGCAAGATGGATGCTCCATTGCCTGTCTTGATTTACGGGAACAAGTCTTTGATGCGCAGAGTGCT
>JAPLGL010000107.1 GCA_026390155.1 Caldisericota bacterium
GCACGTGAATCACGTATGGACGAGGAGCCACAAACTGGAAGCTGCCGCGCACATGCTGCACCTGCACAACTGCTCCCGAACTGAGGACAACACCTGCGTCGCCGGCAATCCGCGCGGCGTCCACCGGCGCCGCCTCAACCACTTGATGCGCCGCACGCTTCACCAGGACGGGCAGGCGGAGAGATATGACTGCCGCCCCAGAGATCGCGGCGGTCAGCACGAGGGTCAGGTGTCGCCAGGGATGGCTCCTCACTTTGATGACGTCTTCTCCAGCAGCTCGCGTATACGAGTCAGGTTTCGGTTGATCTCGCTGAGGACCGCGAGCACGGCGCCATCGCCGGCAAAATCGAACTGGTCGAACGATGTTGCCGGAACCCCTGCAATAACGGACGAGTCCGACACTGCCTGCGAATCTGGCTGGCCGAGCTGTACGACTGCATCGACGAAGTACTCTTTGCGCGTGTCTTCATCGGCTTCGGTGCTGTTCACCTGAGAAATGAGCGACGCTCGCAGCAAAGCAGACTGCTCATCCGTGTCGCGCTCGCTGCCGAACACGGGACTCAGGATAATCGTCGGAAATGCATACCAGCTATTGCCGCGGCCGGTCGTGAGTCCCATGTACTCGCAGAAGCCCATCAACGTCGCCGGCCCGATCTGGAGAAACCTTCCATCTTCGTCCACGAACACGAGGATGCTCGACGCCGTGCCGTGCACCGGGAGCTTCCGAGTAGCGCCGATAGCTGCAGAAAGCCCCTGTCTGGCGAGCCTCACCCCTCTGGTCCAGCCGATCTGCTTCGCCAGCTCGGGGAAAAGACCCCCGAAGTCGACATAGTCCTCGCTGCGGAGCAAACGCGTGATGTACCACGCCTTGTCCGTCGCAAGCAGTCCATAGGTTGTGTCGAGTTCACCGGAGTACGTTACCCTCTCCCTGTGACCAGCGACTATCTTGCGCTGCACAGCGCGCAGCGCTCCACGTACTGTCTTGATCTTCATTTGATAGGTTGTCTCCAGAGGCGACAGTGTATGGTGTCAGCCCCACGATGTCAATCGGCCGGTTGCAGGAACTGTGCATCCAACAGCCTCTCCCGGCCGGGCCCCAGCTGTCTCAAGAAGCCCATTTTCTCCTCATCCTTGCAACACACTTATGACGCAAGTATACTGGACAAGAGCCCGCAAGCATGAACAAACTCATGAGAAGGAGTTGCCGATGAAGATTGGAATAATCGGTCTGCCTCAAACGGGCAAGACCACGCTGTTCGGAGCATTGACCAGAGGAACCACACAGGTGTCGCAATCCAAGACGAACCTTGCCGCGGTTGGCGTCGCCGATGCCGACCTTGAATACCTGGCCGACGTCTTCAAGCCCAAGAAGACCACTCCCGCCAGCGTCGAGTTTGCGGACGTTCCGGGCATACCGTCCGGCCAGGAAAACGCCTCACGCCGCAACGAACTGCTGAAGGACGTGAAAAACGTCGACGCGCTGGTCGAAGTATTCGACGCATTCACGCAGGCGCCTTCCACTGTCGGTCTCACGGACCAGATAGAGAGTTTTGACCTGGACCTCGCCCTGGTAGACCTGGAAATCGTGGAACATCGGCTCGAGCGCATGAAGAAGGAGAAGATGACCCCCCCGCTCGAACGTGAGCGAGACCTCCTCTCGAGTTCACACTCGTGCCTTTAGGGAGGAAAGGCACTGCGGAGCCTCGGACTGACGGACGAAGACAAGAGGCTCCTCACGTCGTATGCCTTCATAACACTGAAGCCGGTGATGTACGCCATCAATATCACGATGACGGATGAAACCGCCGCCACAAATCTCGAGGCGGCCCTCAATGCTTCTGCAGGCCAGGTAGACACCACCGTCATGGTACTGGACGCAAAACTGGAACGCGAGATCTCAGAGCTTCCTGCCGTCGAACAACTCGAGTTCCTCAACGAATTTGGCCTGTCAGGATCGGCCATCGATACGTTCATCGGCCGAGCCTATCGGCTGCTCAAGCTCGAGACTTTCTACACGGCGGGAGAAGACGAGTGCAAGGCCTGGGTTATCGAGTCTGGCACTCATGCCCGAGGAGCTGCAGGCAAGATCCACACGGATATCGCTCGCGGATTCATTGCGGCCGAAGTCATTTCGCTGGACGACTTTCGCAAAGCTGACAGCTCCTTCAAGGTCGCCAAGGAGAAGGGGCTTCTGCGCATAGAAGGTGAGAACTACGTCGTGAAGAATAAGGAGATCGCCCACTTCCGGTTCAACGTCTCTCACTAGCGAGGAGCTTCTTGCAATCAGCCCCGGCCGCGTGTGCTGGGGCTTTCGTCTTCGTCAGATGAATGCACCGGCCACGAGGTTGTTCAATTCGAGGCCCTTCCCGGTGCAGACGGCCCTGTCTTCGAGAATACTGATGAGCCCGTCATCCACAAGTTGGGCGAGAGTGTCGCGAAAGATGACCCGCGCATCTTCTCCAAACAGGTCACTGAAGGCTGCAAAGCTCAGGCCGGCACCGGGAAGACGCATGCGGAGCATGGCATACTCGCCTGCCCGGGGGCGGCCCTGGAGCTGTTCCTCGCTGTCGACCGGCAACTTGCCGTCAAAGACCCGAGCGAAGTACTCTGCCATGGTGCTGACGTTGGTCGATCTCCTGCCTGACACGAATCCAGACGCTCCCAGGCCCAGACCGACGTAGTCCGAGAATAGCCAATAGCCGAGATTGTGTCGCGAGACAAAACCGGGGCGGGCGAAATTGGAGATCTCGTAGTGCTCGTATCCCCCTGTGGCCAGCAGACTCCATCCTTCCCTCATCGTTGCAAGAACCATGTCGTCATCAGGCATCACCTCACGGCCCTCTAAAACTGCTGTGGCCAGAGGAGTCCCGACGGCAAGGGTCAAGTTGTACCAGGAGATATGATCCGGAGAGAGTTCGATGGCGTGCCTCAGCGAGGCAATCTCCTCGCCGGGCGCGGACGTGGGTAGTCCAAACATGAGGTCCAGAGACAAGTTGTGGATTCCCGCCTCTCGCGCCTGCCGAAGTGCACGCTCGGCACCGGCCACATCGTGCAGGCGTCCCAGTTTCCTCAGTGAGTCTTCGCTGAAGCTCTGGACTCCAACACTCAAGCGGTTGATGCCGGCATTCGCATACTCCCGGATTCGACCAGCATCGAGGCTGTCGGGGTTGCCTTCCATCGTGGTCTCGCAATCCGGCAAGGAAGGCACCGCAGACCTTACCCCGTCGATGAGCCGCCGCAGTTGAATCGGTTCCAGCAGAGAGGGTGTGCCACCACCGATGTAGATGGACTGTACGTTGAAATCCTGCTGGCACAACTCATCAATCCACATTCCCCATTCTGCAAGCACGGCATCCACGTACTTTTCGGGGACGCCGGCTGCTCCTCCGGTCGACACGAAGTCACAGTAGCTGCACCTTCTCCGACAGAAGGGAATATGAATATAGACGCCAACCGGCCTACTCGTCCGACTCACGTTTGAGTATGGAGAGGAACGCCTCCTGAGGAATGCTCACCTTGCCGATCTGCTTCATCTTCTTCTTTCCCTCTCTCTGTTTCTCCAGGAGCTTCCGTTTTCGTGTGACGTCTCCACCGTAGCACTTGGCCAGGACGTCCTTGCGCAGTTGGACAATGTTCTCCCGCGCTACGATCTTTCCGCCGATCGCGGCTTGCAGCGCAACTTCGTACATCTGTCGTGGAACGTACTTCCGCAGCCGCTGCAGCATTGACCTTGCGATGCGCTGGACTTCGTCTTCGTGGGCAATAAACGAGAGAGCGTCGACGGGAGTCCCGTTGACCAGGACATCGACTTTGGCGAGCCGTTCCTTGCGATACCCCGCCAGTTCATAGTCGAGCGTTCCGTACCCCTTCGTAATCGACTTGAGCCGATCGAAAAAGTCGGTAATGATCTCGGACAGGGGAAGCTCATACTCCAGAACCGCCCGACGACTCTCGGGGTAGGACATGTTGACATAGATTCCCCTGCGCTTGTTGACAAGTTCCATGACATCTCCGATTGCTTCATGAGGCACGACGATTTCGGCTTTGACAAAGGGTTCCTCAATGCGTTCAATCTCGCCCAGTGGGGGAAATTTCGAAGGGCTCTCGGCGAGAACTTCCTCCCCCGTATTGCGCTTGATAACGCGATACCGCACATTCGGAACGGTGACAATAATGTCCTGGCCGTACTCGCGCCGCAGGCGTTCCGTAATGACCTCCAAGTGCAGGAGACCGGAAAATCCGCAGCGGAACCCAAAACCCAGCGCCCCAGACGATTCGGGCTCGAACGTGAGAGAAGCGTCGTTCAACTGCAGCCGCTGCAATGACGACTTGAGCCCCTCATAGTCATTGGCATCGATAGGGTAGAGCCCTGCAAAAACCATTGGCAGCACCGGCCTGTATCCCGGTATGGCCTCTGCCGTGGGCTGGACCGCACTCGTCACAGTATCCCCGATGTGGACCTCGGCAGGAACCCGGATCACCGCCGCGAAGTAGCCG
The DNA here is from genome assembly GCA_026390155.1 of Caldisericota bacterium. GTDB lineage: Bacteria > Caldisericota > Caldisericia > Cryosericales > Cryosericaceae > Cryosericum. Next base: position 4,498 of record JAPLGL010000107.1, read on the forward strand.
ACCTCTCCGGCTGTCAGGGCTTCGGCCACAACGGGGGCCAGTTCGAAGTACCCCACTTCGACGACGTCGAACTCACCGCCCGTGGCCATGAATCGGACACGGTCTCCCTTCTGAATTGACCCCTCGAAGACCCTGATGTGAACGACGACACCTTTGTAGGTGTCAAAGTGCGAGTCGAACACGAGGCATTTGAGGGGCGCACCGGCATCACCGGAAGGGCAAGGAACCTTGTCTTCGATGACACGAAGCAATTCGTCGACTCCAAGCCCCGTCTTTGCACTCACAAGCGAAGCCCCTGATGCGTTGAGGCCGATGATCTCCTCGATCTCCCGTTTCGTCTCGTCCACGTCGGCGTTTGGCAAATCAATCTTGTTGATAGCGGTGATAATGGTAAGGTTGTGATTCAACGCAAGGTACGTATTGGCAACAGTCTGGGCTTCGACGCCCTGCGTCGCATCTACAACAAGCACGGCTCCTTCGCATGCAGCTATGCTGCGCGAGACTTCGTAGTTGAAGTCGACGTGACCGGGCGTATCAATCAGGTTAAACACCACCGGCGAACCGTCTCGGGTGGTATATGTCAAACGGATGGGATGCGCCTTGATTGTAATGCCGCGTTCTTTTTCGAGGTCCATCTGATCCAAGACCTGGTCGCCCTTGTTCTTGAGGATGAAGCCGGCCCGCTCAAGGAAGCGGTCGGCGAGTGTAGACTTGCCGTGGTCGATATGTGCGATGATACAGAAGTTCCGTATGCTTTTCGGGTTCATGACTCCAGCCTATTCTGCTGGCGCAAGCTCTTTCTGAGATGACTCGAAGACCACCTTCTGGCCATCGCTTGTGACGACGATTGTATCACCGTGCTTGAACTCACCTTCCAGGATCCGATATGAGAGTTCGTTTTCCACTTCGTGCTGAATCAATCTCAGCAGCGGACGAGCGCCATACTCGGGGTTGAACCCCTTGCGTGCGAGATACGACACCAAGTCGGGCCCGAACTGCAGATGCATGTCTTCTTCCTCGATCTCCGCGGTTACCCTCTTGAGCAGGATCGCCACGATCTTCTCGATATCCTCGACCGATAGCTCGTTGAATACGACGATCTCGTCGACCCGGTTCAGAAACTCCGGCTTGAAGCTGTGCTTGAGCTCATCCATCATGGATGCAGTATGGACTTCTGCTTCGCCAGCCTCGCCAGGAAGCTTGAACCCGAGTCCGCCCATTCGATTGAACCCGCCTCCGATGTTGCTCGTCATGATGATAACGGCGTTCCGGAAATCGACCGTCCTCCCGCTCGAATCCGTCAAACGCCCATCGTCCATGATCTGCAGCAGAATGTCGAAGACATCCGGGTGGGCTTTCTCGATCTCGTCGAAAAGAACAATACTGAATGGACGACGCCTTACGGCCTCGGTCAACTGTCCACCCTCTTCATACCCTACGTAGCCAGGCGGCGCTCCAACCAGGCGGGACACGGCGAATTTCTCCATGTACTCGCTCATGTCAAGGCGGATGAGGGACGACTCACTGCCAAAAAGTTCTTCGGCCAGGACGCGTGCCAGCTCGGTTTTCCCAACCCCTGTCGGGCCCAGGAACAGAAACGACCCGATCGGCTTCGTCGGATGCTTGAGCCCTGCACGAGAACGCCTCAGGGCCTCTGCCATGAGCGCGACTGCCTGATCCTGCCCGACGACTCTGGTTCGGAGAGCGTCCTCGAGGTGCAGGAGTTTTGCTCGTTCATCCTCGGCAAGGCGCTCGGCTGGAATGTTGGTCCACAGGGCCACAACGGCGCGAATGTCATCCGGGCTCACGACGGCTTCCCGTGCCGCCGACGCTACAAGTGAGCTGCCTTTCATTGTCTCGATCCTGTCGTGAACGTCACGCTCCTGGTCTCGCAGACCCGCAGCCTTCTCAAACTCCTGGTTGCGAATGGCGTCATCTTTCTCTCGCTCGATCTTGTCCAGCTCGTCCTGCAGTTGACGATACTCGTCGCTCGGAACCGTAGAGGCAAGCCTCACCTTGGCGCTGGCTTCATCCATGAGGTCGACTGCCTTGTCTGGCAGGAACCGGCTCGTGATGTACTTCACCGAGAGCCTGACAGCAGCCTCGATGGCCGCGTCCGTAATGGTGACCTGGTGGTGGGCCTCGTATCTGTCACGCAGACCCTTCAGGATTTCGATCGACTCGGGCACGGTGGATTCGCTGACGACAATTGGCTGAAACCTCCGCTCGAGCGCCGGATCCTTTTCAATGTACTTGTGGTACTCTCCAAGCGTGGTGGCTCCAATCGTCTGAAGCTCGCCTCTCGACAGCGCCGGTTTGAGAATATTGGCCGCATCGATAGAGCTCCCTTCTGCGGACCCTGCCCCCACAACGTTGTGCAGCTCATCGATGAACAGAATGACCGTGTTGCCAGCCGTCTTCATCTCGGCCAGAAACTTCTTCATCCGGTCCTCGAATTCGCCGCGATACTTGGTGCCCGCCACAAGACTTGGAATATCAAGCGAAATGACTCGCTTGTTCTTGAGAAGTTCAGGCACGTCGCCCACAGCGATTTTTCGCGCCAGCCCCTCCACGATGGCTGTCTTGCCCACGCCCGGATCCCCGATGAGTACCGGGTTGTTCTTGGTTCTTCGCAACAGGATCTGGAGAAGCCTCTCTGTTTCCTTGTCACGCCCGATGACGGGGTCGAGCTTGCCCTGCCGGGCCATCTCTGTCAGATCGCGACTGTACTGGTCAAGCGTTGGCGTCTTGGTACGCTGCCGTGGCTGGTGGCCCGGGTGCTGGGACTCTGTAGTGTGCTCGGTCCCACGTAACGAGAGAACTGTATTCACGAGTTTCGATACATCGATGCCCTCATCCTCCAGGTTCCGAACACCCACACCCCCACCCTCGTGGACGATCGCCAACAAGATGTGTTCCGTGGAGATATACCCATCCCCAAGATTGATGGCCTCGCGCTCGGCCAGATCGAGGACCTTCTTGGCCCTCGGTGTGAGGATGATCTCGTCATTCCTGCCGAGAAAGTTGTTGTGCTTGACCCCTCTGACCTGATCGGAAACGTAGTCGACCAGTTTGTGAAGATCGATGCCGCTGGCAACCATCGCCTCATATGCTATGCCCTCTTCCAGCTTGGCGAGACCAATCAGGAGATGGTCGGTGTCGAGGAAGTCGTTGCCCAGCGAGCTGGCCGACTCCTGTGCCATCCATACGGCCTTTTGAGCCCGTTCTGTCAAGTTTGCCCAGTTCATGGAATAGTGCCTCCGTTGCCGGCGATCTATGTGACACCGATAGGCCGGACCCCTGCGTTTCTGTTTCTATGATAGTTTACCGCGCCCATGGCTTTCGTCAAACAGCCGATTATGGCGAGTCGAGTCCATCCTTATGGTTTGACTTGTTCCGCCACCACATGTAGAATCCGTATGGTAGACTCGTGGAGGCCAAGGGGGATGCTATGGATGATATGACCGACGCAGAAGGCATGCCGCGCGACTGGTTTGCAGAACTGACGGCTCGCATCCCGAGTTTCGTGGGATATCAGGCCAAGGATCAGCGCCATGCTGCCGACAAGACAGTGCGAGATGCCATGGTGCTCAAGCTGGACGACCTGCGGGAGATCCTTTCCGACGTCATCGAGAAAGCAAACGACGCAGAAACGTCGGTCGTCGACGACCTCTCCAAGATTATTCGGACAATGAACGAACTTCGTGATAAGGTCGAGTTCCTCGGCTACGGCGATACAACATTCTTCACCGATGAACAGCTTGACCCAGACATCTTGTCCAAGGTCTATCAGCTGGAAACACAGATATACGACAGTCTCGACGGACTCGAAACTGCGTTCGAGTCGCCCAAAGATCTTGGTCGGCGAGATACACTGAGGGACATACGCAAGCGCCTCGAGGCCATTTTGCAGGACTTTGCCGCTCGCAAGGAGACGATGAAGTCACTACGTTAGTGCCGTATTCGGTCTGAAGCGAACGGCTGGCGTTCATGTCTGCCCTTGACGGAACCCAGGATACTGTGACTCCGTGACGGCCACCAGGAGGAACCACTTGACCATGGAAAACGCCAACTCACCCAAACGTCGCGGCCGCCCCCGGCTCAAGGCCGTGCTGGGATGGCTTCTTATCGCAGTTCTGGCAGTCGGGATAGCAGGGAGCGCATGTATTGCTCTCCTGTTTGCGCACTACTCCACGCAGGTCCCTCCTGTGGGGGCGCTGTTCATTGAGACGCCCAAGGCCTCGCAGGTGTTCGACCTCAACGACAACCTTCTCTCGTCTGTGTACTTTGCTGAGAACCGTTTGCCCAAACAGTTGACCGAGATTTCTGAGAAGGCCATTCAGGCTTTGATCGCTTCTGAGGACGAGCGATTCTTCAGCCATGGGGCTATTGACCTCCGGGGTCTCGTCGCGGGCCTGATCGTCGACCCACTCCTTGGCCGTGGTGCCCGTGGGGCCAGTACGCTCACCCAGCAGCTGGCGCGTCAGGCTATCCTCCACGACACTGACCTCACGATCGCGAGGAAGTTCAAGGAGATCATCGTCGCATTCCGCCTGGAGAAGCAGTACACGAAAGAAGAGATCCTCAATATGTACCTGAACTACGTATACTTTGGCAACGGCTCTTATGGCATTGAAGCCGCTGCGCTCGGCTACTTCGGCATCCCAGCCAAAGATCTCGACGTCGCACAAGCCGCCATGATCGTCGGCGTCCTGCCAGCCCCGTCGGCACGCAACCCCTACCAGAACCTCGAGAGGGCAAAACAAAGTCAGCAACTCGTTCTCGACAAGATGGTACGAAACCACTACCTGTCTCAGGAAGAAGCCACTACTGCCTTTGCCGAGCAGCTCAGTCTCAAGAATGGCTTGCGGTCCCCTTATGGAAGCGTCGGCTGGTTCGTCGACTACGTCAAGTCCATCGTCCAGGAGCAGTACGGCCAGGAGATGCTCTATCAGGGTGGCCTGCGCATCTACACGACAATCGACCCGAAGCTCCAGAAAGCAGCACTGGCGGCCGTCCAGAAGGTCTGGGATCAGGCCAGGAAGGACAAGGTCTTTGTCGAGAGCGACCGCGACTCACTCGGCGTCTTCCAGCCCCAGGTGGGTCTGGTCAGCGTCGACCCCAGGACTGGCTATATTCTGGCCATGGTGGGTGGAACGGATTACGACGAGACCAACTTCAACCGCGTGCTGGCGCCCAGGCAGCCAGGCTCGACGTTCAAGCTCTTTGACTATACGGCTGCTTTCGACAATGGAGTGACCTTCCCATCCGAGATTGTCGCTTCGCAAGCCACGGATTTCGGCGGGTGGAATCCCCCTGAATGGCTGGGCACCAACCAATGGTTTGGCCGGATCTCCGTGGCCAATGCCATCAAGCAATCGTCGAACATCATCGCTGCCAAGACAACACTCAGGACTGGACTCGACAGGGTCATCTACTATGCACGCAAGATGGGGGTCACGTCCCCCCTGAAGCCGTATGTGTCTCTTTCCATCGGCAGCTTCGAGGTCTCACCCCTGGAAATGGTCGAGGCGTATTCGACGATTGCCAATGGCGGAGTCCGCATCACACCGTATCCGATCCGGCGCATCGAGACCGAGAATGGCACGACGATCGAAGAACACAACTTCGCCTCAACCCGGGTCGTCCCCGTCGCGACCGCCTGGATTGTGCAGACAATGTTGAGAGGAGTGTACGACAACACCTCGAACGCGCGCATCAGCGGGCTGCAAGCCGCCGGCAAGACGGGCAGCACCAACGACTGGCGGGACGCCTGGTACGACGGCTTCACGCCGGAACTCTGCACGGTCATTCATGTGGGAGCTGACGCGGCCCGCGCTCAGATGTCCGCCATCCGGAATGCAGGTTCACGGTTCCCGGCAATGACATGGAAAGCGTACATGGAGCAGGCCATCAAGCTTCAGAAACAAACGGCTTTTGGTCCAAAACCCGAGGGTGTGTCGGTACGCACGGTCTGCGATGACTCCGGATTGCTCGCTACCGAGGCCTGTCCCGCGACTTCCATCCACTCCTCGTACTTCCTGTCGAGCCACGTCCCTACACAGCCATGCACTGTTCATCCGCCGATTCTCCAGACCGTCCGCCTGGCAGCCGAGGACCCGACCAAGCTGGCTCCAGCCGACTGGCCCGACAGCAGAGTCATCGCCAAAACCATGCTTCGGGACCAGGTCCCTACAGAAGTCTACGGACAGCAGACTACTCCAGGCAGTCAGCTCAGGGTGACCGCATTCCCCGAGCAGTTCAAAGTCGGGCAGCAAATGATGCTCCGTATCGACGCGACTCAATCGGTTGGGGCAGTCGCCACATCATTCGACGTGTACATCGGAGGAACACTTGTCACGTCAGCTTCGTCACTGCCCGTGACGGTGTCCTATGTGCCAACCGTAGCAGGTCCTCTGGAGATAGAGGTTGTTGGCCGATCTGTTGGACTCGATATTGTCTTTCAGGCGACATCCACGGTTCTGGTGCAACCCTAGATCGCAGACCTTCCATCTCAGACGGGCAATCAACGCCCCTCGTCCGAAGAGGCTCCTGGTCCCGGCGGGACGTGCAGGCGCGAAGTTGGACATGATCACTCTGTTCCACGAGATCTCCCCCCCCCAGGATGTTGTTGTATCCGAGGGGTGTACTAGCCAGAACCGACTGGATGAGACCACCAAGAGGCGACTTGTGGTGAATCAGCTGTCTCTATTGACTGTGAGTACTAAGAGCCTAAGATAATGGGCACCTGAGGAGGTAAAGATGAAAACAGATTTGAGAGGCAGGGACTTCATTAGCGTGCTCGACTTTGACCGAGAGGAATTGGAGACAATCCTTGACGTTGCTAAGTGGCTAAAAATGAGAAACGCTGTGGGCGAGCCACAATCAGAAATCCTCAAGGGAAAGGTTCTGGGATTGCTCTTTGCATCGCCTTCCACAAGAACTCGACTTTCCTTTCAAACAGGGATAGTTCAGCTTGGGGGGTCTGCCCAGGTCTACAATCCTGAGGAACTGCAGCTTTCCCACAAGGAGTCATGGAAGGATACCGCCGAAATGATTTCGAGATTCCTGGACGGTTTTGCGATTCGCCTCTACAACCTCAAGGCCCAGATGGGTGCAGAAACATACGAATATGGCGATGCCAGAAAGGTTCTGAGAGGAATAGCTGAATATGCGAACATACCTGTCATCAATATGCTGGATGATAAGGAGCACCCCTGTCAGATCGTGGGCGATATCCTTACGATGACGGAGAAATTTGGCGGTTTGGAACATGCAAGAGACAAGAAGATCGTTATGTCATGGGCATATGATGAGAGAGCAAAATCGGCAGGAGTGCCCCAGACAATGATCGCTGCAGGTTCCACCCTTGGACTGAACATTACTCTTGCATATCCTGACGAGCCGGGACTCTACGACGTTGACAATGAATATGTCGAATTCGCAAGAAAAGCAGTCGCTGAGGGTGGTGGTTCTCTTACGATCGAGCATGACATTTGGAAGGCATCAAAAGATGCCGACGTTATCTACGCCAAATCGTGGGCCAGGAATCCCGACAGACATGCTGAGACAAGCAAGAAGTACAAGGATGATTGGTGCATTTCGCATGACCACTTTAAGGTCGCCAACAAGAATGCGGTGTATATGCATTGTCTGCCTGCTCGCAGGAATTTCGAAGTGACTGACCTCCTCATTGATGACCCAAAAATCTCTATTGTGAATGACGAGGCAGAGAACAGACTTCATGTTCAAAAAGCGATCATGTCCTTGATGATGAGATAGTTCTCCAGAAGAATCAGGAAGACGGAGTTCATCATGGGGAGAAGACAGATCAGGATTTTTGCATTTGGTGGCAATGAAGTTGCGCCTGTCGGCTTGGTTGATGCAAGTGGAAAAGCCATTGTCCCCGACATTGCCATGCAGTGGACGAGAACGAAGGAAACCTGCGAGCACATAGCAAACATTGTGAATTCCTTTCCTGAAGATGACTACATTCTTACGCACGGCAATGGTCCTCAGGTAGGCAATGTTCTTCTTCGCTCAGAGTACTCAAGACCCATACTTCCTCCTCTCCCCCTCGACGTGTGCGGGGCGGATACTCAGGGTTCGATGGGGTATATGCTGGCACAGATTCTTGCAAACCAACTGAAGACCAAAGGCATCAAGAAACAGGTGGTCAGCATTGTAACGCAGGTTGTGGTTGGCAAAGATGACCCTGGCTTCCAGAATCCTACGAAGTTCATTGGCCCATCCTATTCAAAAGGGGAAGCAATGGAAAGAGCGCGCACAGATGGGTGGGCCGTCAAGCTCTACAAGAAAGACGATACGGGTAACGAGATCTGGAGAAAGGTCGTCCCGTCGCCTGTACCGCTTGATGTGGTTGAAATTGACCTCGTTGAGGCAGCGCTTGAAAAGGGAATGGTCCCGATAACAGTTGGTGGGGGGGGTATCCCCGTTGTCTTGGAAGAGCCTGACGCAAACGGCGTCTATCACAGCAATTATGGCTTCACTTTCGAAGACGGCAAAGACTCGAAGATTTACAGGGGAGTCGAGGCCGTGATAGACAAGGATCTTGCCTCCGCTTTGCTTGGTACGATGCTTCTGGAGAGAGCAAAGGAACGGGGGGAAGATGTCGACGTCACACTGACCGTGTTCACGGGAGAAGATGGAGCCAAGCTCCACTATCAGAAGCCTGATCAGGTTGATCTGAGGCATCTGACCCTTGAAGAGGCAAAGAGATACTATGCTGAAGGGCACTTCCCCGCTGGCAGCATGGGGCCGAAGATTCTTGCGACTATCAAGTTCCTTGAAGGCGGCGGCAAGAAGGCCTACATTTCCTTGACTTCGAAGTATCTTGAAACGCTCGAAGGAAAAGCCGGCACGACGATCGTCAGAGAGTAGTACCGTCCAGGGAGGTGACAATGGACCTTTATGGCAAAGATCTGATTACCACGCAGGACTGGAGAAAGGAATGGCTTGATGAAGTCCTTGCTCTTGCAAAAGACATGAAGAAGCATAGGTATGAAGAGCCATACACGCAGATCCTCAAGCTCAGGACTTTCTTCATGTTCTTCTACAACCCTTCGGTGAGGACGAGGCAGTCTTTTGAGGCGGCCGCCACGGAACTTGGAGGCCATGCTCAGTTTCTCGAGCCAAAAGCGATGAGATTGAAGTCAAAAGACAAAGCAGGCGAAACGATCGAGGATGCAGCGAATATTATGTCCAGGTATGGTGTTGGTCTTGGAATAAGGATTCTTGAAGATGCAGTTGAGCAGTACGGCGATGGCGAAGCGTTGCTCAGAGAATATGCGAAGTATGCAACAATTCCCATTGTTTCAATGGCTCACGACAAGTATCATCCCTGCCAGGGGCTTGCAGACCTCATGGGACTGCAGGAACACATGGGAGATGTCAAGGGCAAGAAGATAGTCATGATGTGGGGGTACTCCTCAATGGTTCGTTCCTGGAGCTCTGTTCAGGAGGATGTCCTCCTTCTTCCAAGATATGGAATGAATCTCACTCTGGCATATCCCGAAGGTTTTGACCTTGATCCAGAAGTTATTGAGACAGCAAGGAGTAATGCTGAGGAAGCCGAAGCGAAATTCGAAACGACCCATGACAGGTTTGAGGCAGTCAGGGGTGCTGATGTCGTCTATTCAAGAAACTGGATGAGTCCGAAGAGATATGCCATTGGCAAAGAGGGAGATCAACAAGCCGCCCTTCCATACAAGGATTGGAGGTTCACCTCGGAGCTCAATGATCTGACGAACAAGGCCTACTTCATTCACCCAATGCCGGTTGATAGAGGGAATGAAGTGGACGACGCAGTAGCAAGCGGCCCTCGTTCAATCATCTACGACATCGGAGAAAACAGGCTCCATGCCCAGAAGGCAATAATGGCTCTCACCATGGCAAATGGATGGAAGTAGCCTGCCCTGATTCCACGGCGTGTCAGGCATCATTGCGTGAGCCTTTGCACGTCAACTCCTTACAGGGCCTTGAAGCGCCGTTTCTTGCCGACCATGACCTGACAGAGACTCAGGCAGCAAGTAACGCATAGCAAAACGGAAGGCAGGGAACGAAGTACGGCCTGGATGGAGTGTCCATCGATGACAGGTCAGCCATAGCGGCAACGAATGACACGGGCGGGTGAGGCAGAAACCTCTCCCGCCATTTTGTTAAGGAGGAACAATGACTTCAGTCCTTCGGCTGAAATGCATGAAATGCGGAACTGAGTATGACCCAGGGGAGAGCCGCTACGTCTGTCCCAAGTGCGGCAACGATGGGATTCTGGAAGTCTTGTACGACTACGACCGCATCCGCAGGAACTTCACCAGGCGAACGCTGCAGAATGATCCCGAGTTTTCGATGTGGCGATATCTTGCTCTCCTGCCTGTCGAGCGGCGTCCCACATCGCTCACGCTGCAGATTGGCTGGACGCCACTGTATGCAAGCCAGCGCGTCGGCCCTGCACTTGGACTGGACCATGTGTGGTTCAAGGACGATGGACGCAACCCAACAGCCTCACTGAAAGACAGAGCCTCTGCTATCGCCATCGCCAAGGCGGCCGAACTTGGCGAACATGTCCTCACGGCCGCAACAACTGGCAACGCAGGCTCTAGTCTGGCTGGGCTGGCCGCGAACGCAGGAGTCGAAGCGTACATCTTCGCGCCCGCATCGGCACCCGCTGGAAAAATAGCGCAGCTGAGGGTATTTGGGAGCCATCTGTTTCTCGTCGATGGCAATTACGACCAGGCATTCGACTTGTGCATGGAGGCAACGGAACAGTTTGGCTGGTACAACCGAAACACGGCCTTCAACCCCTACATGGTCGAGGGCAAGAAGACAGTGGCTCTTGAGATCGCCGAGCAGCTGGCCTTCGAAGCACCGGACAAAGTCATCGTCCCGGTTGGGGATGGCTGCATCATCTCGGGTGCTGCAAAGGGATTCCGTGATCTGCTGGCTATCGGGCTCATCGACCACATGCCCGAGCTGATTGCAGTCCAGGCTGAAGGTTGCGCGCCCATAGCGGAGGCAGTGATCTCCGGCAAACCGATTACCTATCTCGAAGACCCAACATCGTGTGCGGACAGTATCGTTGCAGGCATCCCACGGAACCATCTTATGGCAGTGCGCGACATCAGAGCGAGCGCCGGCCTGGCGGTCACTGTGTCAGATGACGAGATTATCGACGCAATCGGGTTCCTTGGCAGAAACGAGGGCATCTTCGCTGAACCGGCCGCTGCAGCTTCCGTGGCTGCACTTCGGAAGCTTGCCGATAGCGGTGACTTGCACAAAGACGACCGCACTGTTGTCCTTATCACCGGGAACGGCCTGAAAGATGTGCAGAATGCCCTCAAGGTGAACGGCACCGCGATGACGATTCCACCGCGTATCGATGCAGTAGAGCGGGCGATTGCAGAAGGGTTCTGATCTCGGAAGCCGTGGAAGCCGGCCATGAATAGCAGCCGCAGATCGCTGCGTTGCTTTTTGGCCACCGAACGGTAGAATTTACCGTGAAGATTATGGCTGTTGGGAGGAGATACCAATGCTGAGCCTGGAACTGATTCGTCAGCACCCCGACCTGGTGAAGGCCGGGATTGCAGCAAAAAACGAAGGACCAGAAATCGTCGACGAAATCCTCGAGGTCGATCTTGAGAGGCGGGAACTGCTTCAGAAGGCAGATGAACTGAAGCACCTGCGCAACGAGGCGACCGAGAAGATCGCTGCACTCAAGCGATCCAGACTGGATGCTTCAGCGCCCATCGCCGAGATGAAGGAAGTCGGATCCCGCATCGCCGAACTCGACGACCGAGTGAAAGCGATCGACTCCAGACTCCGCTCCCTGCTGCTCAACATCCCAAACCTGCCCCACGCGTCAGTCCCGGTCGGAAAGAGCGACAAGGAGAACACCGTTGTGCTTACATGGCATGACAAGCCAGCCTTCGCTTTTGTTCCGAAACCT
>JAPLGL010000067.1 GCA_026390155.1 Caldisericota bacterium
CTCTTCGCGGCACGGTCTGCGGATCTCGGGGGAAGCCACCATGGGGAGCAGTGCCTTCAGCAGGTCAGAGAACACGAATCCCGGGTTGGCCCTGAGGCCGTTCGCCACGATCTCCAGCAGGCGCAGCGTAGCGTAGATGGCGTCGTCATACCCATAGTAGCGGTCGGCGAAGAACATGTGGCCGCTCATCTCGCCCGCCAACTGGGCCTTCTCCTCGCGCATCTTCTTCTTAATGAGCGAGTGCCCCGTCGGCGACATGATGGCCATGCCACCCAGCTTCTCCACGCCGTCGAAGAGAGTCTTGGAGCACTTGACTTCCCCGATGACCTTGGCCTTGCCCGGGCCTTTCCAGTGCGCGATGATATCGGCGGCATAAATGTACGTCAGCTTGTCGCGCCAGACGACATCGCCGTTTTCGTCGACGGCGCCGATGCGGTCGACGTCACCATCGTAGGCGATGCCGAAGTCCGCACGTTCGGCAAGCACATGCTTACGCAATCCCTCCAGCGTATCCAGACGGGCGGGGTCGGGGTGGTGATTGGGGAAGGTGCCGTCCGGTTCGACATACATGAACACCGCGTCGACGCCCAGCTTCTTCATCAGGGCTGGGATGACTAGTCCCGCGCAGCCGTTGGCACAGTCGATGACGATCCTGAGCCGCGGCAGTCGTGGAGTACCGAGGATGCCGTGTCTGAACTGGTCTGCCAACTCGTCACGGTACGTGGACAGCAGGTCAAGGTGAGACACCGAACCTACATGAGACGCGATGGGATGGCAGACCTCGGCAAGGTCCGCGATATGTTGGATGTCGTCGCCGTACAGGGTCTCACGCCCGATGGCGACCTTGAACCCATTGTACTGCGGAGGGTTGTGGCTGCCGGTGATCATGATCCCGCCGTCCACGTGCAGAGCAAACAGGGCATAGTAGAGGGTAGGCGTGGGCACGACACCGATGTCAATGACATTGCCACCTTGGCGCGTCATGCCGTCGATGAGCGCGTCAGCAAGGTCCTCGCTGCTGGGACGGACGTCACGGCCGACCGCGAAGGTCGGCGAGCTCGCGCCGGTCCGTTGTCGCACAAGGTGAACGTACCCCTCGCCAATACGCCGGGCCGCTTCAGGCGTCAGTTCCTTGCCGACCTCACCCCTGATATCGTACATGCGAAACATCGACCTGTCGAACGCCATGCGCCACCTCCCGTGCACTGACAACTGCCATGGCCGTGAACAGCGCGTCGAGGCAACGGTTCACGAGCCGACATACGTTCCAGCCATGTCTGGCTTCTTCTCTTCATGATAGTAGAGGGCGCAGGAGTGTCAAACCAGGCAGACGGCCCCGAATAACACGAGGCACACACCACTCGGACGTGGGCGGCGTGCGGCTTGTCACCATGCGGGCTACCAAGGTCACTCGCCCGCGGAGCAGAACGCTTGACCGCTGCCGCACGCGTAACTATAATTTTATTAATTGCAAGAGGAAGAGCCTAAAGGAGGCGTTGACTATGAAACAATCCGTCCGCTTTGTCTTGACACTGATTGTGTGTCTCGTCCTGAGCCTTTCGGGTGTGGTGGCTGGTGTCCCCACTGCAGGGGCAGCAGATACGGGGACCTGGACACAGCTGCCGCT
>JAPLGL010000011.1 GCA_026390155.1 Caldisericota bacterium
GATACTTGACGCCCGAGATGAAGATGTGCCACATAATGACGACGAGCACGGCGATGAGCAGCAGGGCCGATGCGGTGACCAGCGCCCCCATGACGCCGTTCTTGAGCTTCCGGAGTGTCATTGCTGCACACCCCGCCTCAGAATGACGCGCGCCACGATGTTGATGATAATGGCGATGACGAACAGGATGAGGGCAAGCTGGACGAGTGACGCAATGTAGACCGGCGACGTGGCCTCCAGGAACTGGTTGGCAATTGCCGAAGCGAGCGTATTGGCAGGGTCGAAGAGGGAATGCGGCAACCGCATCCCGTTGCCGATGACCATGGTGACCGCCATCGTTTCACCCAGCGCACGGCCGAGCGACAGCACTAGGGCGCCGACAGTGCTCTTGCGGACGTACGGGAGTTCCACATTCTGAATGGTGTCCCACTTCGTAGCCCCCAGTGCGAGTGCCCCTTCCTTGAGCTCGGTGGGGACGACTAGCAGTGACTCCAGGATGAGCGAGGCGCTGAACGGCAGGATCATGATGGCCAGCAGCAGAATGGCTGCCAGGAGGCCAACGCCGGTAGTGCCGCTGGCGACCAGGGATTCGCTGCCCACCAGCTTTCCAAACCAGACCTCGAACTTGCTGACGAGGGGGACCAGAACGAACAATCCCCAGAGACCGAAGATGACCGAGGGCAGTCCGCCGAGGAGGCCGATGAGATACTTGACCGGTTCCGCGACCTTCTTGCCGGCGTAGTCGGCTAGGAAGATGGCGATGCCCAGCGCGAACGGGGTCGAGATGAGCAGGGCGCCGAAGCCGGTGATGAGTGTCCCGACGATCATGGGAAGAGCACCGAATCGCTCGGTAACGGGGTTCCACTCGCTGTTCCACAGGAAGGGAAGGCCAAAGGCAGCCCGGGACGCGCGCGAGGTGATGAACAGCTGAACAAGGAAAAGAACGATGGTCGTGACGAGCGCGATGGCTGCCGTCAGGCCGGCAGCCGTGAACGCACGCTCGCGGACCAGCTCCCGCCGGTCGCTACGGGATAGCTGTACCGCCATAGGTCATGGAGCTCACAAGCGCCAGCGCCTTGGTGACTGCAGTCGTGGGCAATTTGGCATAGGATAGACTCTCGTTGATAGCCTGGCCGTCGGTCAGCATCCAGGTCAGCAGCTTCTTGAGCGCCTGTGCCTGCTCAAGCGTGCGGCCGGAATACTTCTGCTCCTTGTAGACCAGGATCCATGTGAACGCGCTGATGGGGTAGGCATCTGCCCCGGGACTGTTCACGATCACAACGCGCAGGTCTTCGGGAAGACTGACGGCTGCGGCTGCAGCAGACGATGCGAGGCTTGCGCCAACGAATGTACCAGATGCGTTCTTCAGCGAGGCGAATGGTGTGCCGGTCTGGACGGCGTAGATGAGCTCAATGTAGCCGATGCTGCCCTTTGTTTGCGTGATCATGCCGGCGACGCCATCATTTCCCTTGCCTCCGAGGCCAGCCGGCCAGCTCACGGACTTCCCGGCGCCAACCGACGTCTTCCATGTGGCACTGACAGCTGCCAGGTAGCTGGTGAAAATTGATGTCGTCCCTGAGCCGTCCGAACGGTGGACGACGGTGATGGCGAGGTCGGGGAGGGAGACACCCGGGTTGAGTGTCGCAATCGACGGGTCATTCCACTTCGTGACCTTGCCGAGGAAGATGTTGGCGGTGACGCCGCCATCGAGTTTCAGGGGAGGATTGCCATCCAGATTGTACGACAGGACGACGGCGCCAACACAGGTGGGAATGTGCAGGACGGGAGCTCCCATGGCTGCTTCTTCCTGGTCATTGAGAAATGCGTCGGAAGCCCCGAAGTCGACGGTCTTGTCGGTCAGCGCCTTGATGCCTCCACCCGAACCGATGCTGTTGTAGTTGACGCGGACGCCCGTGACGCCGTCATAGGTGTCGAACATCTTTGAGTAGAGCGGGTATGGGAAGGTAGCTCCCGCCCCCGACAGGTTATCGACAGCAGAAGGCTGTCCCTTGGAGCCGCAGCCAGATACTGTCAAGGCAATCAACAACAGCGTCGCCACAATCACCGACGAACGACCGAATATCTTCATGCGGGCCTCCCAATGCAGACACATTATTATGTAAACATAGAATACGACGATACGCAGAGGAGTGCCATCAGTTAATGTTAAGATTGCATTAAGGAGGCAAGAGCCCCCGGGAAGTGCAGACAGCGCTCCTGGTACTCCAGTGAGCGCTGACTGTCCAAGAAGGAGCAATTCAGTCGGGGATCGGCGCTCCGCCGTATGTCAACGATCTTACCAGTGCCTGAGCTTTGGTGACAGCAGCACCTGGCAGTTTGCCGTAACCGAGACCCTCGTTGACGGATTGACCTGTGGTCAGCATCCAGTTCAACATGCGCTTGAGGGCGATCGCCTGCCCCAGTGTCCGGCCGGCGTACTTCTGATCGCGGTATACCAGCAGCCACGTGAACGCGGCGATCGGATACGCCTGGGCGTCGCTGCTGTTCATGAGGAAGACCTTGAGGTCGTCCGGCAGCTGGATCTGCGCGGCGCGGCCTGAGGAGGAAAGGGACGCAACGATGAAATTGCCCGTGGAGTTGCGCATCGTTGCGAAGGGCAGCTTGGAGCTGATGGCATAGACGAGTTCCACGTAGCCGATAGCACCCTTGTTCTGAGACACGAGTCCAGCGACGCCATCATTGCCCTTGCCGCCGAGACCCACGGGCCAGCTGACGGACTTCCCCGCTCCGACCTTCGACTTCCAGGTCGCCACAGCCATGGACAGGTAGTTGGTGAAGATCGAGGTCGTGCCGGAACCATCCGAACGGTGAACCGTCGTGATGGCCTGGTCAGGGAGCGAGATGCCGGGGTTGAGCGCGGCGATGCGGCTGTCGTTCCAGCGGGTGATCGTGCCCATGTAGATGTCGCTGACTGTTCTGGCATCACAACGCAGGGCGGGATTGCCGTCGAGGTTGTAGGTGAGGACGACGGCGCCGACACACGTGGAAATGTGCAGGACGGGAGCTCCCATGGCCGTTGTTTCGGCAACGGTGAGGAACGCGTCAGAGGCGCCAAAGTCGACGGTCCTGTCGGTCAGCGCCTTGATGCCGCCGCCAGATCCGATGCCCTGATAGTTGACACGGACACTGGTCGAGCTGTTGTAGACGTCAAACATCTTCGTGTACAGAGGCAAAGGGAACGTAGCCCCAGCCCCAGCTAGTTGCGTCGGTACGGAGACGGTGATGACGGGAAGCACAATGGTGACGATCTTGGTCCGGCCAGTTGAAGGATCCGCGACCCACGTGACCTTGGCGCCAAGCTGTTCCGCGATGAATCGGACGGGAAGGAAGGTCCTGCCCTGCCGGATGACGGGAGTTGCATCGAGCGCAACGGACTGACCATCGACGGTCGCGGTGGTGGACGTCAGTGAGAGAGTGATGGCTTTGAGTGTGGTGGGGCTGTCAGGCAGTCCAAGGCGGACCTCCGAGACGCCGCCGTTCGCTTTTGTAGTGTATGAAACACCTGCACCCATTGCTTCGGCGACAAATCGAATAGGGAGCATTGTGCGGCCACCGGCGATGAAGGGCGCCGCGTCGAGCGTTAGGCTCGAGCCGGCGACAGTCGCGACGGTGGAATCAATGGTGAGGACAATTGTCTTGGTCGACGCGGCAGATGCAGCTTGCATGCCGGGGACCACAAGTCCCGCGGCCAACAGGGCCACAAGTGTTATCGAAAGGATCCTTCTTCCAGTTGCTGACATACATACCTCCTGATACTCGATAAACCCCTTTGGGTTTCCGAGTGACAGTCTAGAGGGGCATGTTTGCCGCGTGTTTGGGTCCTGTTCAGATTATGTTAAGTGCCCAGGGAATCCTTGGAGCTTTCCCGGCGACTACTTAATTGGCTTTCCCTGCCAGGAGATCTGTTCAAGGAGGGTGGCAGCCGCTTTTCGGGCGCTGTCCGGCAAGCTGCTGTATTGGAGCGGTTCGGCGAGTGACTGCCCGTCGCCAAGGATCCAGGACACCAGTTCGTAGATAGCTACAGCCCGCTCGCGCGAGCGACCGTCGTAGGCCTGGTCCTTGTAGAACACAAGCCACGTGAAACTGACGATCGGATACGAAGTTGCCCCCGGTCGGTTCAGCAGTGTGCCCTGAAGGTCGGCGGTCGCGTCAGGAGGAACGGCAGCCTGGATGGAGGCAACGCTCGGCAGAACGAATGCTGCCGAGCGGTTGCGAAGAGCGACACACGTCAGGCTGGACTGCACTGCGAAGGTGTATTCCAGATAGCCGACAGCACCCGTGGTCTGGCGTATCATGGCTGCCACGCCCGCATTACCCTTGACTCCGACGCCGGCCGGCCACGCCACGAGCTGTCCGGCCCCGACCTTGTCGCTCCAGGTTTGGTCGGCGGCGGCCAGGTACGTCGTGAAGATGTCTGTGGTGCCCGAGCCGTCCGCCCGGTGGAGAACGACAACAGGCGTGTCCGGCAGCTTCAGCATCGGGTTCAGCACTGCGATGCGCGCATCGTTCCATGTCTTGACATCACCACGGAAGATGGATGAAAGCAGTGGTGCATCCATGCGCAGGGCTGGGTTGCCCGGCAGGTTGACGCAGATGGCCACGGCGCCAAGACACGTGGGAATCGCGAGTACCGATCCGGGAAGGCGCGCCTGCTGCTCAGTGCTC
>JAPLGL010000133.1 GCA_026390155.1 Caldisericota bacterium
CAATTGAGATTCAGCGAACCCGTTCCGCGAAGCCAGGAAATGCATCTACCCCTATGATACGCCATACGTGCGTCAGTCAAGGCCACTAGTGGAGTCGGCGTCAAAAGCGACTCCGGAGCCATTACGCGCACCTCCACCCAAATTGACTGGGATCCCCGCTGTGATACCATGAACGTACGTCAAGACAGGATCGCAGGAGGCTGACATGGTGGACGTGTTCATTATCGGCGGAGGACCCGGAGGGTACGTCGCGGCAATTAAGGCATCTCAGCTAGGCTTGTCGGTCGCGCTCGCAGAAGAAGCCGACATGGGTGGAGTCTGCACAAACTGGGGCTGCATCCCCACCAAGACGATGCTGGCCAGCAGTAAGCTTCTGACACGGATGCAGGAGGCCCACAAGTTCGGGCTGACGGCTGAGAATGTCGGGGCGGACTTTGGCGCCATCATGACACGCAAAGACCAGGTCGTCGTGCGGCTGCGCAAGGGGATCGAGTACCTCATGAAGAAGAACCGCGTTCAGGTCTACGCCAGCCGGGCGACCCTAAATGATGCGACACACGTCTGCATAGATGCTACTGGCGAGGCTGTCGAAACGAAGAGCGTCATCATCGCGACCGGCAGCTCACCCATCAAGTTCCCTCCCTTCACCGACCCGGGCATCTGGACCAGTGACGACGTCTTCCGGAACAGGGAACAGCCGAAGGAACTCGTTGTCATCGGGGGCGGCGTCATCGGCGTCGAGATGGCGACGTTCTTCAGCGCCATTGGAACGAAGGTCACCATCGTCGAACTGATGCCGCATGTCCTGCCTGTCGAGGATGAGGATGTGGCCTTGGCCCTCACTGCGACACTCAAGAAGCGGGGCATCACGATCATCACGAGTGCAACAACCCAGTCGGTCACGCCTGCGAATGCCGGTTACACCCTGATACTCGATGTGAACGGCATCACGCAGGAAGTCCACGGCGACCACGTTTTGCTGTCCATCGGACGCCGGTCGAACGTCGGCCCCGAACTCGAACCACTGGGCGTTGCGCTCTCAAAGAAGGGCATCATCGTCGACGACCACATGCGCACCAGCGTCCCTGGCATTTATGCTGTCGGTGACGTGAAAGGGACCTACATGCTGGCGCATGTTGCCGAGAAGGAGGGAGTCGTCGCGGCAGAGAACATCGCAGGATACGACGCTCACATGGTCTACACAGCCGTCCCTTCGGTCGTGTTCACCGACCCGGAGATCAGCGTCGTGGGTAGGAGAGAATACGAACTCAAGGCAGAAGGAATTCCCTACAAGGCAGGGACATTTCCTGTCAGCGCCAGCGGCAAGGCGCGGACGATGGAGGAAAGCGTCGGCTTCGCAAAGGTCCTGGCACACGGCGAAACCCACGAGATCCTGGGGATCGCCCTCTACTGCGCCGAAGCCACCGACCTCGTCATGGAATCAGTCCTGGCCATACAGTTCGGCATGACGGCGGAGAAGCTGCTTCAGGCGATCCACCCCCATCCGACGATGACCGAGATGATCATGGAGGCCGCAGAAGGCTCGATCGGACTGCCCCTGCAAATGTGAATACCAATAGTACCTGGTACTAAGGGGATTCACAATTGGGGATCGGAGGCCGCCCGGGAGCGCCGTGCATCACGGATAAGCCGCAGGACGGCTCTTTCTTCCTCTACTGTCCGCTGCCCCGCGAAGTCGACGTCATAGACGCGCCAGACAAGGCTCTCGACGCCGGGAGACGGCGCGGCGCGGCGAACAAGCTCCAGAAGTGTCTCTCCGGGTCGTCGCCGTTCTCCGACGAGGTCCTCCAGTGCTGACGCAAGGCGGCCACGCCTGTCCTCCACCCGACGGCGCAAGAGGAGAACAACAAGAGCAGCAGCCGCACAAAGCCCTGCAAGAACGCGCCAGTCACGCAGCAGACGCGACGCCAGTTTCCGGAACGACTCGAACGCTCTGGCAACTGCGCGGCCGCTGCCCGTGAAGAACCGGCCGAGGCTGCTGGCTGTCTGCACCTGCCTGGCCAGGTCGTACGTGACCACGTTCCGATACCAGGCCATGCGGATATTGTCGAGGATATTCGTCATCACCGAAACCTGCTGGAACGAACTGGGCGTCGGGTCATACCGGACCCAGTTGTCCGCGTCCAGAACCTCGACCCACGTGTGCGCGTCCTTGGCCCGCACGATGAGATACCCCGATGCGTTGTTCCATTCCGTGGCCACGAAGCCGGACACCAGACGGGCATGAACGCCCTGAGCACGCAGCAGTAAAACCATGGCTGTGGCAAAATGCTCACAGTACCCCGTACGCTGATTGACCACGAAGTCCTCGACGGACGTTGCCGTCGGATTCAGTGAGTAGTCATAATTGGTCAGGAGGTAGTTGCGCGTCCCGCCCGCCTTGTCTGCAGTCGTCGAGCCCCGCACGACAAGCGCTGCAATGTCCAGAAAGGCCTGTGACAGTTCCGGAACCTGGAGGTACCTTTCCAGAAGTGCCGGCCGGCGAGCCATTGCGCTGTCGACAGGAACCGTGTCTCGATCCAGCGACGCAACGTCGTATCGAATCGTCTTGTAGTACGGCGCGTCCGTGAACAGGCTGCCCTCCGCATCGCGGCGAAGATACTGAAACTGCCCTCGCAGACCGGTCACATGTTCCAGCCCAAAGACGACATCCGTCCCGGTCGGCTCGAGATACACCGTTGTCAGTGTGTCGGGCTCCTGATCGCTCACAACGAACGAATCGATCCCGGAGGACGCATACAGGGACTCGGGGCGACCAGCTGCAACCAGCCATTGCCTGCCGCTGAAGGTCGTGTAGCGCATGCCCGAGATATAGGCAGGAAGTGGCAACCGGGACCCGCCTCTCTGGGGCTCCACGCGCATGACGACCGTGTTGTCCTGAAGTACCTCCCCCGGGGTGATCGTGACGTCCTTGGAAAAGCCGGTCGTCTGGGTCGCAAGCGCAGGACTGCCCTTGATGTAGCCCAGGGTCCACCGCGGAAGGGCGAAGAACACGCCAAACGCAAACACAAACGACACGAGCGAAAACACAACCACAGCGCTGTAGAATCCCCTGCCGATGTGCGGAACCTTGCCTTCGAACTGGGCCATGATCAGTAGAATCGTCGCGACCAGAAACTCCACGAGCAGCAGAAGCCCGAATGCCACCGAGATGGACCCGGCAGCAGACAGGACGGTGACAAAGACGGCAATGAGCGCAAGCCCCTGATAGTCATGGACGTTGTCCGTCAAGATGAATCGGCAAGCCATCGCAGCCAGCATCGCCTGCGCCAGGAGCGCAAAGAGCTGGGTCCCCAGGACCATGAGAACAAGGAACCAGACGAGGGGCAGGGCCTCGAGAGCACGCCGTGACCAGCGCCCATGAATATGTCCGGCCAGGGGCAGCGCCAGGACAAATGCGACAGCATAAAGAGCATACCAGGTTTCAACGATAGATAGAAACCCACACGCCGTGAGACCCAGCAGGAACCCCAGCACCCGCCGGACGTCCAGAGACCTCGTCACGGGACCTCGTTCACGAAGCTGATGGCTTCGTGCGTGAAGCTGTGGAGAGGTCCGGGACGCGGCGGATCTTCGGTGAACTCGGCCAGGGCCAGCAGTTCCATCGCCTGCTCCCAGACCCTGTGCTCGCGTCCGTCCAGAAACGATCCGGGAAGCGCAAGCCCAATCGCCTCTCCCGACTGGAAGACGAACGTTAGGGCACTTGCGATCTTCGATACGCCGAGTTCGAACGCCTGGCCGTCAGGCCATGCACGTCTTGCCGTGTCAAGGTAGAAGACGGCCTCCTGCTGATATCTGGCTTCCTGTTCCACAACGTAGGGGTCCCCCCTACGGGCGGACACCTTCCAGTCGATGTGGCGAGAATCGTCTCCCTCACGATATCTGCGCAGAGAGAAGAAATCGCCGTCGCCGCCTGCCCTTGCCCTCTCGAGGCGGTGCTCACCCTCTTCGTCCTGCTGCTGCAGGAGGACGGGGCGAACGTGCGGGTACACGATCAACTCACTACCAACAGCTACATCTCGACGCATCTCGACGATACCAAACGGGAATGTCGAGGCGATGTCCGCCCGCAGTCCCTCCACACGTCCCCGCTTGGGCAGCGTGAGGGTGAGCGGAAGTGCCAGGGCCGCGTGAGCGTCCACAAAGGGAACGCTCAGCGAAACAGCGTCTCGGCCGGCCCGGATGTCGACGCGAGCGAAAAACAGCGGGAATGAACCGACGTTGCGAACACGGATTGCCAGCAGCGCCGGCCGGTCTGCGTAGACCGCATCTGCAGCATCAAGCGAGACCTCGAGATGGCGAAGGTTCGCGACCGACAGCAGTCCCGAGAGAATGAGCGCAGACAGGAGTGCGCTGAAGATGAGATAGAGAAGGTTGTTGCCCGAGTTGATGGCGACCGCCCCGATGCCGACGATGGCAATGAAAAACAACAGGCCGCTTCGCGTGAGCCGTTCGGCCCGGTGGTACCTCTTGAACCGCACTTCGACCAGACTCATCTTGCTCCGGCTGCAGGAGGTATTGTCACACGGGCGCCGGCACCTGCTCAAAGATGCGATCGATATCAGCCCTGGAGGCCCCTTTGCGACTGCCGCGACGCAGGATGCGGTGAGCCGCCACATAGGGTGCCATCATCTTGACATCGTCCGGGACGACGAACGTGCGACCTTGAAGCAGCGCCCATGCCCGAACCGCCTTGAGCAGATCGATAGCGCCCCGAGGGCTGACGCCCACCTCGAACAGCGTCTCGAAACGGGTCGCACGCACAAACGCCAGCACATAGTCCAGGATCGCCGGCGCCACCGTCACGGCATCGACTGCATCCTGTGCCTCCAGCACCTTTTGAACCGAGGCCACAGGCTGCAGGCTTATTGAATGCTGACGTACAGGCCGTTCAGTCAAGATCTGCCGCTCTGATTCGACGTCCGGATACCCGATCCCCGTACACAGTTGGAAGCGGTCCAGCTCACTTTCCGGCAGTGGGTATGTCCCCGTATACTCGATGGGATTCTGTGTAGCAATGACGAAGAAGGGGTCCGGCAGTTCCCATGTCATGCCGTCGATGCTGATGCGTCGATCATTCATGGCCTCGAGAAGCGCAGACTGGGTCTTGGGGCTGGCCCTGTTGATTTCGTCGGCCATGACGACGTTTGCGAAGATGGGCCCTCGCCGGAACCGGAACTCCCCCGTAGCAGCCTCATAGATGTTGACACCGAGGATATCTGCGGGAAGGAGGTCGGACGTAAACTGGATCCGGCTGTAGGAAGCGCCAATGGATTGGCCCAGCGCCTGCGCCAGCGTCGACTTGCCAACACCGGGCACGTCCTGCAGCAGCAGGTGCCCACCAGCGATCATGGGGACCAGGGCCAGCAGAACCTGTTCATGCTTGCCGCGCACCACACGCTCGACGCTGGCGGCGATAGCGGTTACGGTCGTCATGGCACATTGAAGTTGGTCCTGCACTTCACTCACGATCGCCCTCCTCCCTCTCCTCTACTTGATGAGGCCGTTGTCCTTCAGGTATTGCTGAGCAACGTCCCCTGGAGCCTTTTCCTCGACGTCGACAGCATAGTTCATGCCGATGACATCGTCCGCCTTCAGCGTCTTCGTCAGTGGTTCGAGGATGGTGGGTATCTCGGGGTACTTCGCGAGGACGTCCTTCTGGATACACAGGGCAGGGTTGTAGATCGGGAAGAAGGACTTGTCGTCTGCAAGTACCTGGAGGTCGAACTTCTTGAGAAGGCCGGATGTCGAGTAGACCATCGCCACGTCGACCTGCTTGTTGTCCAGTGCCTGATAGGTGAGACCGGCATTCATCAACTTGACCTGCTTTGTCGGGATCGTCATCTCATAGAACTTCGCCATGGCCGGGAAACCATCCGGGCGCTCGTAGAACTCCGGGTTGACTGCAAACAGCGCCCCCTTGGGATTCTGAGCGACGTATGCGGCAAGGCTCGAGATGGTATCGCCGAACTTGGCCGCGTCGGCCTTGCGGACGGCCAGAGCATAGGTGTCATTGAAGTCGATACGCGATACCCAGTCGATGCCGTTTGCCGTCAGGTCCGCCTGCTTCACGGCATCAAACAACGCCACGGGGTCACGGATGACGTCCGTCTTCTTTAGGTGGGTAGTCCACGCTGTCCCTGTGAACTCCACGTACGCGTCGATCTGTTTCGACACCAGGGCTGTCCGGATGATCACCGTCACCATGCCTGCCTTCTCATTTACAGTAAACCCCGCGTTCCGGAGCATGCCGACCACGAGAGATGTGAGCACGTACCCCTCGGTGAAATCCTTGCTGGCTATCGTAATGGTCTTGGCCGCGGGCTTGGCACAACCTGTCAGGGCCATCGTTGCTACAAGAAGCAGGACAAGCATGGTACACGAGAACCTACGCATACGAAACCTCCTAGGATGGGATCGACAGTCCGCGCGAGACCACGGACCTCTGAATGAACGCAAGCAGCGCATCAGACAGGATGGCAATGGATGCTACCAGAAGCGTCCCGGCGATGATCATGTCAGGGCGTACGACGCTGAGACCGATGAAGATGATGTCGCCAAGGCCACCCGCCCCGATGACAGAGGCGACTGTGGCAGTCGAGACGTCGATGGTGACGGTCGTCCGCAGACCCGCCATGATGGACTGGGATGAAAGCGGAAGCTCGACCCGCATCAGCACCTGGAGAGGGGTCAGGCCCATCCCGCTGGCTGCTTCGCGGATGTCCGCGGGCACCAACAGCAGCGCTGAGGACACGTTGAACAGAATTGGAACGATACCGTAGATGGACAAGGCAATAACAGCTGTGCGGGGGCCGATGCCCGTGTAGACAAACATGAGAGCGATGACAGCCACGCTCGGGACAGCCTGGGCTGCTCCCGTAATCCCGATGATCGCCCGTCCAACCTTCTGCAGCCGCGGTCGACTGACAACAATGCCCAGACCAAGCCCCACAACCAGAGATACGACAACCGCGACCCCAACCATGCCAAGATGCTGAGTGATCCTGGTGCTGACCTCGGGCCAGTTCCTGCCCAGATACTGGAAGGCGTTCAACGGGCGACCTTCGCCATGATCTCGGCGACCATTGGAACACTCAGCGTGCCCAGGATCGTACCGTCAGGGCTCTGGACAACAGCACGCTTCCGGCCGGATTCAAGAAGGGTCGTGACGGCCTCGAGCAGCGTGGCGTTTCCGCTCACAGTCTCAAGCCGGCAAACCGCCTCCCGGGGATCCTCACACGTGACCAGCAGTCCCTTCTCAACGTACCCTGAGATAGCATCTCCGTCCTTGAGGATGATGAGTGGGGTCTCCGCGTGCACGCCGGAGCGGTGCATTTCCTCCGTCGTCATGACGGTGAAGGCAGTATCCACGCAATGCGCCGCCCGATACAGCAACAGCTGCTCTGTTGAACGCGTCGCACCCAGCAACTCTTCGACGAACGCATCTGCCGGGTTCTCCAGCAGGACGCGCGTGGTATCCATTTGCACCAGGCGTCCATCCCGCATGACGGCAACGTGGTCTCCCAGCTTGACCGCCTCGCCTATGTCGTGGGTCACGAAGACAACGGTGCGCTTCAGGTCGCTCTGCAGCCTGAGGAAAAAGTCCTGGAGACTGCGCCGGTTGATGGGGTCGATGGCGCCAAACGGCTCGTCCATCAGCAGAACGCGGGGATCTGCCGCAAGAGCCCGGGCAACGCCGACGCGCTGGCGCTCTCCCCCTGACAGCTCTCGGGGGTACCGCCGCAGGTACACCGAGGGGTCGAGATTGACAAGTTCCAGCAGCTCCCCCACCCGCCGCCGGATACGGGCTCTGTCCCAGTCCAGCAGGCTGGGCACCACCCCGATGTTGCCCTCCACGGTGAAATGTGGAAACAGCCCGACCTCCTGGATGACATATCCGATGCTGCGCCGCAAGTCGATAGGATCCATGCTGTAGACACTGTGCCCGTCGATGCGAATGTCCCCGTCTGTCGGTTCGATCAGTCTGTTGATCATTTTGAGCGTCGTGGTCTTTCCACACCCCGAGGGACCGAGCAGAATCGTGATAGCGTTGTCCGGAATCGTCAGCGAGAGCCGATCGACAGATGTCTTGTCCCCATATCGCTTCGTGACGGTATCAAGCTCGATCATCCCCCGTGCTCCCCTCTTCGACGTTTTCCTGGCGTCATGGCTTCTTCCGCCAGCAGCAGCCCACCATTCACAACCAGTCCCAACAGGGTGATCACCAACGTTCCTGCGATCACCATGGACCGGTTGGCCCGGGCAATTCCCTCAAAGATGAAGTAGCCGAGCCCGCCCCCGCCGATGAGCGTCGCAATCGTCGCCATTCCTACGCCCATGACGGCGGCGTTTCGAACCCCCGCCATGATGAGCGGAAGGGCAAGAGGCAACTTGACGCGGAACATGACCTGACTGGGTGTCATCCCCATCCCTTGAGCCGCCTGGACCGTTGATGGATCCACCTGACGCAGTGCCACCCACGTATTTCGCACAATAGGAAGAATGGAATACAAGGTCAATGCGGTAACGGCAGGCACGCGCCCTGTCCCCTGGCGGATGGGCGCCAGAACGACCACGAGGAGCGCAAACAGCGCAAGCGATGGGACGGTGAACAGGACTGACGCACCTCCGACAACCCAGCGAGCAACGCGGTCGTGTCCAGAAATGGCGATGCCCAGCGACACGCCGATGGAGGCCGCCAACACCAGGGCGAGCCCAACCATCGATATGTGCTGAAGCGTTCGCCGAAGCATCTCGGCCCCGTATCCGGCGATGAACGTCCCCACCATGATCGCTCCTCTCTCGTCCCTAGGTTATACGACAATTGGGAAAGAACTGCAAACCCTTGAACGGTCAGACTTTCCCATGGGACAGTCGACTTGTGTCAGGCTTCATCCAGAGACGCACGTCTTCGGTTGTCTCCTCTCGGCATCTTCGCACCAACCAGCCTGATGCCTCCAGCTTTTCTGAATATACTGTGATGGACACATCCACCAGGAAACCAAGAGGCATTCATGAATACAATCCGCAAGAGAGAAGAACTCGGACCAAATGTGACTCGATATGTCATCGACGCGCCGTTGGTCGCAACCCACAGGAAGCCCGGGCAGTTTGTCATCATCCGCGTGACCGAGCATAGTGAGCGGATTCCACTGACGATTGCCGATGCGGACCCCGAGCTCGGGACCATCTCTCTGATTGTTCAGTCGGTCGGCAAGACCACGCGCGAGATGGCCATGCTTCGGCCGGGAGATGCCATCCACGACGTCGTTGGCCCACTGGGCAGACCAACGCATCTCCAGCAGTTTGGAACGGTGCTGTGCGTAGGGGGCGGCATCGGAACAGCTCCGCTCTATCCGATCGCAAAGGGCATGAAGGAAGCACACAATCATGTGATCACCATTCTGGGGGCCAGGACGCGCGATCTGCTCATTCTTGAAGACGACATGGGCCGTGTCAGCGATGAGCTGATCGTGACGACTGATGACGGATCGTATGGAACCAGGGGACTCGTGACCGACGCGATCCGCTCTCTCGTGGCCGGTGGGACGCAGATCGACCAGGCAGTCGTCATCGGTCCCCCACTCATGATGAAGTTCACGTCTCTGCTCACCAAGGAGCTCGGCATCCCCACGATGGCGTCTCTCAACCCGATTATGATTGACGGGACCGGCATGTGCGGCGTATGCCGTGTCACCGTGGGCGGCGAGATGAAATTCGCCTGCGTGGACGGTCCCGAGTTCGACGCGCACGAGGTGGACTGGAACAGCATGATCCGACGCCTCGGGACGTATCGCACGGAGGAACAGATCGCTGCTGAACGCTATGACCACGTGTGCCGCATCGGACTTGGCACAAAGGAGTCAGAGTGAATACTGCCGACAGATTGAAGCTGCCACCTGTCGTCATGCCCGAGCAAGACCCTGCCGAACGCATCCACAATGTCCGCGAGGTCCCCTTCGGGTTCACCCCCGCGATGGCGCTGCAGGAAGCGCAGCGCTGCCTTCACTGTGTCAACCAGCCCTGTGTCGATGGATGCCCC
>JAPLGL010000120.1 GCA_026390155.1 Caldisericota bacterium
AGCCTGAGAGCTGTCCGTTCCCGCTCGACATCGTCCAGGATCTGGTCGGTCTGTCCGCGCAGAATACTGAAACCGAGACGGGCATGTCCAAAGATCAGGCCAGGCAGGACGATCATGCCGGCCGCGTCGATCGTGACATCAGGATGCTCGCCACGGCCGATGGCTGTGTCGATGCGCTTGATACGTCCATCAGCGACGAGCAGATCAGCCTTGCGAGGCTGACGGTCGCCTTCCATGGTCAACAGTGTCCCGTTCTTGATCAGCAGCTTGTTCATGGTGGTTGTGCTGCTCATTGTACCCTGCGAGAGACTCTTTGTCAAAGCCCGGATGCCTCTGCAAAACCATGTATACTGTAGCGGAAGAGGAGGCACCATGAGTCAGACGGTCATGATAGAAGCTTTGGGACAGGGGGTCCTTGCCCGCGCGCGGGCACTCGACAACGTGTTTGGCTGGATGAAGCCTGAGGGGATCGACGGCAAGCGAGTCGTGGTGTTGCTTGGCGACACCCCGGTGCAGCTGGACCTGGTGGAGCGGGCGGTGCATTCCCGGTGCAGCTGGACCTGGTGGAGCGGGCGGTGCATTCGCTGTCCAGGGCTGCGAGGGTCGACCTTGCAGCGAGGTCTCTGGCAGATTATGGCCAGGACTACCGGAGTTCGTTGAGAAGCCTGCTAGGTGAGCGTGGCAGCCTGATTGAGATGATCTCCGGTGAATACGAGTCGTTGAGAGTGCCGACCAGGTCATCCGCACTCCAGCTGCACAAGATGGAGACTCGTGAGCGTCGGTACATCAAGCAGGCCTTCGTGTCACGGTGTCTCGCCGAGGCTGACCTGTTCGCTGTCGTGCGCGGCCTCGAACTCAACAGGTTTTCTGGCGTCCACGGGGTTTTCGCGACCATTCTCGACTGCGTTCCCACAAAAACCCGGACCGAGGTTCTGAGCTATGCCGCATTCGGGCTGATGGGAGAGGCTCTCCTGGATGTCTGGTCCGCAATCAGCGGGCTCTTCCTGTTCGGTGTCTTCGATGGTCAGCGCATCCGCGAAGAGACCTTCAGGAAGACAGCCGACCTGGGTGCCATTATGGCCGGCATCGATCCTGAGGAGCTGGATGGCTACGCGCTGATCGCATGCGGTGGTAAGGTCTCCTGGTCACCGTTCGGCTCTTCAGCGTCGGCACGCATCGGCAGGGGGGGGCGAGGCAGGACAGCAGATGTTGCCTGCAATATTCCGCTGGACGAACTGCGCGCACGAGTGCCAGGCAGATTCTGGCAGAGGCCCCCGGTGCGCCGTGCCTTTGGCGTTTCGCCCGTCTTCAGCTTCTCAAGTCGCCCAGACAGGTTCGACACTCTTGTTTGCCCGACGGGCGCAATCGAGGAAGGACAGAATGGCATACCGCTGGTCAGGCGCGGTTCCTGTGTCGCGTGTGGGTGGTGCCTGAAGGAGTACGCCGAAGCCTCGGCATCAGGAAAGTAGAACCAGAAGCAGATCCGCATGGAAAGAGGCGCGCATGCGCGCCTCTTTCCATGCCTCCTGTGTGCTGGGACCTAGCTGAAAGAGATGAGTTCCTGGCTGGATTCGATCGATGCTTCCGGGGCCTTGAGACTGGCTGTCTCGATGATAATGACGTCCTTGTAGTTCTTGGAGATGTTCTTGTAGGTCGTGAGATAGTTCTCATAGCCCATTTTCTTGGTCACCAGGAGGGCTTCGCCGACAAATCCCGGCGCCTCCAGGCGCATTGCCAGGTCACGGGCAATCGACAGCTCGATCGGAGAAAGAGCGACGACGGTGAGCTTGATGACTTGTCTCATCTCCTCTGGCACATTCTGCAGGTCCTTGGCCGAAACAGCAAGCTTGGAGATACGGTTGCGATACCCACCGCGGAACAGCTCGGCCAACGCACCGGCATCAGCAACAACGCCGTCCTGTAGCAGCGTGTCAAGTTCGACATCGCCCAGGAAGACAGAGGGTTGCAGCGGAGCTGGCTTGCCAGGCAGACGTGGCACGGATGGTGACACGGGAACAGTCATGCTTGCCGCAGCACCTGCTGCAGCCATCGTCTGGTCGAAGGACTCCTCGTCCTCCAGCAGTCGCGAAAGAAGGTCCGCGCTGGACGGCTGGGGACTGGGCTCCGGTGGCTGTGGCGCAGCGGCCTCGCTTTCCAATTCAACGGGAACGGTCTCAACGGGAACGGTCTCAACGGGAACGGTCTCAACGGGAACGGTCTCAACGGGAACGATCTCAACGGGAACGGTCTCAACGGGAACGGTCTCAACGGGAACGGTCTCAACGGGAACGGTCTCAAGCCCCACAGCAACCTCGAAGGCTTCTTCTGCCGCAGGTAGCGGCACTTCGGCGGACAGCGGTTCGTCATTGGCTGGCGTGTCTGGCCCCTCGATTGGGGCAGCTTGCGACTCAGCAAGTTCTTCGGGAGCGGAGGCTGGTTCAACTTGGGAGACTGCTTCGCTTACCGGAGTTGCCGCGCTGGGCATCGGCTGCTCCAGTGGTACGACGGTGTCCGGAGCATAGGTTTCTGGCTCGGTGGGCTGGACCGGAACTTCCTGCCCGATAGGGGTCAGAGTGGGCTCGGGAAATGACTCAGGTACCGCTTCCACAAGGGGCTCCTCTACTGAGGAAGCTTCCTCTGGGACATTGAGGAGGACTTCCGAAGGGAAATCCGCTGGACTTGGAGATGGCTCCTCAGTTGCAGATGCAGCAGGCTCTGACAAATCGAGCTCACTTCCGGACGGCTGGGACTCCGGTGGCGTGAATTCCAGAAGTGGTGTCTCAACCGGGGCAACTGTCGCAGCCGTATCTGCAGGAGCTGGATGCATCGTATCCGTATCGTCGAAGAAGCCGAGTGGCTCCAGGGAGATCTCCGGGATCGACCGTGACGCCAGCTGCTCATGAGCGGGGACTTCGGCAATCGCGGGCTGGCTGGTCGGCTCCTGTTGCAGCGGGGCCTCCTCCCTCTCGTGCGTTCGGGCCAATTGGTCGAGTGACGCAGCGGGCGATGGTTTTGGCCCTTGTTCAACAAGCCCGAACTCCATTGTGTTCTCTCCCTGCCCCTCAGTTCTGGGTGTCACCCTGGGCAGCTGCTTCCGCACCACGCGCCGGGGACGGAGAGCGATGATCAGGATGACAAGGGCAAGAACGACGATGATCCAGAACATCCATATGGCCACAAGCGCAGGCGTGACCGAGAGGGTGAAAGCCATGCGCTCCAGGATCGGCACAACCAGGACGGAAAGAGGCAGAAACAACCTTATAGCGAAGTCATCGATTGCCTGCGTCGCAGTCTGAACGATCTTCAGCGCCTGACCTGAGACGAAGAAATCACGCATGCCCGCATAGAGTGAGGCAAAGAATGCGCCCGTCGACCGCACCGCTTTCTGAATCCATGCGCCCGTCGACCGCACCGCTTTCTGGATCCACGTCCACACAGCTTGTCCGGGTCCGGATGACAACAGGTTCACAGAAGAGGATGTTTCTGCCGAGACGGCCAGCGGGTAGGCCGTACTGGTGAGACCTGCATTCTCCGTGACGATGATGCTGCGTGCAGCCGGACCGGATGAATCGGCCAGAACATGCATCGCGGGGACAAGACCCGCAACAGCGCAGCAGACTACCAGAAGACCTGTCAGAATGCTTCTCGCTTGTTTTCTCATACTGTGCGCACCATCCTTGTAGCAAGAATGTTACAGGCCATTCGCTCTTTTGCAACAGTGCGGCGCCTGTCCGTGTGCTATCTCGTCCGATTGCCTTGTGCAGACCAGTACAGCAAGTATAATGCCATTATTGAAAAGAGTGATGCAATACGTGTACATTCGAGTGTCAATGTGGAGGCGTGTATGCCATTGGCTGGTGACCTGTCGGGGTTCAGCGTCGATGAAGTCGTTTCATTCATCATGAGGGGCGGCAAAACGGGGCGTCTGGTGCTGAAAAACGATGCTGCCGAGAGTGAACTGTTCTTCGAGGGCGGAACCATCGTCGAGGCTATCCATGGTCGCGTTCATGGACCGGGAGCTCTCTCCGGCGCCCTGGCCGCATTTTCTGCCGGGCAGTTTGCGTTCTATGAGGGCGAACAGGCACCGGCTTCCACGATGCATATTGATGAGCGTGAGTTGATAAGCCTCTCGCAGCAGGCGCATGTCGAGACTGACACGATGGCGCCGGTTCTGCCCGACATTGATGAGAAGCTCGTACTGACGCTGTCATTTGTCGGCTCGCCTTCGCTGACACCGTTGCAGTGGCTGCTCCTGGCCCAGATCCCCCAGCGCTGTACGTTGCGGCACCTGAGTGAGGGACGAGACTCCTTCGCTGTCAAGAAGGCCCTGGCACCTCTG
>JAPLGL010000003.1 GCA_026390155.1 Caldisericota bacterium
GTCCGGCTCGTAGAGCGGCTATTGGACGCGAAGGTGGAACTCGTTCAGATAGAGGAAGGGCAGCCGCAGGCGGCCCCAACCCGTGAGGCAGGTGAGAAGCATGAAGAAAGTACGGATCTATGAGCTCGCTAAAGAACTGAATCTGAAGTCGCCGCGCATGCTGGAGATCCTGGCCAGGCTGGGAGTTCCGGTGAAGGGTGTCGTCGGCACGATCGAAGAAGAAACGGCAAACCTTGTCAAGGAGATTGTCGACAAGGAGAAGGCCGCCTCGCTGGCTGGCAAGAAAGCGACTCCAAAGGTGGCCAAGGCGGCTCCAAAGACCACACCTGAAAAGGAGAAGGAGAAGCCTGCGCCCGCACCGGTCGAACCTGTCATCACCGTCGAGAAGCCCAAAGCATTTGGCGAGTCTGTCACCTATACTGCGTTCGCCAGGCAGTTTGACCTGAAGCAGCACGAACTCAACACCATGATGCTCAAGAACGGCATCCCGGTGCGCGAGTGCGGTTTGCTGGATCCCGGTGACGCCAACTACCTTGCCCGTATCCTTGGCGAGAACTATGTCACGTCGTCGGAGAAGTTTATGAAGTCCTTTGAGACGCGCCCTCCTGTCGTGACGGTCATGGGCCACGTCGACCATGGCAAGACGACCCTGCTGGATTTCATCCGCAAGAGCAGCGTCGCCAGCCGCGAAAAGGGCGGCATCACCCAGAAGATTGGCGCCTACGAGGTCCAGGTCAAAGGCAAGACCATCATCTTCATCGATACCCCAGGCCATGAGGCATTCACCTCGATGCGTCTCAAGGGCTCACAGGTCACCGACGTGGTCATCCTCGTCGTCGCCGCAGAGGAAGGTGTCAAGGAACAGACCCTCGAGGCGCTTGACCACGCCAAGGCGGCCAAGGTCCCGATCATCGTTGCCATGAACAAGATCGACAAGCCCGAGGCGAACCCAGAGCGCGTCAAGCAGCAGCTGGCGGACCGTGGTCTGCAGCCGGACGACTGGGGTGGAGAGACCGTTTTCCTTCCCGTGTCGGCCAAGACAGGCAAGGGTGTGGACGAGCTGCTGGACATGATCCTCCTGCAGGCAGAGATGGCAGGTCTCAAGACCCGGTCCTCCGTCGAAGCGTCTGGTTCCGTCATCGAGGCACGCGTCGACAAGAACATCGGTGTCCTGACTCGTCTCTTGGTACAGACTGGGACGCTCCACGTTGGCGACGATATTCGCGTTGGCGACTGCGTCGGCAAGATCAAGCGCATGACCAACGAGGCGGGCGCGAACCTGCGCGAAGCGAAGGCGCTCATGCCAATTGAGGTTATGGGTTTGTCGGAACTGCCAGAGGCGGGTGAGGTCTTCCATATGGTGGAAGACGTCGACGCGTGTCGTATGATCATCGACGACAAGCGTCAGAAGGACCGCCTTGCATTCCTGGCGCAGGAACAGAGGAAGCCGCTGACACTGGACGAGCTGTTTACTGAAGAAGAGGCGCTGGACAAGAAGAAGCTCACCCTCATCCTCAAGGCCGACGCGCTCTCCACACTGGACGCCGTCAAGTTTGAGCTGAGGAAGGTCAAGACCAAGACTATTCCTCTCGAGATCCTGCACGAGGGCACCGGCGGTATCACGAAGTCCGACGTCCTGCTGGCCTCCGCCAGCAATGCGGTTATCGTCGGCTTCAACGTGGTCCCCTTGGCCGAAGCGCTCAAGGTCGCCGCAACCGAGAAGGTTCAGATCCGTACCTATGATCTCATCTTCGAGTTAGGTGACTCCATCGACAAGATGATCGCCGGGCTGATCAAGCCGGTCTTCGAGGAGATCGTGCAGGGTCGCGCCCACATCAAGGACGTGTTCAAGATCACCGGTGTCGGCGCCATTGCCGGCTGCCTGGTCGAAGACGGCAAGATCATCCGTGGGGCCAAGGCCCGCGTTGTCCGCAACGCCGTCGTCGTGTATGCCAACTCCAGCATCTCTTCGCTGAAGCGCTTCAAGGAAGACGCCAAGGAAGTCCTCAAGGGCTACGAGTGCGGTATGGGCCTGCAAAACTTCAATGACTTCAAGGTCGACGACATCATCGAGACCCTGGTGATGGAGGAGAAGAAGCCGTAAAGCAAGGTCTTCCTCAATCTGACCAACAACCCCCCCTGAGCATGTTGGTTCAATGCCCCCGAGCACTCTCTTCCCATGCGAGGGGCGCTTCTGAGGGGTACTTTCGCGCCGGGCGCTCCTTGTCCGGCGCTTTTCCATGTCCGACGAACCGTGTGAGCCCGGCTTCTCTCTTCCGTGGCCCCTGCTGCAGAATGGTGAAAAACGCGATATACTGTTGCGATGAAAACAGGCGGGGACGAACGCGTGGAATCTGGCGGAGGTAGTCTAGGAGACTCTCTCCGACACGAGCTGCAGCGGCTGTACGATGAGGCTTTTGCCTTGTCGGACAGCGACGCTCGCGCGGCAAAGGCAGCGGCGGATGAGATATACACGAGAGCCGGCGAGGCCAACAATCCCTATTGGCAGGCGCTGTCCCGGTATCTGGCGGGTTTCTGCCTCTACAATATCAGCGAATACGAGAAAGCCATGGAGGAATTCGAGCACGGCGACCAGATTGCCCGCGAGCGTCATCTTCAGAACCTCGTAATCAAGTTCCACAACGGATACGGCGCGATCTTCGAGCGGCTGGGACGGTACCATCAGGCCGTGGAACAGTTCGCGGAGGGCCTCAACCAGGCCCGGGACATGGACCTGAAGAGTGACACAGCGCATTTCCTCGTGAATCTTGGTGAAGTCTCACTCCTGATGGGCGATACTGCCCAGGCGCTTGCCTTCGAGACAGAGGCGGAATCGTTTATTCAGCAGTTGCCCAGCGAAACCAGGTTTGCCATCGACGTCTATTACAACCTGGCTGAGGCACAGTCCAGAAGCGGCCTCATGGAGGATGCGGAACGGTCCTACCGTCGAAGCCTCGAGGCTGCCACGGCTGCTGGCAATACGATCTCCGAGGTGGAAGCGCGCGTTCGTCTGGGCTCCATGCTCGCGGGTCGCGGCCAGGAAAACGAGGCCCTGTCAACGCTCGAGGAGGCGCTCCAGCTTAGCAGCAATGCTGGATTCCCCTTGCAGGAGGTGGCCACGCTCCTCGCACTGGGGCGCATCGAACAGAATGCCGGTCATCTGGAACAGGCGATGCATCGCTTTGAGAGGGCCGTCGACCTGGCTGACAGCCATAAGATGGGCGACTTGCTGCCACCTGCACTTGAAGCGCTTTCCGCGGCGAAGGCTGCCATGAATTGCTTTGACGAGGCATATCGATACTTGCAGAGGTCGGTGAAGGCGGCCGAGGCATGGTCGAGTTCCGAGGCTGCCAGGACACTGGCGGAGTTGGCCGCAGGATATCGGTTGGAGAGCGTGAAGCGGGAAGCCGAATTCGAGAGATTGCGGCGTGAAGGGCTCGAGGCTGCCAACGAACGTCTCCGGACCGTGACCCGGATCGCGCGGAGCCTCACACAGAGCCTTGAACCCAAGGACATCCTCATGCGCATGTGGAACGAACTCTCAGCCGCAATCGAGATCACGTGGCTGGGACTTGGCGTCTATAGTCACGAATCCGGTGAGATTGACTTTCCCGGGTTGATCGAAGCTGGTGTCCTGCAGAAGCCGTCATCTGTCTTCGTGAGTGACGAGTCCAGCCTTGCCGCTCTCTGCGTGCGTGAGAAGCGCATCCTCTCCTTCGCGACGTCAGAGGAGGCGCGTGCAGCCACTGGCGCCAGTTCGCTAATCACCTTCCAGCGTTTGCCTGCTACGGTGGAGAGCATCCTCTACCTGCCGCTGTTCCGGGAGAATGACATTGTCGGCGTGATGACTGTCCAGAGTGAAAGGCCCCACGCATACTCGAACGACATCGTCGAGATGCTCGAGGCAGTTGCCTCATTCACTGCCATCGCCGTCGAGAACGCACGCATCATGATCCGGTTGAATGAGTCGAATCGGACCATTTCGGGAGAGAAGGAGCAGGTCGAGAAGGTCGCCCTCGCATCTTCGTGGCTGGCCGATCACGACAGCCTGACAGGACTTGCCAACAGGCGTTTTCTTGAGAGGATCCTCGACGAGAACATCCGGTTGGCCACACTCGAAGACAACAACATCGCGGTCTTCTTCGTCGATCTCGACGAGTTCAAGAGGGTGAACGATGAATATGGGCATGATGCCGGCGATCGTGTTCTTGTAGCGGTTGCGGCACGCCTGGTCTCCGCTTTTCGAGAGTGGGACTACGTTGCGCGCGTCGGGGGAGACGAGTTCGTCGTCGTGGCGCCGGGCGTGAAGCACGTGACCAGCATAGCATCGATGGCGGACAAGGTGGTCGAATCGTTCAATGAACCATTCACGATCGCCGAAGGTCCGATATCCATAAGCGTATCGGCAGGCGTCACTCTATTCCCAGAGCACGGGCACACCAGCCAGGAGCTGATCAGCCGTGCCGACGAGGCGATGTACCTGATCAAGCGAACAGGAAAAGGGGC
>JAPLGL010000094.1 GCA_026390155.1 Caldisericota bacterium
TTCTGCGACGTGTGCTCTCGATGATTCTTGTCGTCCTCATTGTCGCATCCGCCACCTTCTTCATGATGCGCTTGCTTCCGTCGGGGCCCTTTGCCCGCGAAAAGAAACTGCCACCCGAGATCATCAAGAACCTCGAGGAACGTTACCACCTGAACGATCCGCTCTGGAAGCAGTATGTCGACTACATCAAGAACCTTCTGCGGGGGGACCTCGGTCCCAGTTTCAAGTACAAGAACCGTACGGTCAACAACATCATCAACGATGGATTTCCTGTGTCGGCCGCATTGGGGGTCGTGGCGGTGGTTCTCGCAGTCGTCATCGGCATCCCGCTGGGAATCTGGGGTGCACTCAGACAGAACGGCTGGCAGGACAGTCTCGTGATGTTCGTTGCGCTCCTCGGCGTTTCCGTGCCCAACTTCATCATGGCGGTGTTGCTCATGTTCATCTTCGCCCTGGGGCTGCATCTTGTGCCTGCAGCCGGGTGGGGCTCCGTTAGACAGATCATCCTTCCCGCCCTTACTCTGGCTGGGTATCCGATAGCCTTCCTTGCACGTCTTGTGCGTTCGTCCATGCTCGAGGTCCTGCGCCAGGAGTACATCACGACAGCGCGGGCAAAAGGACTCTCCGAGCGCCTCGTCATTTTCCGGCACGCACTTCGCAACATCCTCATCCCAGTGGTCACCGTGCTGGGGCCGCTTATCGCGGCGGTATTCACAGGGAGCTTCGTTGTCGAGAAGATTTTCGCAATCCCTGGACTTGGTCGTTACTACGTCACGAGTATCAATGACCGCGACTACACGACTATCCTGGGCGTAACCATCTTCTACAGCGCTTTGCTGGTGTTCATGAACTTCCTGGTAGACCTGACGTACGCATGGCTCGACCCGCGTATCCGCTACGTCGAAAGGAAGGTGTCCTGATGGCCACACAGACTGCCTGGGAATTCAAGGAAGGCACTCTCCCTGATGGAGGTACATTTGAGCTTTCCCCACAGGGTCCTGGAGACTTGCAGCAGATTGCTGGACGATCAACCACGTACTGGAGCGATGCCATACGCCGGATTCGCCGCAATAAGCTGGCTGTCGTAGGGTTCTGGATCATTATCGCCCTGCTCTTCGTCGCTGTTGTCGGACCAATGGTGTCACCATACGGCTACGAAGATCAGGACTTGGAGAATACGTTCCAATCCCCCACGTTGCGGCATCCCTTCGGGACAGATCAGCTGGGACGCGATCAGATGACACGTGTCATGTACGGCTCGCGCATCTCGCTTGCTGTGGGCATCGTGTGCGCAGCTCTCAACTTCCTCATCGGCGTGACCTACGGTGGGATCGCGGCTTACTTCGGAGGGCGGGTCGACGATATCATGATGCGTATCGTTGACATCCTGTATGGCATACCGACGCTCATTATCGTTATCTTGCTGACGGTGCTGTTCAAGGACAAAGGGGTCAGTCCCCTGGTAAACGTGTTCATTGCCATCGGGCTCACGTATTGGCTGCCTATGGCGCGCATCGTCCGTGGTGAGATCCTGTCACTGAAGGAACGCGAGTTCGCCTTGGCCGCAAAAACCATCGGCGCCCCGAACAACCGCATCCTCTTCAGGCACCTGATCCCCAATGCCATGGGTCCTATCATTGTCACCGTGACGCTGGAGATTCCGTCTGCGATCTTCACCGAGGCTTTTCTCAGCTACATAGGACTGGGTGTCAGTGCACCGGTAGCCAGTTGGGGCGTCCTTGCGTCGGACGGAACTGAAGCCATCCGTTCATTCCCCTACCTTGTGCTGTTTCCGGCACTTGCTATCAGTCTCACAATGTTTGCCTTCAACTTCCTGGGCGATGGCCTGCGCGATGCGCTGGATCCACGCCTGAGGCAGTAGGTGGAAGTGCGCAATGGATGAAAACAATGTTCTGATGCGCATCCAGGGTCTTACGACCAATTTCCACACGTACGCGGGTGTTGTCCATGCCGTGGACGACCTGAGTCTGACCGTTCCAAAGGACGCTGTGGTCGGTATTGTGGGTGAGTCCGGTTCTGGCAAGTCAGTGACGATGATGTCTGTCATGCGCCTCATCCCGAGCCCACCAGGCCGGATTGAGAGCGGGAACGTGTGGTTTGATGGTGGGGCGCTGGGAATGCCGGACCGAATGGAGAAAGACGGTACCAACAAGGGGATGGTTAGTCTGTTGAGTCTTCCTGCCGACGCCATGATGAAAGTGCGAGGCCGCCATATCGGCATGATCTTCCAGGATCCGATGGTTTCTCTCAATCCAGTACTGACCATTGGCCTGCAGATGACGGAATCCATGGTGGTGCATGGACTTGCAACAAAGGAGGAGGCATGGAAGAGGGCTGTCGACATGCTCGCCTTGGTGGGCATCCCCAACCCCGAAGAACGCATGCGTGACTATCCCCACCAGTATTCGGGGGGCATGCGCCAGCGCGTCATGATTGCCATGGCGCTTTCGTGCAGTCCGGAGCTGGTCATTGCCGATGAACCAACGACATCGCTGGATGTCACGGTTCAGGCTCAGATCCTCGAACTGATGAAAGAGTTGAAAGCGAAACTCAAGTCCAGCATCATTATCATCAGTCATGATCTCTCCATCGTGGCTGGCATGGCCGACAAGGTGGTTGTCATGTATGCGGGACGAGTCCTTGAAGAAGCAGATGTCTATGACCTCTACGAGAAGCCCGGGCATCCATATACCATGGGACTCATGAAATCCGTCCCACGGCTCGACGCCGAAAACAGGGAACGCCTGGTGCCGATTGAAGGGAGTCCGCCGGATCTTCTGGCGCCCCCCGTCGGCTGTAAGTTTGCTCCCCGATGCAAGTACGCCATGAACATCTGCCGCGAGCAGGAACCGCCGCTTGTCACGGTTGGAGAAGGGCACCGTGCCCGGTGCTTCCTCCACCATCCGGCCGCCCCGGAAGTCACTGGATTTGTGAAGGTGGACTGACGATGGATACCATACTCAAGGTCGAGCATCTCAAGAAGTACTTCGCAGTCAATGTTGGCGGGCCGTTTGCGCGACAAATGGCCAGCCTGAAGGCTGTCGATGATGTGTCGTTTGAGGTTGGTCGAGGCGAAACGGTGGGACTGGTGGGTGAGACGGGCTGCGGCAAGACGACGGTCGGCAGAACCATTGTGGGTCTGTACAAGCCGACGGCGGGCGCCATCACCTATTGTGACCAGAACCTGTGTGTCCTGACGAATGAAGCCATGCGCAAGGTTCGCAGCAAATTGCAGATGATTTTTCAAGACCCCTATGCGTCGCTTAATCCGCGCATGACCGTGGGGAACATCATCGAAGAGCCGATGGACATCTTCAGTATCGGGACGATCGACGAGCGCAGGGAACGTGTTCAGGAACTGTTGCGCACAGTTGGACTCAATCCGGAACACACGAATCGGTTCCCGCACGAGTTCTCCGGGGGACAGCGTCAGCGTATTGGCATAGCTCGAGCCCTGGCCATGAATCCGGAGTTCATCATTGCAGATGAACCCATCTCGGCCCTTGACGTCAGTATCCAAGCCCAGATTGTGAACATGCTCGAAGATCTGCAGCAGAACTTGGGGCTGACGTACTTATTCATCGCCCATGACCTCGCGATGGTCAAGCATATCAGTGATCGCGTGATTGTCCTGTATCTCGGCAAGGTCGTCGAGGTCGACGAAAGCAAGGATATCTACAGGCATCCATTGCATCCATATACGAAAGCCCTGCTGTCGGCAGTGCCAATTCCTGATCCGCGCGTGGAAATGCGGCGCCAGCGCATTGTTCTCAAGGGGGACCTGCCCAGTCCAGTCAATCCGCCCAGTGGGTGCCACTTTCGAACGCGATGTCCTATCGCACAGCCGATCTGCGCTGAGCAGGAGCCGGAGCTGCGTGATACGGGCTCTGGTCACATGGTGTCCTGCCATTTCGTGAGCTAGGGTTCATTCTGGCGAGTCTCATGGGGTCGGCCGAAAGGCTGGCCCCATGTCTGTTCCGGGTCTAGCCAGGGTGAAGCAGGTTGGAAAACCGGAGAATCGGCGTATAACACAAGAGAACCGGTTTCTGAGAAGCTGCGCGTTACCCTTCCGTGCTGTCACACGCTCAGCAGACCGCAGTTGTGCAAGTTGATGACTGCAATTATGGAACATGGGAGGAACGATGGAAGAATCTGAGAAGACCTTGAGCCGACAGCAGGCGGCCATCGAGGCCGAGCGCTGTCTCTACTGTTATGATGCGCCATGCCAGGCGAAGTGCCCCGCGCATGTTCCGGTGCCTGAGTTCATACAATCGATTCGCAGCGGAAACCTGCACGGCGCACGGACCCTTCTGCAGGATGCCCATCCGTTCATCGAGACGTGCGGCCGCATCTGTCCCGAAGAGTCATTTTGCCAGTCAGTCTGCACACGGTCGAAGATCGACGGTCCTGTGCGCATTCGGGAGCTGCATCGCTTTGTGACGGACTTGACTGACCCATCGGACCGCATGGAGCTACCTCGAGCCACTGAGGGCAGAGTTGCTATTGTTGGGGCTGGCCCTGCGGGACTTGCCTGTGCCCGCGAGCTCAGGGTCAGGGGACTCTCCTGTGACGTGTTCGAGGTTCGCCAGGCGGGGGGCGTGCCTGCTCAGGAAGTATCCACACAGCGGTATCCGCACGAGGTCGAAGAGCGGGAAGTCCGTTTCCTGACGTCTTCATTTGTTGCAAACGTCCACGGCGAACGTCTGACTGACGTTAGGCCTCTGGTTGCTCAGTATGATGCCGTCTTTGTCGCCACGGGACTGTCCTCTGAGGGTGACATGAACGTCGAAGGCATGCAACTGGAAGGGGTATATCATGCCCGCGAACTGCTGCGAAAGATGAAATCTGGCACCATCAGTGGCGCAGGCAGCCGCGTGGGCGTTATCGGCGGCGGGAACGTCGCGATCGAGGTAGCTTCCATGCTGCGTGAAGAAGACCCGACACGAGACGTCATCGTGGTCTACCGTCGTGGCATCAAGGAGCTGAAGGCATTCAAGAAGGAGATCGAAGAGGCTACAGCCCTGGGTGTGACCTACCAGTTCCTGGCAATCCCGGACAAGGTTGTTGGCAGTCACCATGTGGAGGGACTGCAGGTCACTCAGGCACATCTGTGCGAAGAGGACGAATCCGGCCGTTGCAGGTTTGAACCCCTGCCGGGGTCGAGCTTCATCATTCCACTCGACACCGTTGTCGTCGCTATCGGACAGCAGGTCGAGGAGGGTGTGTTTCCTGGTCTCGCTCGCAGCAACTCGGGACTCATCAGCGTTGGAGAGAACATGCAGACCAGCATGCCGGGAGTCTATGCTGGTGGCGACGTTGTTCACGGTGCCCAGACTGTTGTGGAGGCAGTGCGTGACGGCAAGAAAGCGGCGGAGCAGATTGCCGTGTTTGTGGCAGGAGGGAAGTAATGTATCGAGAACACGACCTTTCATATGATTTTCTGGGCTTGCATCTGGAAAACCCCTTCATTCTGTCGGCAGCACCGCCCACGGACGAGCTGGATATCGCCATCGACGGACTGAAGGCGGGATGGGCAGGTGTCGTGCTGAAGACGACGTCTATCGAGAGCAACCCCGTCAACCTGAAATACCCGATGATGTCGTCGTTTGGTACAGCCGCGCACAAGCTATGGGGGCTCGGCAATATTGACCTCATTTCGCAATATCACATCGACGAGATTTGCGGGCGCGTTGTTGCACTGAAGCGCATGTTCCCAACGAAGATGATCGCCGCGTCTATCATGGGGTCGAAGAAGGAAGACTGGCAGTCGCTGGTATGGCAACTCAAGAAGGCCGGCGTCGATCTTGTCGAGTGCAGTTTCAGCTGTCCCCAGGGAAGCATGGGTGAAGCGCCCGGCCGGATGCTGGCACAGAGCGTCGAGGCGACCGAGAAGGTTGCGCGGTGGGTTAAGGAAGCTGCCGGAGACACCCCCGTTCTCATCAAGATTACTCCTCAGGTAACGGACATCGTCGAGATTGCCAGAGCTCTGAAGCGGGCGGGCGTCGACGGTGTCACGGCCAGCAACTCGGTGCCTGCGCTGATCGGAGTCGATGTCGAGACACTCGAACCGCGCCCTTCCCTCTTTGGCGAGGGGGCGTATTCGGGCATGACCGGCATGGCGATCAAGCCCCTCACGCTCCGTACTATTGCCGAGATTGCTCGCAGCGTTGACATCACCATCAGTGGAAACGGTGGAGCGTACTCCTGGAGTGACGCCGTGGAATTGATGGCTGTTGGGGCTTCCAACGTGCAGTTCTGCACGCTTCCGATGCATCATGGGTTCGGCACGATACGG
Organism: Caldisericota bacterium; assembly: GCA_026390155.1. Classification (GTDB taxonomy): domain Bacteria; phylum Caldisericota; class Caldisericia; order Cryosericales; family Cryosericaceae; genus Cryosericum. Next base: position 6,317 of record JAPLGL010000094.1, read on the forward strand.
GATCTCAAGAGCGGTCTTGCGGACTACCTCGATCGCAAGGGATACACATCGCCTCTGGACATCGTTGGCAAGGCACTCAACAGCATCAAGGGTCAGGAACAGCTGGCAACCCCACAGTCGCATTCGGACATTGACCTCGAAAAGTGCATCGGTTGTGGCAATTGCTTCCGGGCTTGCACCGATGGAGCGCACAGAGCTATTCTGTGGGATATCGAGAAGAGGCAGCCCTCCGTGGATGCCGACAAGTGCCCTGGGTGTGGGCAGTGCATGCAGGTCTGTCCGGTGAACGCCATTCGGATGAAGGAGGAACTGGACGGCAAGGTTCATTACTTCCAGTTCACAGGAACCCGCTGAGTCGGACTCAAGTGCCCCTGTCCCCTGTGGTGCCTGCTGCAGGGGACATTCGCATGTGGTGCCGGTTGAGTGCCGTTGTGAACCCGGTATACTTACGAGGAGAGTTTGTCACGTTTGCTTGCCAGTCGAAATCTTTAGGAGGTAGCATGAGCAATGATGAGCGGTTTTCGACCTTGCGGTCGAAAAGAGAGCGGATCATCGCAGGCGGAGGAAGCGATCGCGTCAAGAAACAGCACGAAGCCGGCAAGCTGACCGCACGCGAGCGCATCGAGCTCCTGCTGGACCCAGGTTCATTTCAGGAAGAGAACGTTTTTGTGAGTCATCGGAATACCGGGTTTGGGCTGGACAAGCAGGAATTGCCGGGCGACGGCGTGGTTACGGGCCACGGATACGTCGATGGTCGCCTGATCTTCGTCTATTCTCAGGACTTCACCGTTGCGGGGGGTTCACTTGGCGAGATGCATGCAGCCAAGATCGCTCATGTGCAGGACCTTGCTCTGAGATTTGGCGCTCCCGTTGTCAGCATCAGTGATTCTGGTGGGGCTCGCATCCAGGAAGGCATCGACTCGCTTAAGGGCTATGCCAGCATCTTCTATAGGAACACGATCAGCTCAGGAGTCATTCCTCAGATTTCCATGATAGCGGGCCCCTGCGCTGGTGGGGCTGTCTATTCACCAGGCATTATGGATTTTGTCGTGATGACCGACCAGGCTCGCATGTTCATCACCGGTCCGAAGGTCATCCAGAGTGTTACGGGCGAGGACGTTACAGACGAGGAGCTCGGAGGTCTGGCGGTGCACGCTGAGAAGAGTGGCAATGTTCACTTGGCAGCAGCCAATGATGAGGAAGCCATCCACCTTATTCGCGAGCTCCTGTCCTATCTGCCCGCGAACAACAGCGAGGACGCTCCTGCAGGACGAAGTGACGACCCTGTCGATCGAAGCACGGCGGAAATCGGCGACATCATTCCTGCTGAATCGAACAAGCCATATGACGTGCGCAAGGTCATTGGGAGTCTGGCGGACGGAGGGAAGTTCTTCGAGATAGCCGCTGGTTTTGCGAAGTCGATCTGCGTTGGGTTTGCACATATGGGCGGTCAGGTCGTGGGGGTAGTTGCGAATCAGTCCAGGTCGATGGCAGGAGTCCTGAACATCGACAGTTCTGACAAGGCGGCTCGCTTCGTCCGGTTCTGCGATGCGTTCAACATTCCGCTGCTCACCCTGGTGGACGTGGGCGGATACCTTCCGGGTGTCGACCAGGAGCACGGGGGCATTATTCGGCACGGGGCCAAGCTTCTCTACGCCTTCTCGGAGTGCACCGTGCCAAAGGTGACCGTCATCCTCCGCAAGGCATATGGCGGAGCGTATATCGCCATGTCGTGCCGGGATCTTGGCGCAGATTTTGTGTTTGCCCTGCCATCGGCCGAGATCGCGGTAATGGGGGCGGATGGTGCAGCTCAGATCATCTTCTCGAAGGAAATCCGTGATGCAGCAGATGCGGAAGTCACTCGTCAGAAACTCATTGCCGATTACAAGGAGAAGCTCTATAACCCGTATGTAGCTGGAGAGCGGGGTCTGGTCGACGACATCTTGGAGCCATCGCAGCTTCGAGCCCGCGTCATCCGCTCCTTCAGAGCCGCCGCAAACAAGCGCGAGGAACGACCGACGCGCAAGCACGGGAACATCCCGCTCTAGGACGGGCGTCATGATTCGCATGGATTTGCACGGACAGGACGTGACTGACGAGGAGTTGGCTGTTGTTGCGGGAGCGGCATTGGCTGCGGCCGAAGAGAACGATTACCCAGCTCTCCTGGCCGATTTGTCCAGTCTCGACGACGTCGCAGTAGTGGCAGTCATGGCTGCGCTGGCCGCTGCGGGAGTGTCAATCCAACAGACAGAAACACCGCTGCCCCATGTCAACGCGGCATGGAGACGACTGCCGTATGAACGATCAGTCAGGCCGCGCTGGCGCTGACAGGAGGATAAACCATGAAGAGATACAAGATCACCGTAAATGGCAAAACGTTCGACGTCGACGTGGAGGAGGTAGGTGCGCAGAAGTCAGGATATGCGGCCGTAGCGGCCCCGGCGGCTCCTGTGCCTGTTCCTGCTCCCCGGCCGGCTCCTGCTCCGGTGCCTGGAGCAAGTCCGGCGGCCTCAAGGTCCGCTGCTCCTGCAGGCGGTGTGACAGTCATGAAGTCGCCGCTGCCCGGTAAGATTCTGAAGGTCATGGCGACGCCCGGAAGCTCCTGGAAGAAGGGCGACACCCTTTTGATCATCGAAGCCATGAAAATGGAGAATGAGATTCTTGCTCCACGTGATTGTACGGTCGAGGAAGTAGCCGTCGAGTCGAACCAGACTGTCAAGACTGGAGATCTTCTGCTCAGGCTTGCCTGACAGTCGGCAATCTGCTCGGTCGGGACACTCCTCGGGGATATCGGCTCACGAGGAGTGTCCCGCGTTCTTGGAGAACTTGTCCAGTCTTGTACAATGATTGCAGGGAGAGTACTTCGAGCAAGAGTGGGGTAGTGTATGACAGAGTTGCTGCGCGGAATTGTTGGCATGTGGGACTGGCGCGTATGGGCGATGTTCGGCGTTGGTCTGGCGCTTATCTGGCTTGCCGTGAAGAAGGAGTATGAGCCGAATCTTCTGCTGCCCATGGGGTTCGGCTGTCTGCTGGCCAACATTCCGTTTTCGTCGGCGGTCGGCGGGGGCTTCCTGGACGTCTTGTTCAAGGGTGGTATCACAAACGAGCTCTTTCCCATTCTCATCTTCATCGGCGTGGGAGCGATGATTGATTTCGGTCCACTTCTGCAAGATCCTGAGATGCTGTTCTTTGGAGCTGCAGCACAATTCGGGATTTTTTTCACGATGATGCTGGCTCTGCTGGTCGGACGTATCCCGGGTGTCACAGGTATTCCAGGCCTCAGAGAGGCTGCTGCGATCGGAATCATCGGGGCGGCCGACGGACCGACGTCCATCTATGTCGCCACGCGGTTCGCTCCGGGATTGCTGGCCCCCATAACCGTTGCTGCGTATTCGTACATGTCGCTGGTCCCGATCATTCAACCGCCGGTCATTCGAGCTCTCACGACTCGCGAAGAGCGCATGATTCGCATGGAGAACCCTGGCCATGAGGTATCAAGAACCGTGAAGATCATCTTTCCCATTGCTGTCACGCTCATCGCCGGCATCATTGCGCCCATGTCCGTGGCGCTGATCGGCAGCCTCATGTTTGGCAACTTGCTGCGCGAGTCCGGGGTAACGGAGCGTCTTTCCAAGACCGCTCAGAACGAGCTTACCAGTCTAGTGACTATTCTCCTGGGGATCACGATAGGGTCGTCAATGGGGGGGAAGCAATTCCTGAACCCGACGACGCTTCTCATCATTGCGATGGGTTTCATTGCGTTCGTGTTCGACACGGCGGGTGGAGTACTCTTCGCGAAGTTGATCAACCTCTTCCGGAAACGCAAGATCAACCCCATGATCGGTGCATGCGGCATATCGGCGTTCCCGATGTCTGCGCGCGTCATCCAGAAGATGGCGCAGCAGGAAGACGGCGGCAACTTCATCATCATGCATGCTGTTGGTGCTAATGTGGCGGGGCAGATCGCCTCCATCATCGCAGGTGGCCTGATCCTGGCTCTGGTGCGCTAGGAGATGGCCATGGATCTCGTCGTTGCCGAGGGTCTGCGCATCAGCGGATTGAGTTATGCGCTGATCTTCGTCGTGCTGGGGATCTTCTATGGCCTGATCAAGCTTCTCTTGAGGATGTTCCCTCCAAAGAACGATTCGGAATAGACGGCAGCACGAGTTTCGCCAACGGCAGACTCGTGAAGGAGGCTGGAATGAAGAGGCTTCGGGCGATTCTTGCCTTGACCATGGTGGTGACGATGGCACTGTCCGGGTGTGGTCCGCGCAAGGCGCTACCGCCCACAATTGTCTCCGGGACAGTCAAGCCGGTAGCCCTGATCGCTCAGGCTATAGCCGGCACTGCGTTGCAGGTCCATGTCCTCGCCGGGGATGACGGAGCGCCTCTCCAGAATGCGCAGGAACTTGCCTCCGCGAGCGCTGTTGTCTTTCAGACCGGAACGTCTATTGATACGTGGTCCAGCAAGATGCAGCAGGGGAGCACGCGCTTTGTCAGTCTCTCTGCCTCACTGGACAAGGGTACGCTGGGCAGCCCGTGGCTATCCTTTCGAGATGCCACAGACATGGCTCTCATCATGCGCGATACGCTTGATGCCCTCTATCCGGATCTGAAGGAGCAGTTCGACTCGCGATATGCAGTATTCATGGACGAGTGCAGCCAGGCGGATGGTCGGCTGAAACGGCTTGTCTGGAGTGCTGGTACCAGGACATTCCTGGCGGAGGACACAACGTGGTCAGGCGCAGCCGCGGACTTTGGATTGCAGATTCTGGTTCAGCCGGGCCTGAAGGGTCTTGACCTCTCAGGGACAGAGGCAGCCTCGAGCGTTGCCGACTGGGGGTCCGTTGGGAACACCCGCGTCGTCGTCGTGAATATTGCCACCGGAGGCACTGTCGGAGTCATTCGACACGAAAACGGCATCGTTGCCTGTAGTCTGGATGCTCTTGGCGCGACGGCTGAGAGCGGCTTTGTGCCCTGGCTTGAAGGTGAATTGACTCTGCTTGGGTCAGCAATCGGGAAGTAGACACTGACAGCTCGCTACGAGGCGCCGGCGCCTCCTGGAGAAGTCGGGGGGTCTTGGTGCGAACGGTGACGGCTTCCCGATGTTATGTTGCTTTTTGTCCCCGCCCATTCTATAATGTCAATACAGGAAAGGCTGGCGAGCGTCGATCGATACAGCGCTCCTCCGGTTGGTCCTGTTTTGCATGATTGGCTCCAGGAGTGGTTCTACGACTCTTGCAGGGCATTCTGTCCGAAGGTAGATCGAGGAACCACGAATCTGCGGTGAAGTCTGGAAACAGGAGGAAACATGAAGGAAGTCTACGAAGTCAGAATGCATGGCAGAGCAGGTCAGGGGGCCAAGTCGGGGTCCCAGTTGCTAGCCGAGGCCGCGTTCAAGGAAGGCAAGTATATCCAGTCTTTTCCCGAGTATGGGTCTGAGCGTCGTGGCGCTCCGACGGTATCTTACACCAAGATCGCCGACAAGGTGCTCAAGAGCCATGAGCCAATTGTGACGCCTGATGTTGTCATGGTGCTCGATTTTGGCATCATGCGTTCCATCCCGGTTGCGGCGGGATTGCCTGACACGGGTATCCTTATCGTCAACACCAGGGTCTGCTCGGACGAAATCAAGAAACTGGCGCAGTTCAGCGGCACCCTGTATGGCGTGGATGCCACAGGCATTTCAATGGAATTGCTGGGCATGGACACGCCAAATGTACCGATGCTTGGGGCACTCGTGAAACTGACCGGCATCGTCAAGATGGCGTCGCTCGAGGATGTCCTGCGGGCGCACTTCCTGTCAAAAATAGGTGAAGAGAAGGTTCAGAAGAACATTGGCATGCTCCGCAGGGGCTATGAGGAGGTCTTCAAATGAGCGAAAGAAAAACATGGCAGGAGGTTGAACTTGGCCTGGAATTGCCAGCAGCCACATCCCTTGCCTACAAAACAGGCGGGTGGCGCGTTCTCCGTCCCATTTTTGATCCCTCGGCTTGCACGCACTGCATGATCTGCGTAGCCTACTGCCCGGACATGGCAATTCCTGTCGCCACAAGCGAAGCAGGCGTTGCTGGCAAGGGTGGAAGGGTGTTCAAGGGTGTTGTACGAGTGGCAACGAACCTCGACTACTGCAAGGGGTGCGGTATCTGCGCTCATGAGTGCCCGTCCAAGGCTATCACGATGATTCGCGAAGAAGAGGCAGAGCAGGCCTCTTGCAAATTGTAGAGGAGGGAACAGATATGGGAGTCAGGAAAGCAATTACCGGTGCTCAGGCAGCTGCGGAGGCGATGCGACAGATCAACCCCGATGTTGTCGTAGCCTATCCGATCACGCCCCAGACACCAATCGTGGAAGAGTTTGCACAGTATGTCGCAGATGGAATTGTCGATACGGAGATGGTTCCAGTGGAGTCAGAACATTCAGCCATGTCTGCGGCGGTTGGTGCCGAAACAGCTGGTGCTCGCGCCATGTCAGCGACCTCGTCTCAGGGGCTTGCCCTCATGTGGGAAGTCGTTGCAGCTACGCCAGGCTTGCGGTTGCCCATTGTCATGTCGCTGGTCAACCGGGCGCTGTCCACGCCGATCAACATCCATTGTGATCATTCAGATGTCATGGGAGTGACCACTGTGGGCTGGGTTCAGATCTTCAGCGAGAACGCCCAGGAAGTCTACGAAAACACGCTGCTTGCAGTTCGTGTGGCTGAGGACCGTCGTGTTCAGCTACCGGTCATGGTCAACCAGGACGGATTTGTCACCAGCCACGCGGTGGAGCCGGTCGAAATCTTTGATGACGCAGTCGTGCGGAAGTTCGTCGGCGTACGGTCCCTGGACCGTGCTCTGCTGGATGTTGAACATGCGAAGAGTGTCGGGCCCCTGGTCCTCCCAGACTACTACTTCGAGTTCAAGCGTGCTCAGGAAGAGGCAATGAGCAAGGTGTTCGAAGTCTATCATGAAGTTGGCACAGAGCTGTCAGCAATCACGGGCAAAGAGTACCCGTTCTTCGAGACCTATCGTACCGACGATGCAGAAGCTGTTGTCGTGGTCCTGAATTCGGCGGCAGGCACTGCGAAAGCTGCCGTCGACGCGATGCGCACGCAGGGCAAGAAGGTAGGCCTGCTCAAACCGATCCTGTTCCGGCCGTTCCCTTATGCTGAGGTCCGCGCGGCGCTCAAGGACATCCCTGTTATCGGCGTTCTTGACCGATCGATGGATTTTGGGGCGTGTGCCCCGGTCTACTCTGAGTTCCGCAATGCTCTCTGGGCACTGGTCAAGCGACCGGCCATGCAGAGCTACATCTATGGGCTGGGTGGTCGTGACATCATGACCACAGAGATCGAAGCCGTTTTAGAGGAACTGCTGTCCGGCAAGCTCGACGCGGAGCATCAGCGGTACATCGGACTGAGGGGGTAGCAGACATGCCTACACTGCAGGAAATTGCTCTTAAGACGAGCGGTGCTGATGCCCGAATCGTGTCCGGCCATCGGATGTGTTCTGGCTGCGGCATTGGGTCAATCATCAAGACTGTTCTCGCGGCCTCCGACCAGCCCGTCATTGTCGTCAGTGCGACAGGGTGTCTTGAGGTGGTAACGACAATCTATCCATTCACGGCCTGGAATACACCGTGGATGCACGTCACATTTGAGAACGCCGCTTCGGTCGCTTCAGGCATTGAAGCTGCCTACAAGGCTCTGAAACGTCGCGGCAAGATCGACGAAGACGTCAACATTCTTGCGGTCGGAGGCGACGGCGGTACCTACGACATTGGATTCCAGGCTCTCTCCGGAGCTCTTGAGCGCAGGCACAAGTTCATGTATCTCGTCTATGACAATGAGGGCTACATGAACACTGGCAACCAGCGCAGCGGTGCCACGCCGTTCGGTGCCAGCACGACGACCGTTCCGGCGGGCAAGGTCAGCTTCGGCAAGCCGCAGTGGCGGAAGAATCTCGTAGAGATCGCAGCTGCTCACCGTATCTCCTATGTTGCCCAGGCGGCTGTGAACAACACGATGGACCTGTACAAGAAGGCGCAGAAGGGTTTCAATGCCGACGGTCCGGCAGTCCTCGCCGTTCTGCAGCCCTGCGCAAGCAACTGGTCTTTCGATTCTTCGCTTACCATGCAGTATTCAAAGCTGGCCGTCGAAACCAATTTCTGGCCACTGTACGAGATCGAGAACGGTGTCGTGCATATCAACACCAAGCCCTCAAACCGCAAACCGATTGAGGATTTCCTCAAGGGTCAGACACGGTTCAGGCATCTGTTCAAGCCAGGGAATGAACACGTCATCGTCGAGATGCAGAAGATGATTGATGATGAGTGGGCCCGTCTGCTCAAGCTGGAGGAGTCAGGCATCCAGTTCTAGATCGCTCGAGACTCACGTTGTATTCGTCAGCCCACCGGCTACAATGGCGGTGGGCTGATTTGCGTCAGAGGAGCAACTCAATGACAACAAAGACGGTGTTCTACTCTGTTACGGGACATTCTCGAACAGTAGCTGAGGGCGTTGCGTCGGCGCTGAACGGTCCGCTGTTCGGCCTGAGCGATCGCTTCACTGCCCAACCTTCTGGATGGAAGCGTGCAGCGCGGCGGGCAGTCCGTGGCTTGGACCTGGCAGTACTGGGCACCCCAGACGTGTCGTTTGACCGCGGAGACAGGCTTGTCCTCGTGTTTCCCTATTGGAACGGGGCCATCGTTCCTGCGGTGTCAGGATTTGTCCGTTCGGTCAGTCTGGCGGGCATCACCGTATTCCTGGTGATACTGCGTCAACTGAGCGGGGGCGACGAGCTGATCTCTCAGCTTGCAGATGACATTGTCAGGCAGGGAGGAACAGTCGAGGGGGTCTTCAGCCTTCGAACCCTGTGGCGGGGGTCGCAGCGCCTTCGATCACTCGGAGGTCGCGTCGGACGGCATATCGCAGAAGAAGCGCAAGGAGTTCCGACTAGTCTCCAGGAGCTGCTGGAAAATGCGATCGAGGAAGAAATCGAAGGACACGTCCGTTATCTGCAGCTCATCGAGAGGACTACGAGAAAGCGCCTGAAGGCAACGTTCAGGTCGTTTTCAGCCGACGAAGCCGCCCATGTTCAGATGCTACAGCAGTTGTACCGTGCATATGCTGGCGTCGTCTACGAGCCACACGGGGGGGCTGCTGCCTCGTCCGACCCATTGAAGGTTCTCGACGACAGTGTTGTGCTTCAGGAACTCAGCGCTTCCGTGCAAGCCGAACGTAAGGCTTTCACTGTATACCGAGCCATCGCTGAGCGATATCCCAGCCAGCCCGATGTTGTTCGTCAGATGCTTTCGCTGGCCCGCTCTGACCTGCGGCATTACAGACATGTGAAAGGTATATGCAACGTGCTGAGTCGCCATCAGTCCAAGCGCTGACGTTTGTTCACCGCTTTTTGGGTGTTGACTTTGCCGTGTTTGTGATACGCTGAAAAGAGCAATCCTGCATTCGAGGCTGTTCTTCCACAGCAGGAAAAGGAGGTAGGCAATGATTTATCTTGACAACTTTCGCGGTACGATGGTTGCGCCCGAGGTTTGGGAGGCGATGCGTACCGCTGCCATCGACAAATACGCCGTTCCGGCAGCGTTCACGCAATGTGGTACTGGAGCTGCAGAACTCATAGAGAGAGCGCAGAACCGGCTTGCAGCCGCTATTGGGGCGTCGCAGAACGAGGTCGTGTTTACGGGGAGCGCTACTGAGGCTATTAACATAGCCCTGCTGGGTTCGACGCGGGCCCAAGCCGTCGACGAACCAGAGATCGTGACCAGTGAGATCGAGTATCCAGCTACGCTTGCCGT
>JAPLGL010000033.1 GCA_026390155.1 Caldisericota bacterium
TGGGACGCGGACATGAACGCCATACCAATCCACAGAAAGCACAAAGAGAAAACAGGAGGTACCACGATGGTCACTCGAATCGCACTACCAACCGACGACGGCACAACCCTGTGCCAGCACTTCGGCCGTGCCCACTACTACAAAGTAGTGGAGATCAAGGACGGCGAGGTTGTCTCGACGGAACTACGTGACAAGTTCGCACACGTCCATGATGAAGAGCCTCATGGGGAATCCGAGGCAAGCCACGAGGAGATTCACGGCCGCATGACCGATGCGGCCCACGGCTGCGACGTGATCATCGCTGGCGGGATGGGTGGAGGGGCCATGAACGCACTGACCGCTTCAGGCTACACGGTGATGCAGACGGACATGAGCAACCTCGATGAGATCGTGGAGTCCTACCGTGCAGGGACATTTGTCAATCTGGTGGGAAGAGTATCTTGCTATCACGGAGGAGAAGCCCATGGTAACTGCTGACAATGAGAACATGACCTCTCAGGTCAACCATGTACGGCACGTGCTGGCGGTCGCCAGCGGCAAAGGCGGCGTGGGCAAGTCCCTCGTGTCTGCCATGGCGGCAGTCGAGCTGGCACGCCGCGGACTGAAGGTGGGAATCATGGACGCCGACATCACGGGGCCGTCCATCCCGCGCCTGTTCGGCATGACCGCACGACCCGAGTCGTCGATGGTCGGGATCCTCCCACCCGAGACGGCAACCGGAATCAAGATCATCTCGATGAACCTGTTCCTGGACAGATCCGGCCAGCCGGTCATCTGGCGTGGCCCGCTGCTCACGTCTGCCATCAAGCAGTTCTGGACTGACGTGGCATGGGGAGACCTCGATGTCCTCATCGTCGACCTGCCGCCGGGAACGGCCGATGTTCCTTTGACTGCGTTCCAGTTCCTGCCTGTCGACGGCATCCTCATGGTCACGACACCACAGGAACTCGCGAGCATGGTCGTCGAGAAGGCCGCAGGCCTGGCGAAGCAGATGCACAAACCGGTCCTGGGCATCGTGGAGAACATGGCGATGGTCACGTGCCCGCACTGTGCCGAGGCGTTCGAGCTGTTTGGGCCCAGCCATGCCGAGGAACTGGCCGACCACATCGGCGCCCCCGTGCTTGCAAGGCTGCCCATCGACTCTAACGTCGCGCGTCTGGCTGATACCGGTCACGTGGAAGACGTCCAGATGCTGTCCTTCGCTCCAGTCACCGAGGCGCTCGTAGAATATGCTGCGACAGCGCCCACGGTCGTTGCCGCTCCTCTCGTGAAGCCCGTCACCCCTCAAGGGTGAGGATCCCAGAGGTCCAGTGGCTTGAGAGCCACAACGTGGTTCCTGAAAGACATCAGAAGCCCTGGTACATCATAGTGCACCTGGGCTTCTGCATGGAGCGCATGAGCAACCATGACGCATGATGCACAAAGCACTATGCGTCACGGAAGAGCAGCAGGATGTGCCTGCTCTCTCAGAGGAATTGCGGGTGAGCCTACTTCACCAAATGTGGCTAGACTCATTGGTGTGAATCTGTTCTGTGACGAGGAGGTTCGATGAGCGGCGAAATCGTGCGTATCGGGATGATCATGTGCAACAGGTACCACACGTGCGCGGCTGGCAAATGCCTGCATGCCATGAGGAACCGTGAGGGGGCGTTCAGCATCTACGTGGGGAAGGAAGTGGAACTCGTCGGCTGTACCACGTGTGGTGGATGCCCCGGGGGCAACATCGAGTACGCTCCCGCCGAGATGAAGAAGAACGGGGTGACGGTCATCCATCTGGCCACGGGCGTGCTGGTCGGCTACCCGCCATGCGCGCGCATCGACTACTTCCGACGGTTCATCCGGGAGCAGTATGGCATCCCTGTTGTCGTCGGAACCCACCCCATCCCTCAGAAGTATTTCAAGATCCACGACGCGCTGGGTTCCTGGAAGTCCCCAATGTGGCAGGAACTCATCCAACCAACGCTTGCTACCGAGGAAATCAGACTGGCGTACGACTAGACTGCAATTGTGAAGACCACTGTACCAGGTGCAATGGTCTTCACAGGAGTTGCGCTTGCCGCTCCAGGAAATGTAACAGTTGCGAAGTGCAACGCTTGACCCCTAAGCGGGAAGGATGATGGAGAACGTACTGCCCTTGCCGACCTCGCTGGTGACGGCGACATGGCCTTGCATGGCTTCTACCGCCTTGCGGACGATGGCCAGGCCCAGACCGTTGCCCCCAGACTCGCGGCTTCGGCTGGGGTCGACGCGGGTGAAGCGGTCCCAGATGTGGGGCACCGCGTCCGACGGTACGCCAGGGCCCTGGTCGGTGATGCTGATGGTTACCATCCCTCCGGTTCGCTGGGCAGTGATGGCGACAGTTGTCCCTTCAGGCTCATACCGGACGGCGTTCTCAACCAGGTTGTCCAGGGCGACGGTCAGCAATTCGCGATTGGTCACGAGGGTCATGTCTGATTCGGGCGTCTGCAGTGTCACCGACTTCGCGGTCAAGGTCTCGGCATGCGCACAGTGCAGGTCGGTCCAGATGTCCAGCAGCTGGACAGATGCCAGGGGAGCAGGCTGCTCGCGGTCGAGGCGTGCCAGCAGGATCAGCGATTCTGACAGGTGCGCGGAGCGCTCGGCCTGTGAAGAGATGGCCGTGAGATGCCTGCGGAATTCGTCGGGCTGCTGATCCTGGTTGAGGGCGACCTGCGCGTTGAAACGGATGGAGCTCAGGGGAGTCCGCAGTTCATGCCCAGCGTCCGCCGTGAACTGCTCCAGCCGACGCATCGACTCGGCGACCGGGTGCAGGGTCAGACTGGCCGCGATCAGGCCGGCCAGGACAATGAACAGGAAAGCGACGGGCCCAGCCCATGCGGCAGCCTTCCACAGCTCCTGCATGTCCTGCTCGACGGGGCGCATCGTCGTTCCCAGCAGGAACGTATAGACGACGCCGTCTTTCAGACGACCGCTGGCTCCGATGACGCGCATGGACAGGTTGCGGCCGGGCGGAAGGGACCAGTCCGTATGATTCGGGATGATGCGGGTTGTAGGTGTGTCCGTGGCTGTCACGACGCTGAGCATGCTCTCTGCCGGGTTGATGGTGATTCCGCCCGGTTGTCCGTCATTCTGCTGGAACTTCAACGAGTACGTCATGCCGGTCCGGGCGATGGTCAGTGCATAGTCGGCAAGCGGGAGAGACTTCGCCGAAGCTGATGATGAGTCAAGACTTGTCAGGATGCCACTGAGCGTAGCTGCATCATGCTGAAGCGTCTTGTCCAGGCGGGCGACGGAAGCCGCCTCATACGTCTGCACGAACCATCCGGCTGCGGGCACCAGCGCCAGGCAGACGACAAGAACGGTCAGGACCGCCTGGCGCACGACCGCGTTGCGGAGGATTTCTTCGGAGGATGGAACTGTGCGGTCGCGTCTCCGACCCGTTACGTATCCCAGTGTGAAGAGGGCTGCGAGAAGTGCGGGGACAGCCCAGAGGAGCGTATGGCGCAAACGGATGTCTTGCCAGTACAACGGCTCCGGTGTGACCAGTTCAACGCGGACGTTGTTGTTCGTCGCCGAAGTGACATACGTAGCCCGCGGAGTGCCGCCCTCAATGAAGGGGGCCAGGTCACGCCATGCCGGCGGGTCGCCAGCCTTCTGATACGCAGCGGGACCGTAGTCGACGCCCGCCCGGTCCTGCAGCTTGCCCTCCACCAGGATACGGAACGAGCAGTCCGGGTAGCACATGGCGTTCGTTGCATGCAGGTATGCCGCCGAGACTGCACCGGTCTTGATCGACGCGGACATCGTGTTCACGGTGGATGTCAGACTGAGATCTGTCCCTCGCGCAAAGTTCTCGCTTGCGGCGGCATGTGTCCGGCTGATGAGAGTCCATGCGACAGGAACAGCGAGAAGTGCGCCGATGAGTGCTAGGATGAACCCTCGACGCAGAGGCGTCCACGACTGCACTCGGCGGGTCATGTGGTTCGCAGGAAGGACGAACACCGCGATGACGCACAAGGCCGCACAGCACAGGCATGCCCACATGGCGATCATCAAAGACAACGATGTCCTGGCCTGAGCGTCAGTGGGGCCGGCGCTGGCAATGATGAGTTCGCCCCAGTAGTTGCCGATGTCGGAATTCATGTAGGTGAAGTACAGCGGCTGGAGTTCGTCCGGCGCATTCACGGGAGCGAGCGACAGGCGCTCATGCCAGAAGTTCTCACCAATGATGCTCCCCATGACGTTGTCGAGGTTGTAGTCAGTGCCGACCAGGACTTCGATGTTCCTGCTTGCGATGCTCAGCCGAATGAACCCTCTGGCTCCGAGCACGGGCAGCTGGTCTTCGATCGCACGCCGTACTGCTTCTTCGGTCATCATCTTGGCATCCAGGTTCGCGATACGCTCCCGGACCGTTGCGCTCACTTCGGCGGTCGTGATCTCCTGCGTGTCTGGGTCCACTGCGCCTGGCGTTGCGCGGCGCATAAGGCTCCCCAGGACAATCGCGGCTACGAACAGCAGAACTGCGGCGAAAACCAGACGAGAGCGCGTTCCTGCAAGCTTACGAGTCATGTCCGTCCTCCCCTTCGGAGGGAGCGACGATGCCGTAGCCCAGTCCACGTACGGTCGTGATGAGTGGGTGCTCAGGGTCGGTGTCCAGCTTGGCACGCAGATACCGAATATGCGTGCGCAAGGTGTCGGACCACAGCGATGCCTTGGCATCCCACAGGTGGTCTTCCAGTTCTTCGCGCGGTACAATTCGGCCCTGGTTGCGCAGGAGATACTCGAGCAGCTGCTCTTCCTTCGTGGCCAACGTCACCGTTGTGCCCTGCACGCGGCAGACGTGGGTGACAGTATCCAGTTCCACTTCTCCCGCCCGCAGGACAGACGTCTTGCGGTTTCCATTCCGGCGCAGAAGTGCACGCACGCGTGCCAGTAGTTCGCTGAGGTCGAAGGGTTTGGTCAGGTAGTCGTCGGCCCCTGCATCCAGGCCGGCGACCTTGTCGTTTGTCAGGTCCCGGGCCGTCAGCACCAGCACGGGCATAGCGTATCCTTCGGATCGGATCGTTCTGAGGAACGTGAGGCCGTCCATGTGTGGCATCATCAGGTCCAGCAGGACGAGGTCGTATGCTTGCTCGATGTGGACTCTGCTGAGCGCATCGCGGCCGTCTAGTGCAGTATCGAC
>JAPLGL010000061.1 GCA_026390155.1 Caldisericota bacterium
TTAGCTCCCCCTTGACAAGAAGCGTGTCCTGACGGGCAACTTGAAAGAAGCCAGTCTGGTAACGCGGCGAGCCTCGTCTTCGGTGATACCGGACATTTCAAAGAGGATTCTCCCAGGCTTGACGACGGCAGCCCAATGATCGACATCTCCCTTGCCTGAACCCATACGGGTTTCTGCCGGCTTCTTCGTAATGGGCTTATCAGGGAAGATGCGAATCCACATCTTTCCCCTCTTGTGAACGGCCGACACCAGAGACAGACGAGCTGCCTCGATCTGACGGTCCGTCACCAGAGAACACTCCATGGCCTGCAGTCCGAATTCGCCGAACGACAGTTCTGCGCCACGAGTGGCCATGCCGCGCATCCTTCCACGGTGCATCTTTCTAAACTTGGTTCTCACAGGTAATAGCATGATGACCTCTCCTAGCTCAGTCTACGTCCTCACTGAAGAAGACCCTCTTGGGTGCATCTCCCTTGTAGAGCCACACCTTGACTCCAATGCGGCCGAACTTGATAAGAGCCGGCTCATAAGAGTAGGTTACGTCAGCCTTCAAGGTCTGAAGCGGTACGCGCCCTTCACGATACCACTCAGTACGCGCGATCTCGGCTCCGCCGAGACGGCCACTGCACTGAACCTTGATACCGCCTGCGCGAGCTCTCATTGCACGCTTGATGACCTGTTTCATAGCGCGCTTGTAGGAAACACGTTTCTCGATATCTGCAACAATGCTCTGTGCCAGGATCTTGGCGTCGAGATCGGGGTGCTTGATCTCCTTAACATCGACGTGCAGGACTTCCTGCTTGTTCGTCAGCGTCTTCTTGAGGTTCGCCTCGATCTTCTCGAGCTCGGCCTTGTTCCGGCCAATAAGGGCGCCGGGACGCGCGCTGTGCAAGCGCACAGTCACGTTGAAACCCTTCCTTAGAATCTCAATCTCTGAGATGGCGAAGTCGCGTTCAATCTTGCCGATCTCCTGGCGAATATGATAGTCCTCCAGGACAAACTCACTGTAATTCCTCTTCGATGCGAACCACTTGGATTCCCAATCCTGGGTAATGCCAAGCCTGAAGCCATACGGATGTACTTTCTGGCCCACCTAAGCCTCCTCTTTCTCAGCTACGCAGATATAGATCCTGGAGAGGGGCTTGCGGATAATGTCCGCACGACCCATGCCTCTCGGGGAGACTCTCTTGACTCCACCCTGCCCGTCGATGAGAATCTTTGACACGTAGAGTGTGTCACGGTTCATTTTGAAATTGTTCTCAGCATTGGCAGCGGCAGAGAGCATGACCTTCTTGATAGTAACGGCAGGCCGATTGGGCAGCGAGTCGAGAATTGCAACCGCCTGGTCGATATTCTTCCCCCTGATAAGGTCGGCCACCAGGCGTGTCTTGAAAGGAGAAAGCCGAATGTACTCAAGTTTCGCAAATACTTCCATCTTGCACCTACCTCAATGCGCTTGTGCGCGCTGTTGGAACAGTGTGACCATGGAAGTTGCGGGTGAGAGCAAACTCACCAAGCCTGTGTCCAACCATGGCCTTCGAGATGTAGACCGGAACATGGGTCTTGCCATTATGGATGGCAATCGTATGCCCCACCATCTCCTCGACCACGTAAGAACGACGGCTCCATGTCTTGACGAGCTTCTTCTCACCTTTTCGGTTCATTTCCAGGATCCTGCCGAGCAGACGTTCCTCGACAAAGCCCTTGTTGGTCTTCGTATCGCTCATCGGCGTTCTCCTAGTTTATACGCTTCAAGATATACTTGTCGGACTGGTTCTTCTTCTTCCGGGTTTTGTAGCCGAGAGTCGGCTTGCCCCAAGGAGTAAGAGGTCCAGGATGTCCGACAGGAGACTTGCCTTCACCACCACCGTGCGGGTGGTCAACGGGGTTCATGGCAACACCACGTACGCCCGGGCGAATGCCGCGGTGACGCGAATTGCCAGCCTTGCCGAGAACTTCCTTGTTGTGATCAAGATTGCCTACCTGTCCAATCGTGGCTCTGCAGTCCAGAGAGAACTTGCGGATCTCGCCGGATGGCATGCGGACCTGCGCCCAACCAGCTTCTTTTGCCAGAAGCTGAGCTGAGGCGCCAGCGGCACGCGCTACGTGGGCAGACTTGCCAGGGAACAGTTCAATATTGTGTATGGTCGTTCCCAGCGGCATCTTGGCAAGCTTGGTGTTGTTGCCTGCCCGAATCTCGACGTTCTCACCGGACATGATGGTCTCGCCGACTTTCAGGCCCTCCGGCAGAAGGATGTATGCCTTCTTGCCGTTTGCGTATTGCACAAGGGCAATCAGGGCAGAGCGGTTCGGGTCATACTCGATCTCGGCGACCTTGCCCGGAACGTTGTCCACGTCACGCGCGAAGTCGATAACGCGATAGAGCTGACGGGTGCCACCACCCTGGTGGCGAACCATGATCTTGCCCGTGTTGTTTCGACC
This sequence comes from Caldisericota bacterium, assembly GCA_026390155.1. Lineage (GTDB taxonomy): Bacteria > Caldisericota > Caldisericia > Cryosericales > Cryosericaceae > Cryosericum. The sequence continues at coordinate 2,443 of JAPLGL010000061.1, forward strand.
AGCCTGCTTGCGCAAGCCGAAGGTCAGGGACTTCTCAGGAGTGTCCCGGGTGACCTCGGTGTGAATAAGCGTCTTCCTGGAACGGATTCCAGGAGACGTTGGTTTATATGTTCTCACAATACTCATGGGGCACCCTCTTAAACGTTAGTGATGACGTCGATCTTGAACCCAGGCATCAGAGCGACCACGGCTTTCTTCTTTGAGGGCGTTATGCCAATCGAAGCCTTCCGCATCCTCTTCTTGCCGTGAGTTCTCAGGACGTTAACCCAGGAGACTTTCACGTTGAACATCTTCTCGACGGCGTCCTTGATCTCCATCTTGGTAGAGTTCTTGACGACGATGAATTGGTATCTTCCCTCTTCCGTCATGCTCATGCTCTTCTCGGTTACGATAGGGTACAGCAGGATCTCTTTGCTCACGCGTACACCTCCTCGGCGCCCTTCAGGGCCTCTTCGGTGAAAACGACCGTGGAATGCAGGAGTACGTCATATGCGTTCAACTCCGAGAAGTGAAGCAGGCCAAGCCGAGGCAGGTTGAGGCCGGAAAGAACCACTTCGCCGTTCTCCTCAGCAAAGATAAGCAATGCATTCTCAGGAATGCCCGCAGCCTTGAGCGCCGTCAAGAGCGCCTTCGTCTTTGGCTGCTCGAGCTTGAGTCCGCGCAAGACCACAATCGCGTTCTCGCCAGCCCGCTGGGTCAGCGAACTAAGGATGGCGCTGCGCTTGGTCGACTTGTTCAGGTCAAGCGTGAAGTCTCTGGCCTTGGGACCGAAGACAACGCCTCCACCCTTCCACTGCGGCGCACGCTTGTTACCCTGACGCGCATGGCCGGTGCCCTTCTGTTTCCAGACCTTCTTCTTTGTCTTGTTGATCTCGCTGCGACCCTTGGTGTTTGCAGTCCCGCGGCGCAGCCCAGCCAGGAACTTCTTGACGCCCATATACATGGCCGTCTCGCTGATGCTGCAACCAAAGAGTCCTTCGGCGAGTTCAACTTCACCGGCGTCGGCGCCGGTGACATCAATCATCTTCACAGTGCTCATGTCTCTACCTCTCAGGCCTTGATGGTCAGGAGCGCGTTGTCTCCGCCAGGAATACTGCCCTTGACCACGAGCAGGTTCTT
>JAPLGL010000041.1 GCA_026390155.1 Caldisericota bacterium
CCCAGTTGTGAGCGGATGTCAGTGGAGCCCTCGGACGTGCGCACGTCTGCCCGGTCGTAGTCTGATGATTCGGCCTGCTGCTCATAGTCGGCCATGCCCAGCGTCGGCAGCGCCTCTCCTTGGTGCCGCAGGACTCCGCGCAGGAAGAATGGAATCATGTCTTCCAGCTCCCACTTCACCTCCACGCCTGGCAAGATGTGGTCATGGTACAGCAGCGCAGTACTGAGCGGCGCCAGTGAACATGCGATACTCCATGCCTGCGTCAGAATGTCGTGGGGCTCGTAGACGGTCCACGGCTCGAGGTACGCGTCCCTGAGTTGTTCTGGTGCATCAGGTGCATCACCGAGATACGGGCGCATCTCCTTCTCGTCCGAGAAGAAGGCCATCGAGAAGAAGGGGTGCGTCAGGGATGTATCAGACCAGTCGATGAACACAGGGTTGGTCGCGCCAACAACAATCTGGCCAGCCCACAGGTCGCCATGGTCCAGGCTGACCGGCAGGCGCAGCGTTCCCAGGCGATGAGCAGCGATCTTGAGCGCCCGCGCTCGGTAGTGGAGTGCATGGATCTGCTTCATCGAAAGCCCTTCAGGTGATCCTGGTTTCATGGCGACCGTGTCCGCCAGCAGACGGTCAATGGATGACACAAGCTGCCTGAGCGTAGGCCTGCACCGCCGTCTTCCACTGCTCCAGGTCAGGGACGACATCAAGCGTCTCCTCACCCATGTCGCGCATCAGTAGCCATCGCCTGGGAGCGTCGACCGCCATCACCTCGGCGACCATGCCGGGGTACTCGCGGTCCAGCAAGACACTTATGTCCACCTCGCTGCCAAGCACTGCAGGGACAGCCTTGAAGTACGCCACACCATGCGTTGTCGGCAATCTCATGACGCATGAACGCTGCCAGGAGCAAACCTGTTCCACCGGTCCGGTCGGCTTGCTGTCGAGCCTGGCCAGCTGCTGCACCATCCATGTGCCGGCCGCGTTCATCCATCCTGCCTCGTACCATGGGACTCGCAGCGATTTGTCGACAGCGCCCACCCAGGCGAACCACTCTTCGATGACCCTTGCCATGCCGGGTGTGGCAATCGTCAACCGCCCGAGGTCGGCAGCACCCACCCACCGGGCGATCGAGGGCAGACTCCAGGTCGCAGAATGGTTCTCAACGACGTAGACCAACTCCTGAATAGGAGAACCGGGGTCCATGTCTGGTGAGGCACAGCGACGTGTCGTCGCGCGAAACCCAAGTGCCTCGTTGGCTGCCTTGTTGACGTGCGCAGTCGACCGCCACTTGAAGGCGCCCGCCTGGATCCCATGAGGCAGCGTCCAGGATTTGCCCTCGGGCACGAGGAGGACATGGGTGTCGCCCGCGTCAGGGACGATGAAGTAGTACTCACGAATAGCCTCGCTCATGGGTTTGTTTCAGCTCCTCCTGGGTACATTCACGTCTGCGATCTTCCGGACCAGCATCGCCACGTGCTTGCTACCATTTCAAGGGCGTATCAGGCTCAATTCCCTCGATGAGTCTCCTGATGTTGCCTCTCAGCGCAAATGTCAGGAACGAGGCCCCCAGCACGGCGAAGATGGCGTAGTACGACGGGAAGAAGATGTATGTCAGGGCGACCAGGATCCACGGGAATATCAGGTTGGCCAAACTGGTCTTCCTCGTCACCAGAAAGATGAGTACCAGGATGGGGAAGAAACAGACAAAATACCAGGGCCCGACCAGCGCAAGCGTCGCCCCATAGAACGTGGAAGCGCCCTTGCCTCCGTTGAATCGAAGAAACACAGGGAAGACCTGTCCAACCATGGGCAGCAACGCAACAATGACGATCTGCCAGTGGCTCGACAAGAGTACCGTGGCCAGATATGCCGGCAAGAAGCCCTTTGAGAAATCCAGGAGTGCCGAAACACTTCCCCATTTCCAGCCGAGCGCACGTGAGACGTTGGTGGATGAGGCGGACTTGGAGCCAATCTGCAGGACATCCACTCCCTTCCACTGCCCTACCAGAAAACCAAAAGGGATGGAACCCAGGAGATATGCCCCAATTGCAAGCGCAATGAATGTCATGGTCTTCTTGCCTTCATTGTCTGACATATCTTCCTGTTCACGGGGGTTTCAACACCCAGGTGTTCCCCCATGCTCACGACTGCACCGCTATAGTAGTCAATTTCATCAATGTTCCCTTTCTCCTTCCTCCCTCTCCCTTTCGTGATCATCATGGCCATCTGCTTCCTGAACAGGCTCAGGATGGGCATGGGGACGGTGCCAAGCAGTGCCGCATACAAGCCCGTCGGATAGTGGCGCAAGTTCAGGAATCTACCTCCACTCCTCTTCACGACCTGCGCGTACTCCCGCAGTGCCCTGATTTCTTCTTCGAAAACCGCCCGGTCGGTAAAACCCTCTTCGATGGTCAGTCCATCTGCAGCGGAGGGTACGCCCAGCAGGTTGGTGAAGAGCTTGGAAAACTCCATGTTCTTGACGTCGCGCGACGCGATTGCCTCCGCTTCGATTCCAGCTCCAAGGAACAGCCCAAGCAGATCCTGCGTCTCGTCCGGCCCGGACGCCACGCCAAACGCCAGGCGCACCGGCGCAAAATACGCAATCACCGTCTTGTCGTCAGCCATCCTGACCGATACTGGGTTGAACAAGCTCACGCGCAGTATTCTGATCGCGTCGGCGCGCACGCCGAAGATACTCTCGAGTTCGGTTCTTGCCTCTTCCGCTGCAACAACCCCATTTTGAGACAAAATCAGGTCAGGAGGCTTCTCTTGTTGTCCTTGTTCATAGTAGTG
>JAPLGL010000031.1 GCA_026390155.1 Caldisericota bacterium
CTTGCGCGCGTGCCCGTCGCCATCCAAGTCGACGCCCGTCAACACCATGGCGTGCGTCATGGCACTCTGCCCGTAGAGGATGCGCTCCGACTTGTCACTCATGAGCCCCTCGCCGTAGACGAGGTCGTACTCAAAGATCGACGGGTCAAGGATGCCCAGGTCCTGTTCTTCGAACTTGCCCACGTCGCAGCCGAACCATACCGGACGGCCGGCAACCAGCATGTCGATTGTCGCCTGCTTGAAGACCTCGATGGGTGTGTTCAGGTACCGGATCCCCCTCGCCTCGACGACATTGCCCAGGTAGCCAATCGTGTACAGATGGTTCATGGGCTTGTCGGGCGTCGGACAGTTGATGAGGCAGACCTTGTTCTCGAGGTCCACGCCGACATAGCGCCCGAAGAACTCTTGTGGCGTGATGGTGCCGTCCCGGTGGAACGCACGTCCCTTGTCCCGCCACTGCCAGAAGAACTCAGTGGGTGGTGTCCCGAGATGGATGGCCAGCATGCGGAACACCACGCCCATCATCATTTCCTTGCGCGAGCGCAGGACATTCTCTTCATCCCCGGTGCCAGCCATCCGCCTCAGCTCGGCGGCATACTCGCGCAGCTTGGCTGTGATGACTGCATTCATGACTCCTGAGTTGCTGCTGCTTTCCGTCTCGGGCATGACCGTCTTCGGGACGACCCCGTACTTGGTCACCAGGGCGCAGAACATATCCCACTGGCCTCCGTCCTGCAGGGGGTGGCTCAAGAGGTGCATCAGCAGGCGCCCATCGATGGGCTCGGACAGCGTGGAGAGGATACTCTCGAGGAAGTAGCTGGCCTTCTCCAGCTTGTCCCAGAACATGAGGTAGCACTGCGAGAGCTCGAACTTGTCGACATCGAGGCGTTTCATGGCCTCTGTGCGGAACGTGTTGAGGCCGGAGAACAGCCAGCAGCGCCCACTCTTCTCCTGAGCCGTCGCCTCGTTGCTCGGCAGCATCACCGAGAACGTGTGGTCCGCACCGGTCGCCACCTCGTGATTGAGGGCGGCCGTATGAACGGACACACGCGTCACCGCGTTCTGTGCTAGCCTGTTGACCGGGTCGCTCTCGAAGGACATCCGAAACCGCTCGAGCATCTCTGGTGTCATCACTGCCTGAGGATTGTACTGGCTCATGGTTCTACCTCCCGTCGTGCGGGTTCTACCTCCCGTCGTCACGTTCAGACTACACCGCTCCTGCGTTTTTGCGAGAGCCCCGGCGTTGTATACTGCATACATGAGACTGCGAATCGCAAGCTGGAACGTGCGAGGCATGCCCCAACCGGTCGATCAACTCCGACTGCTGGCACACCAGCACGCCGACATCCTGCTCCTGCAGGACGTGGGACCGTCCGCTGTGCGTTCCGTGGCGGACAGTCGCCTGTGGGGTCACGTCATCGACACGTGGTCTCTCCCCTATTCTTCACAGGTCGCCCGCCGGGGTGGATGTCTGATAGCAACGACAGACGACTGGCAGCTCACACCGCTGCCCGCCCACGACTCTCTGCTCGCCCATCGCTCGCTTGCCGTCACTGCCACCTTTGGAGAGGCTGCCCTGACCATCTTCTCCTGCTACGCCCCGACCAATACGGGTCCAGGCAGGAAAGAACGTTCCGCCTACTTCAGTGCCCTGGCAGACTTGTTGTCCGCCATTCCCGCGCCCGTCGTGCTGGGCATGGATGCCAACGGTCCGCGCGTGGACCACCCCGACATCGCGCAGAGCAGATGGTGGACGCAGGAAGAGGCTCTAGTCCTAGGTGGAGGGACAACAACTGTGGACGCCCTTCGCCTTTGGTACGCTGACCACCCCGCAGAGCTGAAACGCCAAATACGCTACTCTCTGAACGGACCACTTGCCGACTCATATCACCGCGGGAGGAAAGGGAATTACCTGCGCTGTCGCTATGACAACATCCGCGTCTCGCCCGGCATCAACGTGACGGACGTCTACTACCTGTACAACGAAGCTGTTCAGGCTGGCAGCGATCACGCGCTGGTCGTCGCAGACTTGCTCCTTCCTTGACGGGCTCAGGCCTCCCCTGCCTTCTTCTCTCGGTGCTTTCCCTTGAACAGCGCGTTGTACGCGATGAATGCAACAGCCAGGTACGCGCACGTCTTGGGGATCATCAGCATGCCGAGCAGCGGATGTGTGGAAGCAAACAGGATGACCGGGATGTAGCAGGCGTACGACACCAGGATCATCCACGCGATGGCGCGAAACGGGTGATCGACCGCCTTGCCCGAATCACGAAACAGCAGCCAGGCGAGACCAAGCCCCTGAATCATGAGGGGCACGTTGCGGATGATGCCCCTTGGCATCGGCGGGACGAGACTAGTCCACTGATTGACGGCAGGCATCATGAGTCCCAGGCGCAGCACGCCAACAGCCATCAGCGTCCATCCGAACCAGCCGAGCGCCTTGTCATAGCGCACGCGCCATGCGTCCAGCATGAACATGTAGAAGATGGTCACGGTGATGGCCGTCGCAAGCGCGCCGATCCCTACGAGAGTTGTGTGCTGCTCCAGCCCACCGTTCAGGTAGGCGAACACACGGAACCCGACATGCCCTGCGTCCCCCAAGCCCAGCAGAACAAACGCCCAGAGAACGCGCGTGGCCACCGCCCGGTTCCTGCTCGCCACCCGTCCACGGTGCATGAACATAAGTGCGACCATGATCCAGACAGTGGTGAGATAGCTGATGTCAAACCATATTTCGATTCCTTGACGAAGCGCTTCAGACATGTCCTTCCTCCTGGTGCTTTTTCCATGTTGGAGACGCAAGTATACTGTGCTGGCCGGCAAACACAAGGCGTGCTCACACTTCAATACGATTCACCGCAGTTCGTGCTACAGTATGAAAGGCTACGCTCGCGGAGGTCAGAAATGCCGTATTCGACGAATGGATCTGGGTTCTACTTCCTCCAGAGTGCGTACTTGAACGTGCTGGAAGACCAGGGTATCGTAAGTCCGGAGACCGCGCTCCCCTTGGACGAAATCGACAGCCTGATCAACTCCTTCGTACGATTCGGCGCGTTTGGTTCGGGCTGGCTGGTCGTGCACAAGCTGTCACGATATGGCATCCTGCGGGCGTGTCCCGGTGAAACGTATTATCTGGACCAGGCTGCTGCGGAGAACTTCAGACACAGCTTCGCAAGGTGGCTGACGTGGTAACAGGGATCTGCAAAGGGGGACAGCCCCCATTCTTGTAGCATCTTGAATCCAAACAGGAGGTACTGCGACTGTGAAACCAACAAGAACTGAAGCATACGAACTGTTGTGCAAGTACAACGACTCTCCCGCCCTCATTACCCATGCCTTCGCGGTTGAAGGCGTGATGCGCCATTTCGCCCGTCTCCTGGGCGAGGATGAAGAGAAGTGGGGTGTCGTTGGGCTG
>JAPLGL010000010.1 GCA_026390155.1 Caldisericota bacterium
GTCATCACCGTCGGTGCGGACCTGGAGGAAGCCTACAACAGGATGGAACTGCTGGAGCAGACGTGCATGTCCGTTGTGTATGCAACAATGCTGGGTGGGGTTCATCACATTCCCCCTGCGGACATGGAGTTCTTCGTCGACAACTTCGGGCTGAAGCGTGAGGACTAGGCAGAATTGAAAAATCCCCCAATGGCTGCTAAGATGCCATGAACATGAACCTGACACGGAACAAGAGTGTCATCGAGCTGCACGAATTGCAGGGTATCCTTCAGGAACGCTCACATCGGAAAGCGGTTCAGCGGGCCGTAGAGGTGATCGCGCATCTCGTGCCGTCATGCAGTGTGACTCTCATGACGATCAATTCGCGCGGGCGGCTGCGCATCATGGCTTGGGTGAACATCACTGACTCCATCATTCGCAGCGCTGAACGCAGCTTCAACCGGGAAGGCCTGCCGAAGAACCTTGCAGACCTCGTCCATACGAAGAAACCGGTGGTCATTGAGGAGCTCAGCTCGTACGCCGACTGGCGCGAGCCAGTACCTCCCACGGCTTCCTGGGCAGGCTTTCCCATCCTCCTGCATGGGCGCGTCATCGCCATCGTCAACGTCCAGACCACGGAAATGCGCCTCACCCCCGAGGCGGTCACCGTCATCGAACCCGTTGTGAACACCATCGCACTCCTTATTATGCGCTACGAGGAGGGACATGAACTGGCGGTGCGCAATCAGCAGATGAACGTCCTCTATCAAATGGCCGCAGCCGGCACGAAAACAACCGACGGACAAGGACTGCAAGACCTGCTTGATCACGTTCTCGAACTCATCGGCCGTGTCCTGGGGTATGGACAGGCCATTGTCTTGCTGTACGACTCACACCGTGAGATGCTGGTGCTCAGGGCCAGTCGTGGTCGTGAGATCGGGCACGCCGACCTGGAAATGGATGTGCACGGAGGCAAGGGTGTCACAGTGCGAGCGTTCCTGTCGTCAAAGCCGGTTCTTGTCCGTGACACAAGACACTGCGCCGAATTTGTCGAAGGGCTGTGGGCCGCACTGTCCGAACTGGCTATGCCACTGGTTTCCGGGGGGCGGTGTGTCGGGGTGCTTGACCTGGAGGCGAGTAGAGAAGGCGCCTTCACGCGTTCCGACATCCGTCTGCTCACGCCGTTCGCCTCGAGGCTGGCCCTTCTTGTTGACAACCAGCAGAAGACGAAGCAGTTGCATGAACAAGCAACCCACGACGGACTTACGGGGCTTCTCAACCGCCGCATGATCGATGAGATGGTCCCTGTGGAGCTGCAGCGTACGTACCGGTACCATCGGGACATGAGCTTGGCCATGCTGGACCTGGACAGCTTCAAGGCCGTCAACGACAACCTGGGCCATGAGGAAGGTGATCGTCTGTTGCGCGTCTTTTCGGGCTGCATTCGCAAGGCTGTCCGTGCCTCTGACCTGGTGTTCCGCTATGGCGGGGACGAGTTTCTTATCCTGTTGCCGGAGACGACGCGCGAGCAAGCAGAGCGGTTTCTTGAACGCCTGTCTGACATCGCATGCCCCGAGCTCATCACGACTCTGGGACGCGTGAGCTTCTCTGCCGGCGTTGCCAGCTGTTTCAGTGATGCTGCGGCAGAGGATCTCGTCAAACTCGCTGACGACCGCTTGTACCAGTCGAAGCGGCTTGGCAAGGGGCACATCACCAGCCGATAGGACGACTTTTTCACTCCAGTCCGTCGTTCCCGCGTACGTGAAGCCCTTACCCTCTCATTCCCACGCATGCGGGAATCCAGTCCTTGTCCGGGGAATCGCAGCCGCTATACTGACCGCATGAAGATCATGGTGTGCGCCCAAGGCGGCGGTCTCAAGAAACCCTACAACAAGATGGCACAAGATGAGTACTGCCGTCGCTTGGAGCACTACTGCGAGGTGAGCGTCGTCGACGTCGCCTCACGGCAGCTCGCCAACTACGCGCGGTTTGAAGAGGGAGCCCGTGTCCTTCTCGATCCCCGCGGTCAGGAGATCACGTCGCGCGACCTGTCCGAGCGTCTGCAGGACCTCATGAACATGGGAACGCGGAAGTTGTCGTTCTTCATTGGGGGTGCCGAGGGGTTCAACCCTACCCTGCAGACATATATCGAACAGAACGTGGGGGTTCGTCCCCTCTCGCCCGGCACAAGCATCCTGTCATTCGGCAAGCTAACCCTGCCACACGAGCTGTCCCGCGTCATCCTTCTGGAACAACTCTACCGTGCGTTCTCCATTCTCAAGGGAGAGCCCTACGACAAGTAGTGGAAGGATTGTGAAGACGCCCTTGTACCAAGTACACAGAGAGTCCGTATTACAGGCATGGCAGTCAGCAACATTGACAAGCCCCATCAGACTCAGGAGGAACGTTCATGAAAAGTAGTAAGGCAAGGATTCTCAGCATCTTCATCATCGTGGCACTTGCAGCTGTCCTGGTAACGGGATGTGCATCGTCGACAACGGGAACAGGCAGTACCACCGACTCATCGACCCCGTCGGCGACAGCGACTCTGCCCGCAGGAAAACCTGCAGGCGGCATGGGTGGCGCAGGCGGTTCCATCACGACGACCGGCGTCGCTCAGCAATGGCTGGACGTCGCCTACGCGTCGGCCTCGTCTACCCAGAAGCTTGACATCTATCTCCCGTCCGGTAATGGTCCCTTCCCGGTCATCGTGGCAATCCATGGCGGCGCGTTCATGATGGGTGACAAGGCCTCCAGCGAGATGAATCCTCAGATGAGCGCCATTGCACGCGGATATGCGGTCGTGTCAATCAACTACCGTCTCAGCGGCGAAGCTCTTTGGCCG
>JAPLGL010000012.1 GCA_026390155.1 Caldisericota bacterium
GTCGACGAAGAACTCCATGTCCGCAGGGGGAATGTGATGAACCCCACCCAGCATTGTTGCATACACAACGGACATGCACGTCTGCTCCAGCAGTTCCATCCTGTTGTAGGCTTCCTCCAGGTCCGCACCGACGGTGATGACCCCGTGGTTCGCCATAAACGCCGCATTGCGATGAGCAAGGCCCTGGGCCACTTCGCGGGCCAGCTCAATCGTCGACGGCGTCACGTAAGGCAGACAGGGGACGCGTCCCAGCAGGACGGCCGCCTCCGGCAGAATGTCGTCGGGCAGGTCGTGGTGCGCCAGCGCAAAGGCAACGGCAAACGGCGGATGGGCATGAATGACAGCGTGCACGTCCGGACGCAGTTTGTAGATCTCGTAGTGCATCTTTCCCTCAGACGATGGCTTGCCATTTCCCAGTAGCTTGTTGCCGTCCATATCCACAACAACCACGTCGTCCGCGTTCATGAACCCCTTGTTGATCCCGGCCTCCGTGATGGTAATCTCGTCTCCATGTCGGAAGCTCACGTTGCCACCCAGTGCCGCGTTCATGTTCCGGTCATACAGCCTCTTTGCTATCTCGACCAGTTTGGTTGCAGTCTCCATTGGTACCTCCAGGTGTCTTCCAGGCCCGCAGACTTCAGTGTCACTTCTGAAGCCGGATTGTCAATGATTGAGTATACCATATACTTGGAGCGTACGTCATCATGCTCAGTGCAGAGGCGCTATGTACTCGATCATCGTTCATGGTGGTGTCGGCGCAGTGGACGACAAGGGCGAGATGACCGCAGGCACGTCGACGGGCGGCGTCTTCCTCAAACTGCTGGGACACGTCGGCGACACGCCCCAGCCCGGCACGGGAACGTACGCCACGAAGTCCGGCGGTGCCTCGTCGACCGAACCGGGTGAGAGCATGATGCGCACGCTCATCACCAAGACCGCCTGCGATTTCATGCGCATGGGGCTCGACGCCCAGGGCGCTGCCTCTGGCAAAGTGAACATGCTCAGCAACACGCTGGGAACCGAGGCGGGGATCGTCATCGTCGACAATCAGGGTGGCGTCGGCTTCGCCCAGAACACACGCCCCATGGCCCACGCCTGGTTCAAGCAGGGTATGACAGAGCCTGTTGCAGGACTGTAGCCCTCACATATCCGGACCAGCACAGGGGGAGCTTGCGCTCCCCCTTCTTCGTTTCAGGTCTGGATTCCCACATACGCCGAAAGCACCCCTCGTATTGAACCGAAATAGTCGGGGGGATGACGGGCAAGAGAGCTTGGCACACGGTGCTATTCCACTACACTATGGATGTTGCCAGCTCCAGGAAGAACAACGATGAAAACAGGAGAAAACATGCTTGATATCGACGCGTACGCCAAAGAAGCTGCGGAACACCGTCACTATCTGCACGCTCATCCGGAACCTTCGTTCGAGGAGCACGGGACCCAGCAATACATCATCGACCGCCTGTGCACCCTGGGCCTGGATCCATCACCTATAGCAGGCACCGGGGTCACGGCGAACGTGACTGGAACCAGCGGTTCCGCAAACGGCAAAGTCCTCCTGCTGCGCGCCGATATCGACGCCCTGCGGCTGACCGAGGAGACTGGCCTGCCATTTGCCTCACAGAACGAGGGTGTGATGCACGCCTGCGGCCATGACGGCCATACCGGGACGTTGCTCGCCGTCGCACACTGGCTGGCCGACCACCGTGACCAGTTCGGCGGGACGGTCAAATTGCTCTTCCAGCCAGCAGAAGAGATCTCCCCTGGCGGTGCGGAGCCATGTGTCAAAGAGGGTGTCCTGCAGAGCCCCGACGTCACGCTTGCCTTCGGCATGCATCTGTGGAATATGCTGGAGTTTGGCAAGATCGGTCTGCGCGCGGGCCCTCTCATGGCCGAGGCTGACCGCTTCGAGGTGACGGTCACCGGCAAGGGCACACACGCCGCGACACCACAGCTCGGCGCGGACCCGATCGTGGCCGCTGCCCACATTGTGACGGCCCTGCAGACGATTGTGTCGCGCGAGACCAACCCGCTCGATTCGCGTGTGGTGACCATCGGCACCATTGACGGCGGCTCTGCATTCAACATCATTCCCCAGAGCGTCCACATGACCGGTACCCTGCGCGCACTGTCACGCGAGGACGCCGAACTCGGTGCCGCCAGTCTGCGCCGTATCGTCACGCATACGGCCGAAGCTCTCGGCACGACGGCGAAGGTCGACTACAAATTCGGGTATCCTCCCGTCATCAACAGTCATGAAGCTGTCGATCTTCTGCGCCCCATGCTTGAGCAGGTTGTTGGCCAAGAGAACGTCGTCCTGCCCGAGATCACCATGGGTGGGGAGGACTTCGCCTACTACCTCCAGCAGGTACCCGGCGTGTTTGTCTTCATGGGAACAAGAAATCCTGCAAAGGGTCTCACGGCCTCACACCACAGTCCAAAGTTCACCTTCGACGAGGACATCTTTCCCGCCACGGTATCGGTCTTCGTGGCCGTTGTGAGGGGATACCTGTCGTGAAGCTCTCGACACGCCGGGTCGCTCAGCTTGCCGTCATGGTCGCACTGCTGGTCATCGGCGCCTATGTCAGCATCCCTCTCCGCCCGATCCCGATCACGTTTCAGGATGCCTTTGTCGTACTGACGCCGCTCCTGTTCGGCAGCACTGCATATGTTGCCGTTCTCGCCTACCTGCTGCTCGGCCTCGTCGGCCTGCCGGTCTTCGCTGGCGGAGCCTCCGGCATGGTCGCCCTCTCGGGACCGACAGGCGGCTTCTTTGCCGGCTTCCTTCTCGCCTCGATCGTCGTTGGCGCTCTTGCCGAGCATTGGCACTGGGGCTCCTGGTGGCGCGATCTTGTTCTTGCAGAGGGCTCCCTTGTCCTCATCTACGTTCCCGGCGTCCTCTGGCTGTGGCACGTTCTCCTGTTGCGAGGAGGCGCCGCCGGAGCAACCCTCCTTGGGCTTGCCCCGATCCTGGCCCTCGATGTCGCCAAGATGGCTGTAGTCGCTGCCCTTGCGCGCCCCCTTCGTTCAGCCCTGGCTGAGGTGTGACGGTTGGCCGACTACAAGGTCCTGCTTGCATACTCGAGTTTTGGCGCCGGACATGAACAGGCAGCAAGGGCACTGGGAGAAGTCTTCGAGCAGCGGGGCTGGGCGACGCGCTACGTCGACTTCCTCGACGAGGTCCCGGCAGCCATGCGCTTCGTCATGCGCGATGCCTATCTCGAACTCATCAAGATCCTGCCAGAAGCCTATGAGTTGGCCTTCCAGCACACTGTCACCCTTGACCTCAAGGAGGCGGACCAGACATCACGGGTTCTTGCGAATGTCGGCTACAGGAGACTGCGAGAGCTGGCACTCATGGAGGCTCCCGATGCGATCGTCTCCACGAACATCTGGCCGACACTGGCACTCTCGAAAGTCAAGCAGCATCGTCTGCAGGGAACGCCACTGATCAACTGCTTCACGGACTACGTCCTGCAGACACTGTACATGGCCAGGGGGGTCAACTGGCACGTTGCTGCAAGCGAGCAGATTGCGGCGACATTCCTTGCTTCCCATCGGCGCGTCCATCAGCCGATCTATCCTTTTGGCATCCCCATCCATCCACTGTTCGCAGTTCACCGTTCCCAGCGGGAAGCTCGAAGCGTCCTGGGCATTGCACAGGATGCTCATCTGGCCGTCGTCATGGGCGGCGGACTGGGGCTCGGGCACATCCTCGAGACGTGTGACACTCTGACATCCAGGCCTTTTGGAGAGCCCGTCACCGTCGCGGCCCTCTGTGGCGACAACACGGATGTCCAGAATCAGATAGGGAGCCTCGCCATCGCCCGTTCAGCATCACACACGATCATTCCTGTCGGCTGGACCGATGAGATCGCCGCGTACATGCAGGCAGCCGACCTGCTGATCACCAAGGCAGGAGGTGTCACGATTGCTGAGGCGGCGGCTGTCGGCGTCCCGCTTGTCATCTACCAGCCCCTCCCTGGCCAGGAGACCGTGAACAGCCGATTCCTGACACAGCACGAGGCAGCGTATGCCGCCGAAGACACTAATCAGCTCCTGCGTGCCTCCGACGAACTGATGTTCACGGCAAGAGGAACCGACGTGGCCGGCAACCTTCGGCGCCTGGGGAAGCCCAACGCCTCTCGTGACATCGTCACAAGGATCTGCCGGGACGTGTGCCGCCCTGCACCACCTGAGGAGTCGGCGTAATGGAACTGCTGCCGTCCTGGGCGCAGCTGCTGCCCAAACACTTCACAGCATCGGGCTTCGTCCTGCGGGATGGCCGCATCCTGCTTGTCAATCACCGTAAGCACCGTGTCTGGATCTACCCTGGCGGTCATGTTGAACCAGATGAAACACCGGATGAAGCGTGTCTCCGCGAGATCTTCGAGGAGACTGGGGTGCACTGCCGTATCATGAGTCCCCGGGACGAGACGCTGGGTGAGCCCGGTATCGTCGAAGTCCTACATGTGCCATGGATGGTCCTGTGCGAGCGCATCCCGACCGGCAGGGAACCAGAGCACTGCCACATCGACTTCGCCTACGTCTGTGAACCCCTGCCCGGCGAAGGCGCGCATCTCACCGAAGACAATCGGGAGACAGAAGGCGTCGGTTGGTTTACACTCGAGGAAACAGCCTCACTGACCCTGTTCCCCGACTTCCGCCGCCAGATCACGAAGCTGCTCCGTCTCCCGGCTGTCTGACACAAGGGTCCATCACTGCCACAGGAACGCCACGCCACGCTTGCCCAAAACCCGGTCATCGAATATCAGCTTGGCCGGCTCACCGGCCATACCGAGGCATACATGCAGTGGCAACAGGTGCTCCTCACGGGGGTGACAGTAGCGCGCAAAGGGAGCTGCCTCCCAGTTGATCAAGCGCTGCTCACGCTGGGACTCGTCAAGTGACGGGCTGGTACAGGTTTCGATCAGCCAGTCCTGGAATGCCTCATTGGCAGGATCAGGCGCGCCGAGATCCCCTCCAAAGAAGGCTCCAAGGTTGTGAAATGAGAATCCGGATCCGATGATCAGGACATTCTCACTCATCAACCCGCGCAGACTCTTGCCGAGAGCAATGTGCGCGGCCGGATCGAGGCCACGTACCAGCGAAAGCTGAAGACACGGGATGTCCGCCTCGGGATACATCAGCTTGAGCGGGATGAACAAGCCATGGTCAAATCCTCGCTGAAGATCGATGCGAGCTACGATGTTGTCATTGTTCAGCAACCCGGCGACGGTTTCGGCCAGCTCGGGGCTGCCCGGGGCGGGGTAGGTGATCTCATACGCCTTGTCCGGGAAACCATAGTAGTCGTAGAACATCGGAGGGTTCTGTGCCCCCAGCAGCGTTGCCACCTTCTCCTCCCAGTGAGCACTGATCACGAGGATGGCATCGGGTCTTGCAACCTGCGATGGCAGCTGCGTCATGAAATCCACCATTGCCTTGTGGCTTGGGTCTCCGAGGATCGGCAGTGGGCCTCCTCCATGGCAGAAGTAGACGATCTGAGCTCTCTTGCTGGGCGCGTCCTGGTTCATCGAGCATCCCGTTTTGTGCAGACCGGCGCATTGGCCTCATCACCGACGAGAGAAGCATGTGCTAAACTCGTATTATGTGCTAAGAGAAGAAGACAACCTGCTAGAGCCACCGTACGACCTCGGACAGCGGGCGCCTGGGACGGGCGGCGGGTTGTTCGTCCGGATATCCCAGCGCCACCGCGGCGACCAGCTGGCCCGTTTCTCCCAGCCATGCCGACAGCTGTCGATACGCGGACCACACGTCGCACATCCAGAGGGTGCCCAGCCCCAGATCCTGCGCGGCCAGCAGCATGTTCTGAATCGCAGCCCCGATGGACTGAGTGTCGACCATTTCCAGGAAACTCTGCCCGACCGAGTGGCTCGTCCAGGGATGCACCCCTTCCGGGTTGAAGACGAAGATCGTTACTGGAGCGTGCTGCATGACGCGCGCCGTCATAATGGCCGAGCCGGTCTCCATCCCCCGCGCCTTGGTATCTGCGATGCCCTCGCGCATCACCCGGATCATTTGCGCGCGTTTCTCAGCATCCGCCACCACGACAAATCGCCATGGCTGTCGGTTCTTGCCCGATGGCGCGAGAATCGCTGCCGCGAGGACCGCGCTCACCATCTCCTCTGTG
>JAPLGL010000123.1 GCA_026390155.1 Caldisericota bacterium
CGTCGGTGGTCGCGGCAGGCTGGGTCAGACCGGGGACATTCAGTGAGGACGTCCCGCTGCCGGACGTTTGCGCAGTGAACTGTGCCAGTGTAAGCGCCTGAGTCGTCGTCAGAGACTTGACCTCGTTGATGGGGATAGCGAACCCCAGGTTTGCTCCTTCCTCCATCCCCGCGGACGTGATGCCGATGACCTCGCCCATCATGTTGAACAGGGCACCCCCGGAACTGCCATGACTGATCGGTGCTGTTGTCTGCAGGTACCCCTCGCGCCGGGCACTGATGATGCCTGTGCTGACCGTGTTCTGCAGGCCCAGCGGACTGCCGATGGCCACGACCGCTTCACCGATCTGGGCGGTATCGGAGTTTCCCACCGTCACGGCCGGCAGACCGCTCCCGGGGACCTTGATGATAGCCAGGTCACCTTCCTTGTCCCAGCCCAGGACCTTGATGTCGGTGAATGTGGTCCCATCGTTGAGGACGACCTTGCCTGAGGCAGCTCCGTCAATGACGTGATAGTTCGTCACGATACGCCCATCCGGGGAGATGATGAACCCGGACCCCGACGCGCCCTTCCCGTCACCGAACGCGATCTCGATGTAGACGACCGACTCAACCTTCTTGGCAATCTCCGTCACTGAGAGTGTCGTCTGCGTCGTCGCCGACCCGAACGTCAGGGTGGCGGTCTTTGTTCCATCGTTCCAGACAACGGTCCCGCCAAGCCGTTCCGTGATGAATCGTACGGGAAGCATCGTGCGCCCGCCCACGATGCGCGGCGTCACCTTTACGTTGGCTGGATCGATGCTCACGAGCGAACCGTTGACGCGGGCCGTGCTCTTGCCGATGAAGAGGTCAATGACATCGGACCCCATGATGATGGTGACCTTCTGCTCGGCTGCCGTCCAGGCGATGCTGCCGCCGAGGGCCTCGACGATCGCCCGGACGGGCAGGAATGTCCTGCTCTCGACGATAACTGGCACGGTCCCCTGCGGGTCGATGGCCTGGCTCACGCCGTTCACGGTCATCGTCGACTTGCCGACTTGCAGGATGATGATGGTCTGTGCTCCGCTGACCTGCGCCCGCGCTGAAGATGGTGTGAACGGTAGCGCAAGCAGGATGGCAACGACGATCAATACGGCAACAGAACGCTGTGCATGTCTCATGGCGGCCTCCCGACCCGTGCAGCAACGCCGGCAAGTCCACGGCGCCGCTCCACGCATGGTCATATGATAAGGATGTGGCACAGGATGCAACAGTGGATATTCTGATTGTACACACATGTGCTAAGATAACGTTTCAGAACTCTGAGTACGGGGGTACATGAAATGCAGCAGGACGAGGTCATCACAATCAGGGCAGGGATCGCAGGGTGGACTTCCATCGCGTATCGCGCACGCGCGAACTCCGAACGACAGACAACGGGTCACTAGGGCTTCTCGCCCGGAGGGTCGCCAGGTGCCGTCCTGACGGGAAAGCCAGCCGCAAGAACTACTCTCAGCACTAGAAAGGAGCAGTAGAAGACAATGAGAATACATGGAGATACAGTGCTCCGCGACCGGTACGACGTAATCGTCGTCGGCGCCGGACTTGGTGGCATTACTGCAGGTGCCCTTCTGGCAAAACAGGGCCTGTCCATCCTGATGATCGACCAGCAGGACAGGCCGGGCGGCTCGTGCACATCGTTCAAGCGCGACGACATCGTGTACGACGTCGGCACCGCAATGATCTACGGCTTCGGCGAGACCGGGTTCAAGCCCTTCCGCTTCATCATGAACCAGCTCGAGGAGCCCATCGACATCGTTGCGCAGCCCACGCTGGCACGCATGACCATTGAAGGAAAGCAGGTCGTCTTCTGGCCTGACCTGGAACGGTTCGAGGACGAGCTGGGGGACATGTTCCCCGAGGAGCGCCAGGGTATCCGCGACTTCTACCGGGACCTGTATGGTATGTACAAGAACATCGTCCTCCGCAACGAGGTCATCGTTCCGCCGTCGGAGTTCTCGCCCAAGCAGGGACTGAGGAGCCTCATGAGCAGCCCGATAGCCATGCTGAAAATGCAGAAGCTGCTCACCGTCAGCGTCCAGTCACTGCTGGACAAGTACTTCCATACCAAGCCCATCATCGACTTCTTTGACAAGCTGTGCTCTGCGTACGACTACTGCACAGCGGCCGAGACTCCCGCCGTCCTGGCAGCCACCATGTTCCTCGACAACCACATCGGTGGCGTCTACTACCCCGCCGGCGGAGCCCAGAACCTGCCTAACACGATGGAAAAGGCGTTCGAGCGCGACGGGGGGCAGATGATGTATCGGCAGAAGGTCGACGAGGTCCTCATCCAGGGAGAAGCCGCGTATGGCGTCCGGCTCACGGATGGTACCGAGATCCTTGCCGACCGCATCATCGCAGACGCAACCGTCTGGAACATCTACGGAAAGCTCGTGAAGCCTGAACACATTGCACCAGAGCGGCTTGCCTGGGTCAAGTCACTTGTTTCGACCTACCCCAGCATGACGATGTATATGCTCGTCGACGCCGAAGCCGTGCCCGCGGACGCGTTTCCCTGGGAGATCTTCATCGAGAACCGCGCGGTCATCGACTCCTCGGACCTGACGCTCTACACCAACTCCCTCGTCGACCGGACACTTGCACCGGAAGGCCAGCTCGTCGTCATGGCCATCGCACCCAACATGCTGCAGTGGCCGGCTCCCGACAGCCCGGAGTACCGTTCTGCAGCCTACCAACAGCAGAAGAGTCAGGAGGCTGATCGGATGCTGGCGCAGATCGAGGCGAACTTGTACTTCTGCGGAGATTCGACCGTCATGGGAACGGGGGCCCCGGCCACTGCGGTCTCCGGCGTCGGAGCAGCCAACATGGTCCTGCGCGACCTGCATCGCCGTGAGTACGACCGGCGCAAGTTTGCCAGGCAATACATCCATTTCGTGACCCTGCCCTACGACCATCCGAAGTACCAGTCCGGCG
>JAPLGL010000082.1 GCA_026390155.1 Caldisericota bacterium
CACGGGAGGCCGAGCCGTGCTCCACGACATGGAAGTCACCTACTCGGTTTCCATTCCGCAGTCGGACCCTCTCTATGCGATGGGGCTGGAAGCCTCGTATGAGTGGATCTGCAGACCCATTATTGAGGCTCTGCTGAGTGTTGGAGTTTCGGCCACGCTTGCTCCGCATGGCTCCACCGGCTTCGTGTCCGCATCGTGTTTCACGGCGCCAGGAACCACCGACATCCTGGCTCGTCAAAGAAAGATCGTCGGCTCGGCACAGATGCGAACGCGAGATGGTTTCCTCCAGCACGGATCGGTCGTTCTGAAGAATGACCTGGAGAAACTCTTTGCCGTAGTTCGGACGTCGCAGCCAAACACGCTCGATGCCACGAGAAGGGCTGCTGGCCTTATAACCAGCGTCAGCGACGAGGCTCAACGGACCGTCTCGTTCGACGAAATGGCGGATGCCTTGGTTGCGGCCTTTTCTGCCGCCGAGGGAATCCGGCTGCTTGCCGATTCCACTACTGCCCGAGAGGCACTCAACGCCTCAGAGATGGTCGCCGGGAAATACGGCCGAGAAGACTGGAACGCTTTGAGATGAGACGAATCATGGTATAGTTTCATGATTATTATCTGAGTCGTCTGTCCGCAGAGACGGACTTGACCGAGGAGTGACAGAATGGGAAAAGAAAGCAAGATCAGGCAGGAGCGTAAGGCGGGACTTGTCGAGAAGCCGGGGTCCCATCACAAGGACCGGTTTCCCATGGTCATGCGAGTCATCGCCATCGTGCTCGTGGTGGCAATTGCTACATGGGGATCGTTCTTTGCAATCAAGAGCACTACCGGGACCTTAGCGTATCAGGTCGGCACCGAGAAAGTCCTTCAATCCGACATTACTGCAGGCGTTCAGAACTATATCGATATGTACAAGCAGTACGGAATGGACCTGACGACTGCGGAAAATGCCGCCACACTCAAGTCTGTTCGCCAGAACGTCATCGACACTTCGATCGAGCAGGAACTGTTCATCCAATACGCCAAGTCCAAGAACATGAAGATCGATGACGCAAAGTTAAAAACCGCTCTCGACACGGAAGTCGACAATGCCGTCGCACAGTCCCAGCAGCAGTTTGGAACGGACACTCAGGGATTCACTGACGCCGTCATTGCAAAGTACGGCTCGATGGACAAGTTCAAAGCCACGGTGCGCACCCAGATTCAGCCGTATGTCGAACGGCAACAGCCGACGCGGTGACCGCGGAGATCAACTCAAGTGTCTCTGTTTCCGACGCAGACGTACGCACATACTTCACCTCTGAGGGACGTGTCAATGCCGACCATCTCCTCATTATGCTAGACACTGAGAAGGATTCTGCCTCGACCATTGCCGCGAAGAAGAAGGTGGCCCAGACTATCTATGACGAGGTTGTGAAACAGAAGGCCGAAAACGCCACGTTCGATTTTGCCAAATACGCGCAGGAGAAGGCGGCCGAGCTCAACAACAAGACTGCCGGATATGCTCGCTATGAGACGCTTGGCTTCTTCACCAAAGGCCAAATGGTCAAGGAATTCGAGACGGCCGCCTTTGCGGCAAAGACAGGCGACATCGTCGGACCCGTCCAGACCGAGTTTGGCTTCCATATCATTGACAAGATTGCCGAGGAAGCTGTCAGCGCAATCTATGATACGGCCGAGACGGTGAAAGCAGCACATATCGTCCTTGGGTTCGGAACCGGAGACCAGACGACTGGCGCAGCGGCTGCCGCGACCCTTGCAGATAAGGTGTATGTGGAGCTCCAGAAGGGTCTGTCGTTCAAGACCGCGATCACGAAATACTCCACAGATGCCGATGCCAAGACGGGGGGGATCCTGGACTATTTCTCGAGCGTAGGCGATGCGACCCGCTTCGACGAGCTCAAGGGTCTGAAGACCGGCCAGTACACCAAACCCTTTGTCGACGGTTCTTCATACGAGATCGTCCAGCTCCTGGACCGAAAGCCGTTCGTGAAGGCGAACTTGAATGACAAGGCAACGTATGACAAGGTGAAGACTGCTCTCGAAGACGAGCGCAAGGCGGATGCAAAAACCGCACTCGTGACCAAGCTCAAGACTCAGTTTCCTGTCCGCGAGGGTCAGTGGTCGCGTATCACCAAGTGGTATGGCCGCGGTGTTGGCAAGGTGCTCGGAGCAGTTGGACAGTGGATCGTCAAGGCTACGGGCAAGGGAACGACCACGACTCCCCCGGCCACGGACGTGCCAACCACTCCATCAGCTCAGTAACAATGCTTGCGAAAGGCCCGGTCGAGTCGTCGAGAACAACCACAATGCCGGCGCGCCTGAGGGCGCGTCGGACGGTCTTCATCAGTGTCGCTTCGCTTCTGCTGCTCATCCTCGCAGCAGCAATTGTTGGGGTCCCTGTAGCTCGCTCTCGCGACGTCGCTTTCTATATCAATGGCAGTCCTGTCACTGAGGAACATGTCTCGGCGATGATTGTCGACCTTCCGTTCGATGCGACTAGCGAGTTCTACAATACGCGTGTCGATGTTGCAGACCCGTCAGACCCAAAAACGCAGTATCTTGTTGTGGGGTTAAAGACGGCCTCCATTCAACGACTCATCGTCATGCACGCGCAATCCGAGGAGTCTCTGCGACTCGGAGTCGTCGTGAGTCCATCGGCCATCGACGCCGCCGTCGAGGCCTATGTGAGTGACCATGCCTTGCCAGGCGATACGGTCGAGACAGAAAGACTCAGGTCCCCCGACATGCGCTCGTACATCCAGCTCTGGGCCACGTCCAAAGCGTATGAAGAGAGCCTGACAAGAGACACAGCAGTCTCCCCGGACGAAATCCGGGAGTACTTTGCCACATGGGGCTGGAACTACACGGATGCGGCAGGACGCCAGCTCACATTCGAGCAGGCAAGCACACGGCTGGCAGTAGATGCTTTGGCGAACAAGAAGTTCCAGTTGATCCTGCAGAATCGGGCGCAGTCTCTGAAGAGGGAGATTATTGCTGTGAACGGCGATACGCGCTATAAACAGTACATGAGGTGGTGGGATATCATGTTTGGCATTGAGGTCCCCGACTCGCTTCAACCCCTGGAGGTCGACACAGGCTCGTGACACACCCACGAAGAGAGGCTCCAGCTGGCCCTGTTGCCTCCGAGAACACGAAGAATGCCAGTCCAAACGCGAACCATCCTCCTCGCAGCAGACGCTCCAGGACGGATAACCGACAGAACAGCCCTCAGGCTGAGCCCACGTTGACGAAGTACAACGAACTGCTCCAGGACATCCAGGACGAAACCAGCTACTTTCTTCCCGTGGATGCGGTGAGTGCAGGAACACAGAGATACCTCTATCATCTGGGGGACTTTTCGGCACCAAACGCCGCACAGATGCAGCGATTCCTTGACGACAAGCGCGAGGTGCTGGCGCGACTCGAACCGGGAAAGCTCCGTAACAGCGAGCGCCGAGCCGCGCGTATCCTTCGCCCCTATATGGACGGCCTGTCCGTCCTGATTGAAGGTGGATACTTCGGCGACACTCTCTGGCAACTTCGCAACGCCCGACGGGGCCTCTATCAGCTGCTATATCTGACAGAGATCCCCATGTACGTCCGCGGCAAGGCACTCGTTCGTCGGCTCGAGGAGTTCTCGACACCCCCGACCGCGCCTGCCGAACAGATCCAGCTACGTTCTGGTTCCCACCAGGAACTAGCTCTCGAGGAAGTCTACATCATCGACCAATACCTCCATTTCGCAGAAGACAAGGCCAGTCGCTTCGATGACAAGCAAGCTATTGCAGAGCACATCGTCAAGGCGCGCCAGTACATGAACAGACTGGAGTCCCGCCTGGCCAGCTCTACCAGTACTGGCGACTCTACACGCGATCCTGTACTCTCCGTTCTTCTGCCTTCACTTGACGAAGAAGGCATCAGGGAAGCTCAGGAGCATTTGGAGCACGAAACAGAGGCACTGAAGCGTCAATTGAACGAGTCAGCCGCCCAGTTGGATACTTCAAGGACCACCAACGACGTTGTAATGGGCGCCCTTGAGGCTTCTCTTGCGCGGCACCTGGATCAGGTGACCATCGACAATTGGATGAAAGACGACTACTCCCGCCTGCACTCGTTCTTCCCCGGCTACAAGCTGAAGTCCATACCAGTGTTGGGAGACGGCCTCGCGGTTCGTGCACCATATGATGATCCGGAAGCGGTCGCCCTCAAGGGCGCCTCGCTCGACCGTCGGCAGACCGTCTGTCCCATAGCGTCTTTCCGTCGCTGGCTCTCACCCGAAATCGCCCTCATGATGACCTACTTCCCCGGCAAAGCATACATCCAGACGGCAATCGGTACTTGGGACCCATGTCTGGCGTTTCACGTTCAGCGAGACGTATTCGTCACTGCACTTTCCCTGTTCGAAATCCAGAACATCTCCAGCCTCGAGGGCATGCTGACACCTCAGAACAGTCTGCTTGCGACGCTTCAACTCCTCATGGAGAATGCTGCGGCCGCCCTCGATATCGAGATCCTTCAGAACAGGCTGTCTCATCATGATTCTCGTTCGTTCCTCCAGGAACGCCTCCCATTGTTGCCTCCCGACCTTGTCTCGTCATTCTCCTCAATCGCTACGTTTGATTATGGCGTCTCTCTCGCCCGCTTCATGTTTCGCATGCACTTCCGGGAAATGCGGAGAATCTCCCGAACCAGCAACAAGAAAGTGTCATGGGCCTCGTTCTATCAGAGTATCTTCGAGCAGGGGACCTTCGACCCCGCTCAACTCAGGAATTCATGAGTGGTGAGCTCCAGCCCAGGACGGGTGGCACCGGCCGTCCTCTGTTCCTTGCTATCGCGGGCAATATCGGTGTAGGAAAGTCAACGCTGACGCGTCATCTGGCTGACAAGTGGGGGCTTGCTCTTCTCCCTGAGCCAGTCAAGCAGAACCCCTTCCTCAAGCTGTACTACGTTGACCCCAAGCGATGGGGACTACAGTCACAACTCTTCTTTCTCACGCAGCGTGTGAGACTCTTCAAGGAAGCCGGCTCTCTGAACTGCGCGAAGATCGTCGACCGCACTCTGTACGAAGACGCCGAGATATTCGCCCGTACGGCGCTGTCTCGCGTCGAGTACCAGATCTACCTCCAGCTGTACGAGTACTTGCTGGAGAATCTTCCCGTACCCGACCTTGTTGTTTATCTCCGTGCGTCTACGAGAACACTTTCGCGGCGAATACAATCACGGGGGCGTTCGTTTGAGAAATCCCTGCCCACGTCCTACCTTCGCAAGCTCAACGACCGTTACGATGCATGGGCAAACTCGTTTCGGCGGGTCGCGCTCATCACCATCGACACGGACGATCTTGATCTGTTCAGCCTCTTCGGCGAGTATGAGAGGGTTACTGACCGCGTTGCTGAAGCGCTTCTGCAGAAAGGACTGACATGGCAGCACACGACTACGATACCCAAGCGTTCCTGAGCATCTTGCCCGAACCGTTGCAGCAGTCGCTCGAGCGGATCAGCCGATTTGATGATCTCGTCGAGGTCGTTCTCGACCTGGGTCGCGTCCCCGAGGCCCGGTTTGAATTCGACTTCGTTCCTCTCAGCGAGAACAAGGTCACGAGAGGCGACATCGACTCAATCGTTCGAAAGGTTGGAGAATTTGATCGCGACAACCGCGCCGGAATCGAACAGACGCTGCATCGGATTTCCGCCATTCGCAATAGGCACAACGATGTGGTTGGTCTTACGTGCCGGGTTGGACGTGCTCTCTACGGAAAGATCGAGATCATTGAAGACCTCGTCAAGAAAGGATCGAGCATCCTGATACTCGGGAGACCGGGCATAGGCAAGACGACGTTGCTGCGCGAGGCCTCACGGTACATCAGTGATACCCTGAAGAAACGTGTGATCATCGTAGATACCAGCAATGAGATCGGAGGGGATGGTGATGTTCCTCATCCCGGGGTCGGGTCTTCTCGCCGTATGCAGGTACCACTGAGCAAAGAACAACATGACATCATGATCGAAGCTGTGGAGAACCACAATCCAGAAGTCATCGTCATAGATGAGATCGGCCGCATCGAAGAGGCGCAGGCATGCCGGACGATCGCAGAGCGAGGTGTTGAGCTCATTGGAACGGCGCATGGCAACGACCTGGGCAACCTTATCACCAACCCGACCCTGATCGATCTACTTGGAGGCATCCAGACTGTTACGCTGAGTGACGAAGAAGCACAACGACGCGGGACGCAGAAGAGCGTTCTTGAACGCAAGTCCGCCCCTACATTTGACGTCCTCGTAGAACTGCGTGAACGCGATGTTCTGGCCGTGTACCGCAACCTGGCAGACGTTGTCGACAGGGTGCTCCGAGGCTTCGACGTGCAACCCGAGATACGCAAGAGAACAGCCGGAAAAGAGTTTGTGATCGAGCCTCCACATCAGGAAGGGACCCCCATTCAAGAAACGGGCAACGAGCAACTATGGACACAAGACTCCAGCATCAGACTCTACATCCAGGGGGTCAGCCAGAGTTACATCGAGCGCGCTTCTCACAGTCTGCACACCGACGTACGGGTCACGCAGACGATGGATGACGCAGACATCGTACTGCTTAGCGACACGCTCGCGGCCAAGAAGCCGTTTCTCGTGGAACGAGCCGAGGCACTCGGACTGCCGCTGTACACAACGAGCAAGAACAGCCTGGCAGCCATCAAGGACCTGCTCAGACGTATCCATGCGATGTCCATCGACAAGGACCAGTATGCTTCCTGGGTTCGTCTCATGCGCGAAGCCGCTGTCTCGTCGGCTTCGCGTGAATTGCCCTACTGCGACGCCTTCGAGCGGCGGATGCAGCACAGGCTGGCAGAACGACTAGGGCTCTTCAGTGAGAGCGAAGGCGTCGAGCCATTCCGGCGTGTTGTCGTGTACTCTCCCCAGATGAAGCCGAGACAAGGTCCACCGGGAGCGGTCTGATGGGACGCGACTTCTTCCTCACCTTCGAGGGGATCGATGGATGCGGCAAGAGCACACAGGCTGAACGGCTGAAGCGCGCTCTGACGGAACGGCAATTCCCCGTCACACACACATTTGAGCCGGGAGGGACAGCGCTCGGACGAAAGCTCCGAACCATCCTTGTGCATGACGAGATCAACCTATCCCTGTTCTCCGAAGTCCTGCTCTTCGCGGCGGATCGCAGACAGGACATCGATGAGGTCATCAAGCCTGCGCTGGAACGTGGTGATATCGTCATTGGGGAGAGGTTCGCGGATTCATCTGTCGCCTATCAGGGGGTTGCAGGGAACGTCGGCGAAGAACGAGTGGAGCGGCTGATGGACATCGTCACCTCGGGCCTGGTCCCCGACCTGACTCTGCTTCTGGACATTGATCCGCGCATTTCACTGGCACGAAAGACCGACCTCGACCGAATCGAGCAACGGGGCCCGTTCCTTGACGCTGTGCGCCACGCCTTTCTGGATATGGCTGCAAGACAGCCGGAACGGTGGGTGGTTATCGACGCGGCCCGCCCTGCGGATGACGTCTTCAGGGATGTGTTGAGGGAAGTACTGAAACGACTCGAATAGGGGAGGTATGAACATGCCCGAACAGCATTCCCATGAGCCTGACCGCATTGACGAACTTCTTGGAAGTCTCCAGGAGTCACGCACGACACAATCTCCTGCAGGCGCTTCCGCGCCTCCCGCCCCACAGCACCATCGTCGAACCAGGATCTGGATCGTCCTCCTATCAACTGTCATTGTTGTGGCCGCCGCGATCTTTCTGCTCTTCCAGAAGAGAGCAGCGAGCCTGAACATTCGATCATTTCCGTCAGGAGCCACCGTGTTCCTCGACACACGACAGGTCGGAACGACACCGCTCGTACTGTCCCAGGTGACCCCGGGGACCCACGCTGTGGAGATCCGCCTGTCTGGGTGGGAAGTCTGGACCGGTACCACGGTGGCGGTAAGGGGATCCACGACACAAGTGATCGCCAACATGACACACGCGGCGTACTCCCTGATCGTCACGTCTACCCCGCCTGGCGCAACGGTGGCGCTCGATGGGACCGTCAAGGGCATTACGCCCCTGACAGCAACGGGTCTCAAACCGCGCAACTACTCGATGGTCGTTTCTCTCAAGGGATATGCCGCCATCTCACGCACAGTCGACCTTTCCGATTCCACACAGAGCATACAGGACTTCACTCTTGTGCAGGCCTTCGCCAAGCTGAGCATCACGTCAGATCCGACAGGAGCCGAAGTCGTCATTGATGGCAAGTCATATGGCATAACCCCACTGAAGATCGACTCATTCCCTGTGGGTGACTACGCCCTCACGCTGAAGCTAGAGGGAAGCAAGGACATCACCGATATGCTCTCTGTCAAGCAGGGCATCCCTCTGGCAAAACAGTACAAGTTCGATCTTGCGCTTGGTGGACTTGAAATCTCGAGCGATCCTCCTGGCGCGTCCATAACGATCGACGGCCAAGCCACAAGTCAGATTGCACCCTTCACGTTCAGCACGCTGAAAGAGGGCACACATGAGATCTACTTGGAGTTGCAGGGGTATCTCCCGTGGTCAGGCGAGGCAGTAGTGTCCACCGGTCAGACGAGTCGCCTCTCAATCGCCCTCACAAAGTTGCAGTAACGAAAGGTTGACGGAGGCGGTCTCAGCATCTATACTACTGAAGCCGTACAGGACGGGGAGACAGCGGTGCCCTGTCGCCCGGAATCCGCTCACCGGGGTCCATGCTGGGCATGCGGGACGCACATTTCCGAAACAGTCCCTGTTGAAGGCGTTGAAGGCTGCACACCATGCAATGGGAAACTCTGAACTCTGCCAGGTCCGGAAGGAAGCAACAGTACTGAGTGGAACATGTGCCGTGGCCCGATGCAACTGGAGCCAGAGACAGCCGACCACGCCGGGGGTCTGCGCAACAAGTGCTCAGCGTACGGCCTTCTCTTCCTCCTACCGTGGGCGGAGACCAGTCACAACACAGAGAGCGGCGATGCCTTCACCCCTCCCGATCCAGCCTATTGCGTCGTTACCGGTCACCTTGACATCGACTTCAGTCGACCGGAGCCCCAGAAGGCGCGAGAGTTTTCTCTCCATGGGAGCTTGATAGCTCTGCAATCTCGGCCTCTCAGCGACAATCGTGATATCCACCGAGACAATTCTCAGCCTGCGAACCCGTCTATCCGCCATGACACGCTTCAACAGCACTGCGCTGTCGATTCCGACAAGCCGCGTGTCCGATGATGGAAACATGCCTCCGATGTCTCCGGCACCAGCACATCCAAGCACTGCGTCCATGACCGCGTGCAGGACAGCATCAGCATCAGAGGTCCCATCGAGCCCCAGTGACGATGCGATCCTGATGCCACCGAGGAACAACGGTCTCCCGGATGCGAACCGGTGGACATCGTAGCCAAACCCGACCACGGTCCTCACGCTGGCGTTGAATGCAGCTTCGACAACCTCGACATCCTCCGGAACCGTCACCTTTATGTTTCTGGTGTCCCCTGCGACTGTCAGGACCTTCCCACCAGTCGACTCGATCAGTGCCGCCTCGTCGCCAAAAGACGCACCATCCGCGCAACTGGAATACGCTGACCGTAGCGTCGCCACCTGGCACAGCTGGGGCGTCTGAACAGCAACGACCCCCGACCTTTCCAGTGCCTCTGTTCGGCCCCCCGACGTTCGCCGCAGGGAATCAGCCACCGGAATCACTGGTACAACAATATGTCCTGTCTCCCTGGCAGTGAGCAGTCTCTTCAGAAGAGATCTGCTCACCAGCGGTCGAGCGCCATCGTGAACCAGAACCCAGTCCTGATCGGAAGCGCCATTGTCAGCAAGTACGTTAAGACCGCTGAGGACGCTCTCGGATCGTGTTGAACCCCCGTCCGCCAGAAAGACGTGCACGCGGCGCGGCAGGGTTGCCCGAGCAACGCACTCCTGTATCCTTGCGCGGTCCTGGAGTCTGCAGACCAGGACGAGCCGGCCGACGGGGACCCGACACAATGCCTCCAACGTGGTGCAGATGAGCGGTTTCCCTGCAACGGAAGAAAAGAGCTTGTCCTGTCCAAACCGTGTACTGCTTCCCGCCGCCACGACAACGGCTGTAAGGCACGGCCGATGAGCTCTGACAGCCTTCATTGTGGCTCACCCTCAGTACTCGAGACTCGAGGAAAACTCGAGACAATCGCCTCGCTCACGTACCGTTTTCGGTGAATCGTCAGATCATGAAGGTCCGAAAGGTCGTCGCGAGCTTTGTCACTGATGATAAATTCCCTGAATCCCATGCGCGCGCCCAGCTCGATGCGCCGGTGCAAATTGAATACGGGGCGCAGGTCTCCTGCGAGACCAACCTCCGCTATCGGCATAACCCCGTCACGCATCGGCAAGTTGCGTATCGCGCTATACAGGGAAAGACCAATGCCGAGGTCGATCCCTCGATCCTCAACCGAAAAATCACCCGAGATATTGACGTACACGTCTCTTCCGCCAGCACTGGTGCCCGCTCTCCGTTCGATCACGGCCAGCGCGATCATGAGCCTGCCATAGTCAAGTCCGGTCGCAATGCGACGCGGGGACGGCAGGTAGCTGGTAGCAGCCAGGGACTGTACCTCAACGAGCACCGCAAAACTTCCCTGGGCGGCGGGGACCACGACTGACCCAGGCTGCAGGTTGTGTACGTCGGTAACAAACGCACTCGACGGATCGTAAA
>JAPLGL010000139.1 GCA_026390155.1 Caldisericota bacterium
GCGAAGTCGTCGGTCAGTGACCGAAACACCAGGAACGTTGACCAGAGGAGCATGATAAAGAGAAGAACCAGCAGTGCACTGCCGGCAAACCCAAACAGCTCTCCGACGAGGGAGAAGACGAAGTCGGCATACTGCACCGGCACAAACGAGAGAGGGGCCTGGGTGCTTCCTTTGATGCCTCGTCCCCAGATGCCGCCGGATCCGGTTGCTACGATGGACTGGATAACATTGTAGCCGTCACCGAGAGGGTCTGCCTGCGGGTTCAGGAAGGTCGCGATCCGTGTGCGCTGATATGGTCGGAGACCAAGCCATACGCCGCCTGCCGCAAGTGCCAGAACCAGCCCCAGAATCAGCAGTTGGCGGCCGGTGAGCCGAAAATGAACCAGCATGATGACAGAGATCCCGAGGAGCAGGCTCGCGGATCCCAGGTCCGGTTCCTTCTCCACCAGCAGGACCGACGGCACGACTGCAGCTGTGACGAGGAGGATTTTCAGTCGCGTGGCAAGCTTCTTCTCTGGAAGCGTCAGGATGAAAGCGACAACAAGAATGATCACCAGCTTCTGCAGTTCGCTCGGCTGGAGGCCGAAAGACCCGACCAGGGGAATCCAACGCCGCGAACCGTACATGCCGCTCCCGATGAACAGCACCGCCACCAGGAGTCCTGTCTGTATGACGTAAGCGGGGATCGTGAGATACCGGAAGAACCGGTAGTTCACGAATTGCAGCATGACTGCAACGGTCAGACTGAGGCCAAGCAGCAGGAGTGTCTTCTCGAAATAGGAGTAGAAACTCCCGAAATGGCCGAGCGTGTACCGCTCGGCAAGGCTCGCGGCATAGAACGTCGCCAGGCCGAACCCGAGGAGGAGCAGGACACTTATGATAAAGACCAGTGGCAACCGGTGGGACTTCACGGAGTCTCTATTTCAGGAAGCGTGTTTCGACGTTCAGCCGACCTTGGGCGGCACTCGCCACGTAGTAATGACCACGCATGCCAGCCGGGGCCAGATGAAGGACGGCGCTCGCGTCGCCAACGGAAAGTGAAGCGCCGCCGGCGACCTCGAGGCAAGCTATGACTGCACTCTGGGTTCCCCGGGTACCGGCCAGCACGGCTCCCCGGATGGCACCGAACACGAAACACGAACGCATCGTTTCGATACGCGATCCCTCCGGCACAGAACCCATGACGACAACATCCCTGGTTGTCTGGATGATTTCCCCTGTGGTCAGGTCACGAGCGATGATCAAGGCCGATTCAGATGGAGCGGCGCCCTTCTTTGACTCCCGCACGCGGTAATTGCCTATGGCGAGGTTGTCTCCGACGGCTTTCCGCAAATCCTTCTCCAGCTTGGCCAGCGTCTTGAGCCCGCATGCCCGGTTCTGAAGGTCAACGTTGAGCTTGAGCTGGGGAAGGATCTGATGCTGGGCAGTCGCCTGGATGAGGAGCACGCGCTCAGCTTCCTTCCACTTTGCCTTTGGGTTGACGAGAGCCAGGATTTCCGTTTGGTTCCCCTTGAACACGACGGTGTTCGTCGGACTAGTTGACGCCATTTTTTCCTCCGTACAGATCAAAGTACTGCTGCAACATCTGGTGAACCAACGGTGCCATACTGGTACTGCGCTCGTAGGGAGAATTCTCGTACATGAGGAGGACCGCCACTTTGGGATTCTCCATCGGTGCAAATGCTACCAGCCATGTATGGTACAGGTTTGGCGTACCGGTTTCGGCCGTACCGGTCTTTGCACAGATTGCGATGTCCCCGACTTGAATGCGTGTCATACCACCGGTTCTTGAAACGAGGTTGAGTCCCTTCTTGACGGTTGTCAGAGTGGCAGTGCCGATGCCAAGCGTGTCCTGAACCACGGGAGTGGTCTGTGTCTCTGCTTTCGTGACGGGATCAACCGAAGCCTTCAGGAGGTGCGGGCGCCACAGGGTTCCATTCATGGCGACCGAGCTGAAGATGGAAATGTTGCGAATAGGGGTTTCCAGCACATACCCCTGGCCAATGCCCATATTCATGGTATCTCCCTCATACCAGGGTTCCTTGAACTTGCCGAGCTTCCACTGTGGCGTCGGGCAGAAGCCAGTCGTCTCGCCAGGAAGGTCGATGCCCGTGGGTTTGTCGATGCCAAATATGTGCGCGTAGGTGTCCAGCGACTCAATACCGACCAGTCGAGCGACGGTCCAGAAGTAGGTATCACAGGAATCGGCATACGCCTTGTAGATGTCTTCGTTGCCATGTCCACCTGGCCAGATCCAGCACTTGAACAGCCGTCCGCCCACGGTCAATCCACCACCACAGTAGATGATGCTTCGATCCGTCACGGTGCGCGTCTCAAGTCCTGCTGTTCCTGTGACGACTTTGAACGTGCTCGCCGGAGGGAAAGAACCTGCAATTGCTCGGTCAAACAGAGATCCCTTGGCGGACCATGTCTTCCAGTCATCGCTTGAGACACCGGAGATGAACTTGTTCGGGTCGAACGTGGGGGCGCTTGCCAGCGCAAGAAGGTCACCATTGCGGGGATCCATCATGATCGCCGCGCCCTGGTTGTCCCCAAGAAGCTCTTCGCACGTCTTCTGCAAGCGGGCATCGATGGTCAGGATGATGCTCTTTCCAGGTGCGGCGGGCTTCTCCTGCAGCGTCTTCACGGCCTTGCCTCCAGCATCCACTTCAATGAGTTTCTGACTCTTCTGACCGCGGAGGAGCGACTCGTACTGCAACTCGATGCCATCTTTCCCAATCGTGTCCTTCATGACGTATCCGTCAGCTCGCAGCACCTGTAGTTCAGTTCTGCCTATCTCACCGGTATACCCGAGGATATGTGCTGCCAGGCTCCCCTGAGGATAGGATCTCTTGGTCGACATGACAAGCTGGATACCGGGGAGGTCCGGCTCCCGTTCCGCAAGCTTCAATGCAGCCGACTTGCTGACGTTGCGGGCAACGGTGATCGGCGTGAAGGGCCCGACCCCGGCCTTCTCCACTGTGTCTTTGAGTGTCTGAAGCTTCACTCCTGTCAGGCTGGCGACGACCCCCAGCTCCTGGTCGGAGTTCTGCAGGTCATAGGTTGTCACGACAATGTCGAACGAGGGGATGTCGGTCGCGAGAACAACCCCGTTCCTGTCGCGGATTTCTCCGCGGGGAGCATCTGTGCTGATGATACGAAGGCGGTTGTCCTCTGCGACCCCTGCATAGTAGCTGCCCTTGACGACTTGCAGAAAGTAGAGGCGGGTCACAATGCCCAGCAGGACCAGCGTGAAGAAGACGGTGACTGCCAGGAATCGTTGCGTCTGTCTCGACTGTTGAAGCTTATCCATGACTGTGCTCCAACGGCGAGGGCCTGACCAGGAAGCGTGACCCGATCAATCCGATGACGCCTGCTGCTGCGCAATACCACAGGAGGGGTATGACATTGGGGGCACCATTGCCCTTGCTGAAGAGAGCGAGAACAAGCACTGTGGCCACGTAGGCGCCGGCAAAAGTCGCACGGGCCAGAGCCGGCGCAAGTTGCTCGATGTAGGGAGAGATACCTGTGACCAGCAGCAGGAGCAGGGCAGTGGGCAGCTCCAGTGCCTGGCTGAAGTGCGAGAGCAGCAGCACATTGAAGAGTCCTGCAGCAATACCAAAGGGAGTGGGATGACGCACGCTGTAGGCAAGAACGACAGCGGCAGCCACGAGGAAGCCGGAGGCTCCTGCCTCTGGAATGTGCAGCGCAACACCACAGAGCAGAGCAAACACTAGCGTTTCCATGGCCAGGACGCCTGCCAGGACAGCGTACTGTCGTTTCAGGTTCATTTCGAGCCTTGCGTCACCAGAAGGTAGCGTGTCGCCCAAATGGCGGCGAACGGACGCAGAACGAGCCGGGTTGTGGTGCCACTGCCCAACGCATCCACCCTGCCGATAGGGATGTTGGGAGGGAAGGTTGTTGAGCTGCTCGACGTAACGACGATGTCACCCGACTGGAACTGGGGCAGCGGTGAGATGTAGGACAGCTCACAGTATTCCCTGTCGGTGCCCTTGACGAGCACGTCTTCCCCGGTGCGACGGTTGATGCCCGAAATGACACACCTGCTGTCGAGCAGAGGGATTACGGTGGCATTGGACACGAAGGCGCCCCGGACTTTCCCAAATACGTAGGCTTGGCCGGTGAAATCGGCTACAAGCACCCCAGCACCGTCAGCTACGCCGAGGACTGTTCCGTGGTCAATGAACACGTCCATGGAGTTCACGCCCAGTGCTCTTCCCGTCACCTGCACAAGGACGGACTTCACTGAGAGTCGTTGTTGAACCGCCAACTGTTCTTGCAGCCGTTCCAGTTCGTCATGATTGTCGAGGGCAAGGCGAAGTCGGGCGTCGAGATACTGGTTCTCACTGCGGAGAGTCTCGTTCTCGGCGTAGATGCTTCGGGCAAACAACAAAGCGCGGCCATACCCGACCACACTGTCCGCCGCCACCGTGACAGCCCGGCTGAGCGTCCGGGTGACACGTTGAACTCCACCAAGCACAAGCCCCCCGAGTGTAACCCCATAGGATGCCAGTCCGATGATGGTTGCCAGCGCAAGAAAAAGCGCTAGAAAGAGCAGGCTGGTGGACCTGCGGCTGAGCTTGCGGGCCGGACCGGGCATTCGCTATATCAAGACCTCGTGCAGCGCATCGTAGTTCTCGAGGACCTTGCCTGCGCCCTTGGCGACGCACAGCAGCGGATCCTCTGCAATGCTGACGAGAATACCCGTGCGGGTGGAGATGAACTTGTCAAGGCCCATGATGAGAGCCCCACCACCGGACAGCATGATGCCGCTGTCGATGATGTCAGCCGACAGTTCAGGTGGAGTTAGCTCGAGAGCCGACTTTACGGTCGCAAGAATCTGCTCCAGCGGTTCCTTGAGCGCATCACGAATCTCCTCGCTCGTGACTTCGACCGATTTTGGCAGGCCGTTGATGAGGTCTCTGCCACGCACTTCATAAGTCCTCTCGCTCTCGAGTGGGTATGCTGAGCCGATGGCGAGCTTGACTTCCTCTGCCGTCACGTCCCCGATGAGGAGGTTGTAGCGGCGGCGGATGTGCGTCGCGATGGCTTCTGTCATCTCATCGCCTGCAATACGCAGCGACCTCGATGTAACGATCCCCTTCATAGAGATAACCGCGACCTCGGCCGTACCACCGCCGACGTCGACGATCATGACTCCCCGGGCCTCAGCGATGGGGAGGTCGGCGCCGATGGCCGCTGCCATGGGTTCCTGAATAAGCTTCGCCTCCCGTGCACCGGCGTTGAGCGCAGCGTCAATGACGGCCTTCATCTCAACCTGGGTGATACCGGACGGGATTCCGACGAGCACGCGTGGACGGGCAAAGAGACCTGTTCCAGATGCTTTTCGGATGAAGTATTCAAGAAGCTTCTCGGTTACCGTGAAGTCCGCTATGACACCGTCTCTCAGAGGACGTGTCACAGTAATCGACTGGGGCGTGCGCCCCGCCATCCTCTTGGCGTCGTTGCCGACGGCAAGCACAGTGCCAGTCTTGGCATCAGTCGCCACAATAGTAGGCTCGCGGATGACAACACCCTTGTTCTTGACGTAGACGACCGTGTTCGCAGTACCGAGGTCTATTGCCAGGTCTCTTGAGAAAAGTGCCACGACTTACCTCCTCACATCAACATGCAGCTCAGTACAGAGTGCATAGAAATCGCCCATCGTGAAACCGACGATCGTGTCCATCGGCCCATCAGTTCGTTCGATGAAACTTGCTGCCAGTCCCTGAACGGCGTACGCTCCAGCCTTGTCCCGATACTCGGGGTTGCTCAA
>JAPLGL010000073.1 GCA_026390155.1 Caldisericota bacterium
ATTACACCCAGAGACCTCGACTACCATGTGTCTACCTTCGGTGCGCATCTCGACCACCACCCCCTTTCAAAGATTAGTAAAGTAAGGATGAGGACGTTACTTTAACGTGTAGCATCATACCAGCAATCGACAGGATTGCAACGACGATGAGCCTCACGCTTGTACATCGGTGACAAGGCAAAGGGGGCACGGGAAAACAAGTCGGCATCTGACCAACACACCGGCGCAATGGTGGGGAATTCCCAACGTGGTGCGGCCTCTACTGACAGACAGCAGTTCAGCAGGAGGTCTCCAGCTGTTCTTGCCAAGAAACGAGAAGCACTCAGTCTGCGGGAGTGTCGGGCTTCTCGTCCAGTTCGGCGGGCACGTCCTCGGCGTCGAGCACTACTTGGGCGGCTGCGACGTTCTCCTCGTCCACCAGGATGTCGAATGACCCGAAGGGGCCCTGATAGACAGTGCCGTACCCGTCCTTGACCGAGCGCTTGGCCATGGCGGGAATCCCGGCAGCAGCAAACAAGCCAACGATCATGCTTGCTTCCATCTCATCCGAAGCTGTCGTGATGGCAATCAGTTTTGTATCCATAGCAGTAGTATAGGCAGAATGGTGAT
Source organism: Caldisericota bacterium (assembly GCA_026390155.1). Lineage (GTDB taxonomy): Bacteria > Caldisericota > Caldisericia > Cryosericales > Cryosericaceae > Cryosericum. The sequence continues at coordinate 610 of JAPLGL010000073.1, forward strand.
CTGTGCCACAAAAAGCCCGGTGACTGCTTCATCGTTGCATTTTTGGCCCATGACCGTAGAATGTGTAAGAATAAGTTGTGGAGGTAACCATGGTCAGAGTACGCTACGCACCTAGTCCCACCGGACACATCCATGTTGGCAATGCCCGGACGGCGATTTTCAACTACCTGTACGCCAGACACGAGGGCGGAACCTTCATCATGCGCCTCGACGACACCGACCTCGAACGGTCGACCGAGGAGAATATCGGCTCGATGCTCGACGATATCCGCTGGCTGAGCCTGAACTGGGACGAAGGGTTCCTGAAAGGCGGCGACTTGGGCCCTTACCGCGAGACTGAGCGCAAGCCACTCTACGATACGTACCTCCGGCAGCTGCTCGATGAGGATAAGGCCTATCGGTGTTTCTGCACCAAGGATGAGCTCGAGGCCGAGCGGCGCAGGGCGGAAGCCGAAAATCGCATCTACCGATATGGCGGCGCCTGCGCTCACTTGAGCGCAGAACAGGTTGAGCAGAACATCACGGAAGGCAAGCCGTATGCGGTCCGCCTGCGCATTCCACAAGAAGACGTCATCGTGCACGACCTCATCCGGGGCGACGTCCAGTTCAAGACCGAGGAATTCGACGACTTCGTCATTGCCCGTCAGAATGGCATTCCCATCTATAACTTTGCGACCGTTATTGACGACGCGCTGATGAAGATCACGCACATCATCCGGGCAGAAGAGCATCTGTCCAATACGCCGCGCCAGGTCTTCATCTATCGGGCACTCGGCTTCGACGTCCCGCAGTTCGCCCACGTCTCACTCATCCTCGCTCCAGACCACAGCAAGCTGTCGAAGCGACATGGCGCCGTCTCAGTGGGCGAGTACCGCTTTGAAGGATACCTGCCCGAAGCGCTGATCAACTACCTCGTGCTCCTTGGATGGTCTCCCAAAGACGACCGCGAGTTCTTCACCGTGGATGAGCTGATCAAGGAGTTTTCGCTCGAGGGCGTGGGCAAGTCCGGCGCTGTCTTCGACAAGAAGAAGCTGACATGGATGAACCACATGTACCTTGGCCGGAAAGATGCGGCAGACATTCTGACGATCCTCAAGAGGGACTTCGCGGAACAGTATGCCACAGCATTCGGGGGGCTCCCTGAAGACAAGACACGGGCTGCCATCAACCTTATCAAGGGCAATGCGCAGGTTTTGCCGGACCTCTTCGGGCTGGCTCGCAACATCGTCCAGCCGGACGTTGTCATCACAGACGACAAGTCACAGGAAGTCATCAGCTCGCCAGAGGCAAAACAGGTCCTGCAATACCTCGCAGACCACTTCGACGCCATCCCGTTCGGCCAAGGCGATGACGCGATGAGCTCATACGTGGAAGACCTCCGCGATCAGATCCCGCTCCCGGCCAAGAAGCTCTACAGTCCCATCCGCGTGGCGCTGTTCGGCTCCAAGGACGGACCGGAGATCGTCAAGCTGTTCCTCATGCTCGAGCCGGCATCTATTCGCGAGCGCCTGCAAAAAGCCTTGGCTCTCTAGGGGCCCTCCGCCCAACAGTCACGACCTCCTCAGCGCCGCTCTTGCTGAGGGGGTCGTCCGTGTTTTTGTGCTCCATCGCATTGGGGCACACTCCCACAGGCGCAAAGGGAAGCAGCGGGGAAGGTGCTACAACTTGTTGGCCTCTGCGATCAGCGTGTCGATGAAGGCAGAAGGCTCGACGTTGCGGACGGGCTCGCCACGCACAAAGAGGACTCCCTGACCACGGCCGCACGCAATACCGACGTCTGCTGCCTTGCCCTCGCCGATGCCATTGACGACACAACCCATAAGCGCAACTGTCACCGGTTTGACGATCTCGCCGAGACGCGCCTCGAGCTGTATCACAAGCGATAGCATGTCAGGCACTTCACAGCGGCCACAGGTCGGACAGGACACGATCTGTGCGCCATGCCGTCGCAAGTCCAGCCCTGCGAGCAGGGTCCAGACCGCGTCGACCTCCAGACCCGGGTCGCCGCTGATGGAGTATCGAATCGTATCGCCAATGCCATCGAGCAGCAGGGAGCCGATGCCCGCACTGCTCTTGACAAGCGACTGCCTGAGCGGTCCCGCCTCTGTGACACCGAGATGAAGGGGGTAGTCGCTGGCGCCCGCAACGATGCGTACGGCTTCCACCATCTCGCGAACATCGCTGCTCTTCACAGACACCACAATGTCGTGAAAGTCCGCTTCCTCCAGAAGCCGCGCCTCACGCAGTGCTTCTTCGGCGAGAGCATGGGCTCTCGCTGAACGGGTGAGCCCCGGGTCCATCGACCCCAGATTTGCCCCCACGCGGATGGGGACAGACGCCCCCTTCGCCGTCCTGGCCACCTCAAGCACCATCGCCGGGTCCTTGATGTTGGAAGGGTTCAGACGGATCTTGTCGACCCCCGCCTCGATGGATGCCAGCGCAAGGCGTGGATCGAAGTGGATGTCCGCAACCAGCGGCAAAGACACTTCTCTCTTAATAGCACGCAGAGCCCGGGCCGCCTCCATATCCTTCACTGCGAGGCGAACGAGTTCACATCCATGTAGTTCCAGTTCATGGATCTGACGCACGGTTGACGCGACATCTCGGGTGTCCGTCTTGGTCATCGTCTGCACGACGACGGGATGGTCGCCACCGATGAACACGGATCCTACCTTGACGACACGCGACAGGCGACGTTCCATGGCTACCGTATGAAGAATCCCGCCACGTCCTTGATTGAGATCAGGACCATGATGCCGAGCAGTGCAAACAAGCCGATACTCTGGATGATCCCCTGGCGCTCCGGTGAGATGCGGCGACGGATCACGGCTTCTGCCAGCAGGAACAGCACCCATCCACCGTCCAGGGCAGGAATGGGCAGAAGCTGGGTCAGTCCTATGGCCACCGAGATGATACCGGTCAGCCACAGCAGGCTCATGAACCCACCCATGGCTGCCTCGCCCGTCATGCGGGCAATGCCGATCGGACCCGTCAGTGATTGGACACCTCTCTTCGTGAACAGCAGTGGCAGAGCCTTGATATACGTAACAATGTACTCGCCCGTGAACGTCAGCGCACGCCAGACGGCCTTGAACGGGTCGTAGCGGACGAATCCGGGTCCGTAGCCGATCGCAACATAGCCCAGCTTCGCATCCAGGGCAGGGGTCACGAGGATGTCGACATTGGCTCCGTTCCGATCGACGAGGATGTCGATCTGCCGATTCTCATGAGCGCGGACGGCAGCCGAGATCTGGTCAAAATCACTCATGAGCACGCCATCGATGGAAAGGATGTTGTCCCCTGCCATGAGGCCTGCAGCCTCTGCGAGGGAGGAGGGCGTGACCGTGCCCACCTTCGTGGATGCGCGGGGGTCCCCAAGCGTCGAGAACACGATGCTGAAAATGAGGAACGCCAGTACCAGGTTGCCCAGCATGCCGCCGACCATCGTGAAGAGGCGCGCCCACCATCCCTTCGTGTAGAAGCCGTCGGGCGCATCGTAGTTGGACTCCATGCCCTTGATCTTCACGTATGCAAGGATCGGCAACGCATTGATCTTGTAGGTCGTTCCACCACGTGTGCGCGACCAGATGGTGCGGCCGAACCCCAAGCCAAATTCCTCCGTCTGTATGTGAGAAGCGCGTGCCGCAAGCATGTGGCCCCCCTCATGGAACAGGGTCGCCAGCGTGAAGCTGAATACAAACGCAACTATCGTTACAATGATCTGCACAGATCAGACTCCTTTCCGGCTGCCCGGCTGAGTGCCACATCTCTTCTCGTACCACTCTTCAGCCAGTCGGCGCCCGTGGGCGACGGCCTCGACATGTGCTCGAACAGTCGGGTCAAGGACCTCGTCCGTAGTCTGGCTGAGCACGTATCGCAGGGCTGCCACTATATCCCCAAACGTGCCCTGTGCAACGAGGAAGCGTGAAACTGCAACCTCGTCCGCACCAAGAAGTGCAAGCATTGCCCGTGACGAGCGCATCTCTGCCTCACGGCCGATGGAAAAGGCTTCGAACTTTGCGTCGATCGGCTCGAACGTCAGCGGTCCCAGTTCTTCCAGGCGCAAGCGGGTCACCTGCTCATGGAGGGGGCGGTCGGGAACTGACACCGCATACGCGATGGCGACGCGCATGTCGGGACGGTACATGACGGCCCGGCTGGTGCCATCGCGGAACTCGACCAGCCCATGGAGGACGGATTGAGGGTGCTGCACTGCAGTGATCCGCACACGGTCGACACCAAACAGCACGTGTGTTTCGGCCAGCTCAAGCGCCTTGTTGAACAGTGTCGCCGAGTCGATGCTCACCTTGCGTCCCATATGCCACGACGGATGCTGCAGTGCCTGCTCCACTGTCACGCCGTCCAGCTCCACCGCCGGCGTTGTTCGAAATGGACCACCCGACGCAGTCAGCACGACGCTCTCGACCGTTTCGGGGTCTTCACCCGCAAGGCACTGCCAGATCGCCGACAACTCACTGTCGATCGGACGCAGCTGAACCCTGAATGGCGCCAGCAGGTCTCCCAGTGTGATGAGCAGCTCCTTGCTGGCGATGGCCATGGGGAGTCCCGATCGCAGGAGGTCGTAGACGACCTGAGCCAGGTCGATCGAGGCTGCTGCGATGACGGGCATGTCAAAAGCGACCCTGCCGAGCATGGAAGGCAACTCCTCGTCGCTGACCACCGGGATGTGCAGGTCATGGCGTTCCAGCCTAATCGTCAGCCGTTCACGGGCGGCCTCGTCCGACATGGCGACGAAGCGCGGCTGAAAGGCCACAGCCTGTTCAGCAAGTAGTTCGTCGTTGCTGTGCGCAGTGAGACCGACGACGTGGTATCGCTCGGGCTGAGCGTCGACCACGTCGAGCATCTGGGTTCCGATCGAGCCTGTGGAGCCAAAAAGTACAAGACCCTTGCTGCCTGTCATGAGCCACCAAACCTCCGGTTCCTGGAATTGAACTTCTGAACGATCATGTCGAGCGTCGCCGGCGTGAAATCCGGCCAGAGCACGTCGAGAAAGAACAGCTCGGCATATGCCATCTCCCACAGCAGGAAGTTGGATACCCGCGACTCGGCCCCGGTGCGGACGACAATATCGGGGGAAGCCTCACCGGCCAGCCACAGGTATGAGCTGAACCTGTCTTCCGTGAGGTCCTCGGGCGCCGCCGTTCCCGCCGCACATTCTGCAGCAAATGTCCTTGTGGCATGCAGGATCTCCGCGCGTCCTCCGTAGTTAAGAGCAACGTTGAGATGAAGACCATCGCAGGAAGCCGTACGCTCCTCGATTGTCTCGACCGAAGCACCGACGTCGCCGGGCAACGCCGCACGATCTCCGATGATCCGCACGCGCACGTGCTGAGAAATCAGTTCCGGCAGCCACTTCTTCACCATCGTGACAAACAGGTGCAGGATGTAGCTGACCTCATCCGGCGGTCGCTTCCAGTTCTCAGTTGAGAACGCAAAAATAGTCAGGGCGGTCACGCCCAACCCGGGCGCGGCCGCCACGATATCATGCACAACCTGGGCGCCCTGCCTGTGTCCGGCGACGCGAGGCAGTCCTCGGTCGATCGCCCACCTGCCATTGCCGTCCATCACAATGGCGACATGAAGCTGACTGCTTGTGGTCACGACGTCAGGTGTCCCTAGAAAGACAGGATCTCCTTCTCCTTGGCTTCGAAGGCTTTGTTCACCTCAGCAACATGTCTGTCTGTGAGCTTGTCGAGCTCTTCCTCAAGCCGATGCTGCTCGTCCTCGGAGAGTTCCTTGGCCTTCTCCTTCGCCTTGATGTCATCGCGGACATCGCGGCGAATGGCCCGGATCTCCTCGCGGAACTTCTCTGTGAGCTGAGAGATTCGCGCCACCATTTTCTTCCGCTCTTCAAGAGTCAAATCCGGGAAGACGAGCCGCACACGCTGTCCGTCATTCGTTGGTGTCACCCCGATATTGGCCTTCAGAATCGCGCGCTCAACTTCCTTCAGAAGGCTCTTGTCCCACGGTTCTACGACAAGGACCTTCGCCTGCGGTGCCGAAATCGTGGCAACATCCTTCAGGGGGTTGCGCTGTCCGTAGGCCTCAACGACGACGCCGTCTATGTAGGCCGGCGTGATTCGTCCGGCGCGAATCTCGGAGTAGTCCTTGAGAAGGGCCTGATGAGCAGACTGCATCCTGGCATCGATTGGCGTGAAGTACTTGTCCACCTAAGCCTCCTTGATCAGAGTCCCAATGTCGCCTTGCATCGCGGCCCGGACAATGTTACCGGGCTTGTTCATGTTGAACAGCAGAATGGGGAGATGATTCTCGCGGCAGAGGGACACAGCCGTCGCGTCCATGGCCTTCAGATGGTCTGCCAGAAACTGGTCGTATCCAAGTTGAGCATAGGGAGCAGCAGTCTTGTCCGTACGTGGATCGCCAGAGTAGACTGCGTCTACATTCGTGCCCTTGAGGAATATGTCCGCTCCGACCTCGACGGCTCGAAGAGCCGCCACGGTGTCCGTCGTGAAATACGGGAGACCGGTCCCTCCCACAAAAATCACGACACGATTCCTGCGGAGGTGCTCGAGAGCCCGCTGGCGAATGTACGGCTCGCAGACCTGGTCCAGGCGCAAGGCGGACATGGCCCGCGCCTCGATTCCCACCTGTTCGAACGCCGATTGCAGCGCAAGTCCGTTCATGATAGTCGCCAGCATCCCCATGTAGTCGGCTGTTGCACGGTCCAGGCCGGTCCCCTCGGCGTTGGTCCCTCGCCAGATGTTTCCACCGCCGATGACCACCCCAACCTGCACGCCCAGTCCAAGAAGCTGCTGCACCTCGCGCGCAATGAACTGCAGGACCGAGAAATCAATGCCGGAGGCGGCGCTGCCCTTCAGAGCTTCGCCGCTCAGTTTCAGCAATACTCTCTTGTACAACGCAGCCATGGGTGTAAGTATATGTGGACGACTAGCAGACTGTGGGCTTGCCGCCGATCTTGAAGCGCGCAAACCGCGCAATGACAATGTTCTCACCGGTCTTGGCAATCATTCCCTTTACGAGCTCCTCGATCGTCTTGCTCTCATCACGGATGTACGGCTGCTGCATCAGGCAGTTCTCTTTGTAGTACGCTCCCAGCTTGCCCTCAATAATCTTCTCCCAGACCTGCTCCGGTTTCTTCTCAGCCTCGAGCTGGACGCGGTAGAGGCCTTTCTCGTGCTCGACAATATCCGCAGGAACGTCCTCCGTGCGGATGAAGGAAGGATCCGTGGCAGCGATCTGTATCGCTATCTCCTTACCCAGACCTTGGAAATCCTCGGTCTTGGCGACGAAATCGGTCTCACAGTTCAACTCGACCAGGACACCCAGCTTGCCACCGGCATGGATATACGTGAAAACCATTCCGTCGCCAGCCTCGCGTGACGATTTGGAAACAGCCTTGGCCAATCCTTTCTCCCGCAACACATCGATTGCCTTGTCGACGTCTCCATCGCAAGCTACGAGCGCTTTCTTGCAGTCAAGGACACCGGCGCCGGTTCGTTCGCGCAGGGTCTTCACAGTCTCCATATCAATCGTTGCCATTATCTCACCTCGTTCTCGTCGTCCGTGCCGTCCTCTGCGTCTGCCACAATCTCCTTCGCCTTCTCAGCTTCATGGGCGAAGTCAGCCATGCTTGCGTGCTCCTCGTTCGCCTCGGACTGCTGCACTCCCTCACGTCCCTCGATGAGGGCACTGGCCATAAGCGCGGTGATGAGACGGAGAGACCTTATTGCATCATCGTTTGCTGGAATCTGGTAGTCTATCTCGTCAGGGTTGCAGTTGGTGTCGACGATCGCCACTACCGGAATGCCAAGCACATGTGCTTCCTGGATAGCGCTATGCTCCTTGTGAGTATCGATGACATAGATGGCGCGGGGAAGTCCTTCCATGGTGCGAAGACCACCGAACAGTTTGCTCAGGCGCGCTTTGGACTTCAGGGTCCTTGTCCGTTCCTTGATCCCCATTGCCTCGACAACCCCATCGGCTTCTTCACGATCGATCTGCTTCAGGTGGTCGATGCTCTTGCGGACAGTGATATAGTTGGTCATAAGACCGCCGACCCAGCGCTCGTTGACATACCAGGCACCTGCGCGGGTAGCTTCCTCGCGAACGATATCCTGTGCAGCTTTTTTGGTCCCGATGAAGATGACGTTGCCACCTTCGCGCGAGACTTTCGAAAGAAACGCGTACGCCTCGTCGAGCTTGGAAACGGTTTGCTTGAGATCGAAGATGTGAATGCCGTTGCGCTGTGTGAAGATATAGTGTTTCATGCGCGGGTCCCATCTGCGGACCTGGTGACCAAAATGCACGCCTGCCTCAAGCAGGGACTTCATTGTTACGACTGCCACAATAGTACCTCCTGTTAGTTTTTGCCTCCGCCCGTTCATCTTCCGGAGAACCGCAATGCGGAACACTCCAGAATCCCGGGCGTGCGGAATCCTGCATGGCAATTGTACCAGAAAATGCTGCTGCTGGCAAGCGCAGCGCCGTGACGACAGGAAGAACGCAAGAGGCCGAGGGCATCTGCGCGGAAACAATGCGGTCTTCACGCTTCCGCGTGCGTGGCTTTCAATGATTGACTTGTATTTCATCACCTCTACAATGAAAATGAGAGACAGGCAGCCCGTTGTTCTCTCCGAGAATGCGCGCTGGTTGAGAGAGCACAAGAAGGGCATTAGGAGGATTCATGGATGAGATCTTGCGGAGCCTGAACAAGGAAATGGGCGTGACAGGAAGTGCCATCGTAAGCAAGGACGGCCTTGTCATCTCCAATGCTCTGGACCAGGATGAGGAGTCTGTCGCCGGCATGGCGGCGAGCGTTTTTCAAAGCGCTTCCACGACATCCGGCATCATGGCCATAGGGACGATCGGCATGATTACTCTCGAGAGCGACAAAGGCAAAGCCTTCATGATCGACCTGCCTGATGCGTTTCTCGTGGTTCTCACGAACGCAGAAGTGAACCTCGGACGACTGCGGATCGAGATTCGCAAGGCTGCCAACCTTCTCAGAACACAGATGTAGCCGCTGCTGCGCGCGGGCATTTCTGGCGCGGCGCCGTCGGTCACCCGACATCATTGGTCCTATTGTGGTGCAACCCGGACGCTGCAAGCTGTTCTTAGGAACGTGCACTCAGCGTACGCGACAGTTTACAAGGAGGAACCATGGCGGACAGTTTCATGAACAAGCTCAAGAATGCAGCGGGCAAGGTCGCCGACGGAGCAAAGGATTTGGCGGCAAGCACAAAGCTGAAGATGGACGTCACCGGTCTTCAGGGCAAGATCAAGGACGCGAAGCAGGAATTTGGCGTGAACGCATACGCCATGCTTGAGCAGGGAAAGACCATCGACGACATCACCTCCGCCTTTGCCGCCGTCAAGACGGCAGTTGATGAGTTTGAGGCTCAGGTAGCTGCAAAACAGGAAGAGCTCAAGAAGATCAGCGCCGACAACGCTTGAGTTTCTTCCCCGACAGGAGTTTTCGAAAGGCGTGCGCTTTCTGCGCACGCCTTTTTGCTTTGCCCGTTGCGGATAGACTGACTTCATGACAGAGCATGAACTGGAGTTCTTGCTGCGGGAGCTGACGACCTCGCAGGACTATGACGGGCAGATTGTCGGCCGACTGGACTTCGAAGCACGAGACGCCACGTTCGCCCCTCTGCCGCCTGTTCTGGACCCCGACTTGTCAGCCGACGTGGCAGACATGGGCCTCCGTGAACTGTACGCTTTCCAGCGAGCCTGCTTCGACAGTGCCTCCGACGGCTACAACGTGACCGTGGTCAGTCCCACGGCGAGCGGCAAGAGCCTTGCCTTCCAGCTGCCGGTCCTGGACCATCTCCTCAAGCATCCCGGGACAACAGCTTTGTTTCTCTACCCCACCAAGGCGCTGATCGAAGATCAGCTGACCAAGCTGAGGGACATGGAACGATGCATGGACCGCGTCAACACCGCCGTCTATGATGGCGATACCGACCCCGAAGCGAGGCGACAGCTACGCAGGTTCGGGCGCCTGATCCTATCCAACCCTGACAGCCTCCACTACAGCATTCTTCCATACCACGAGAGTTGGTCGCGGTTCATGCGCGGGCTGGCGTTTGTCGTCGTCGACGAAGGCCACTACTACCATGGCGTCCTGGGATCGCACATGGCTCTGCTTCTCCGGCGCCTTCGGCGACTGGCCAACTACTACGGCGCACATCCCGTGTTCATCGTCACTTCCGCCACCATCGATGAACCCGGCAAGTTCGCTTCGCAGCTGACGGGTGAGGTTGTGCGTCAAGTCGACCCCCTGGGAGCTCCCGAGGGAAGGCGGACCCTCCTGTTGTTCAACCCGAGAATTGTCGACAAGCAGAACAACATCCGCAAGAGTGTCATGAAGGAGGCGCTGTGGCTCTTTCAGAGTGCCATTCAGGAAGATGTGCGGACGATCATGTTCACGAAATCGCGTCAGGAAGCGGAGCTGTTGTACAAGTATGTCAGGGATGCAGGGGCTGGCAAGGGCCAGCGTCTGGGAGACCGCGTCGCAACCTACCGCGCGGGCTATCTCCCCGCCGTTCGCAGGGGCATTGAACACCGTCTGTCCTCCGGCGAGCTGACCGGCGTCATCGCGACCAATGCGCTCGAGCTCGGCATTGACATCGGACACCTCGACGTGTCGATCACGGCTGGCTATCCTGGTTCAGTGACCAGCCTCTTTCAGCAGATGGGGCGGGCGGGACGCGAACGAGACCATTCGCTGTCCGTGTTTGTCGCGTCATCAAATCCGCTCGACCAATACGTTGTTCAGACACCAGGCTTCCTCACGTCAGGCCACTTCGGCACGCCGACGATCAACCCTCACAACGAGTACATCTTGAGCGCTCACCTGCGCTGTGCAGCGTACGAACTCCCGCTGCGAGCAGTCGATGTCGAATACTTCGGCCCTGAGTGCACGACGATTGTCAATCAGCTGGAGGCCGACGGAAAGCTGCGCTCCCGTGGCCCGCTGGTCGTCTCGACGGAAACCTACCCACACCGGTTCGTCAGTCTGCGGACGCTATCGGACAAACGCTATCACATTCTGAACCAGGACGACGGCCAAGTCATCGAGGAAGCCGACGCCTACAAGGTCATTGAGGAATTCTATCCCGGCGCCGTGTTTCTCCATCAGGGAGACTCGTATCTCGTCACGGACAATGATCACGTACAGCAAGTTGTCCATGCCACGCCCACGACACAGAACTACTACACCGATGCGATTATACGCAGTGACGTCGTCGTGAAGAACGAACGGGACCACCGCGACTACGGGGACATCGGCCTGTCGTTCGGCAAGGTCGTCGTGTCCGAACAGACGGTCGGCTTCATCAAGAAGAGCTTTCACATCGAGACCGAGGTTGGGCGGGAATACATCGATACCCCCGAGATCAGCTATGATACGATGGCGCTGTGGGTCACTGTGTCCGATGCCATGCTCGAAACGCTGGGGAAGGGCGGCTACGATATCGCCGGGAGCCTGCATGCAGCTGAGCATCTGCTCATCGCCCTGATGCCGGTCGTTGTGCTGTGCGACCGCCGTGACTTGGGCGGCATCTCCACGATTCTCCATCGGGACACATTGAAGCCCAGCATTTTCGTGTATGATGGACATATTGGAGGCGTTGGTCTCACTGAATCGGCATACGGCCGCTTTGCCGATGTCGTACGACTTGCACTCGACCGAGTGACCGAGTGTCCCTGCAAAGACGGCTGTCCAAGCTGTGTGTATTCGCCCAAGTGCGGCAATAACAACAAGCCGCTGGATAAGAGTGGCGCACGTGTTCTGCTTCGGCTTCTGCTCGACAGACTCGACACGATCATAAGAGGTGGCGCATGAGCAACACCGGGATGACTGCACTTCTCAAGGACGCCCTGCAACTCGAAATTGAAGGATGGCTGTTCTATCGGGACATAACCGGCACTCTTCCAGAAGGGGCAGTGAGCGACGTTTTCGTCTATCTGACGGAACAGGAGGAGAAACACCAGCAGTTCATTAGGAACGAACTGAGCCGCGTGGAAGCAGGTACCCAGCTGGATATCTCCGGACTCTCGGCGCTGAAAGAGAAGACACACGATGAGGTCCTGGCCGACGCTCTGCGCAGTTCGAAGGACCTGTCGCAGCACGAAGCCTCCGCGATTCACACGGCGATGCTGCTTGAGCGAAATTCTTGGGAGTTCTATCATGCTGCTGCCGACAAGGCCACCCAGCCCGACGAGGCTTCGCTTTACCGGCAGCTCGAAGAGTGGGAGAAACTCCACCTTCGTCTTCTCGAGAAGGCCTACGACCTCCTCAAGGAGCGGATCTGGGCGGAAAACCGTTTCGCGCCCTTCTAGGGGGCAGCGTCCTCCCTGAACCCCAGGCACTTGCCCGCGATGATGTGAACGTGCAGGTGTGACACCGTCTGTCCACCATCTGCGCCCGAGTTGATGATGACGCGGTACCCGGCCTCGAGGTGGTACGTTGCTGCAACGAGCCGGACGACCTCGAAGAGGTGAACGATCAGCCCATTGTCTCCGCTGCTGAGGGCGTCGATGCGGGCAATGTGTTTGCGGGGAATGACGAGCAGGTGTACTGGAGCTCTTGGAAAACGGTCCTTGATGACGAAGACCGTTTCATCCTCGTAGACGTATTCGGCCGAAGCCTCCTGCCGGCTGATGCGGCAGAAGATGCAGTCCGGTTCATTCGTGTTTGTCATCCAGCTACGCTTCCCGTCAGGACGACCCGGTCGCGGCCCCAGCGACAGCCCTCGACACGAACGACGACGAAGCTGTCACGTTCGAGCATCTCGTTCCCATTCGTCCATCCCTCGGTCCACAGATAGTGCTCAGAGTACCCTTCGACCTCCCCGGGAGCAGACTTCTCCGACACGATCGTCACGTCCCGACCTATGAACCGACGGGCAAATGCCATCCCAGTCTGCTCCGCAGCCTCAAGCACGTGATGCAGCCGCTCCTTCGCGACTCCGGCCGGGACCTGATGCCCCTCACGCGCCGCAGGGGTGAACGGACGGGGTGAATAGGGGAAGACGTGGACCTTGGCAAACGCCGCCAACCGCACCATGTCCAAGCTCGCCTGCAGGTCCTGCTCAGTTTCGCCAGGGAACCCGACGATGACGTCGGTCGTGAACGTGAACAACGAGTCAATCGCTCGCAGGCGCTGCACTCCGCTTAGCAGGTCTTTCGATGTGTACGGCCGACGCATCCGCTGCAGCACTGCGTCACTGCCGCTCTGCAGGGGAAGATGCAGCTGCGGACACAGCGCCGCATGCTTCGCAAACTGGCTGACCAGCGCTTCGGTGATTGCGTCCGGGTTCAGCGAACTGATGCGTACGCGCGCCGGAAGCCCTGCGGTCTCAAGCGCTCCCAGTATTCTGTCCAGCAGGATGGGCAGCATGTCCGACGCCTCTCCGTACTTGCCGATCTCGGTCCCGGTCAACACGACTTCCTTGACGCCTGCCACAGCTAGCCCCATGACTTCGTCCACTGCCATGTCGATCGGCTTGGATTCCAAACGCATTCCTCGCACAAGCGGAACCACGCAATAGGTGCACATGTTGTCGCAGCCCTCCTGAATGCGCACATCCACGCGGTTGCGAGCACCCGCTCTCAGGATGCACCCGTCGACCCATCGCCCAGCAGCCTGAACAGCCTCACCTGACCCGACGACCAGCTTTGCCACTTGTGCTCGATCGCGCATGGCAACCACGGCGACGCCGGCAGGAGCTTCCTTGTGCGTCAGGTTCAGCAGTGCTGCTCCACATCCGGTGAGGTAGACGGGCATGCCCGGCCGCTGCCGCAGGGAACGACGCACAAACTGCAGACTCTGAGCCTGGGCTCGGTTTGTGACGCTGCATGAGTTCACGACAACGGCATCGGCTTCCGTCATCGTCGTGGTCGTCTCGGCACCCAGCAATCGCATTTCCTGCGCGTAGAGCTCAGAGTCGACCTCGTTGACCTTGCAGCCAAGCGTGTAGATGAGTACCTTCATGGTTTCGCCTGCAGTTCCCGCACCAAGAGCATGGTGGCGAACCCGGCCAACTCGCTCCTCAGGATGCCCGTGCTGAGTCGAACAGCCTTGGCGCCGTGGTCGATGAACAACGCTTCCTCTGGCTTCGAGAACCCACCCTCAGGACCGACTGCGATCGCGACGGAGCCATCCAGCGCGAGTGCCCCGTCACTTGCCAGCCCCACCATGGTCGAGGCTGAGCGAGGTGACATCATGATCAGAGTATCGACAGGTCCGGTAGATGACAGAGCGCCCTGAATCCCCGCTGCCAGTTCGACCGTTGGAACGTCGCCCGTCTCGGCCTGCTCGGCTGACGACAGGGCCACCTGTCTGAGGCGCTCGAGCCGCCCAGCAACATTCCATGGCTGGCTGCGCTCTGCGGCGTACAGGACGAAACGGTCCACTCCCAGCGGAGTACAGGCATGGACAACATCGTCAAGAAGTGCAGGCCGGATAATCGCCTGCAGCAGCACGACAGGGTGCGAGGCAAAGGGCGATTGACGGATACCTTTTACCGTGACGGCAAGGCCGGCCCTGGAGGACTCCTCAACGACCACGTCATACAACTCACCTGCATGAAATAGGACGACCCGTTCGCCATGACGAGTGCGGAGGACATCTGCAATGTGATGTGCGGCAGGCGTACCGCCAAGCATCACATGCTCACCCAGCCTGAGCGACCGACCCGCCTCGAACGCCGGCATGGATCAGCCGCTGCCCGAGACCCTGCCGAGGTATCCTGCGAAACTCTCCAGAACTGTTATGGCACGGATGTAGTTCATGCGGATAGGCCCGACGAGACCGAGAATGCCTCGCTGGTTCGAATCGAGCGAGTAGTTGACCGAGACGAGGCTGAAGCTCCTCAGTTCTTCCCGCTGGTTCTCCTCTCCAATGAACAGGCTGATCTCTCCCCGATTGCTCAGCGAGTTCAAGTAGGGTTTCACGACCTCCTCGCGGCTCAGGAAGGTGCTCAGCGTGGAAAACGCGCCAACCTGGTCATCAGGAAGTTCAGTCAGCATCTGTTCGATACCCCGGACAAAGATCTGACTGTCACCCTTGCGCAGCTCGCCTTCCATCAGCTCAGCCACGGCGTCCAGAACGCCTCCATAGCGTCTGGCAATGACTTGTGGCAGCATGTTGCCATAGCGAAGGATACGAATGCCCTCGTCGAGGCTCTTCCCTCGAAGCTCCCTGGCAAATATGGCATTGATGTCTGCGAGTTCCTGTTCTGTTGTGTCCGCCGGAGCAAGCAGCTTGTATCCATCTACGTTCTCGCGATCGGTTATGAATATGAGCATGAGCACGGTTTCACTGAATGGCACGAGACTGACGTGACGCAGCGTCACAGAGTTGATTGGCGGAGACAGGACGAAGCTCACCTTTTTTGTGCGGTCAGATACGGCGGTGGCCACCCCGTCGAACAGACGTGGAAGACTCTCGTACTGCAGCGGAAGATCCATCGGCCCGGTGAACATGCGCTGACGCGTCGCCTCGACGAGAAATGCTGAGATGTACATGTGATAGGCCAGAACAGTCGGAACGCGCCCCGCGGAGACGTGGGGCTGCTGAAGATACCCCATGCTGCCAAGCTCCGCCATTTCATTGCGGATCGTCGCGGACGAAAGGTCGTTGCCCAGTTGGCTGGTCACGAATCCCGAACTGACAGGCTCGCCGTCATCCATGTACTTCCGGACGATAGCCAGCAATATGCGCTTCTGCCGTTCTGTCAGGAACATCTATATCACCTCATTCATTGTATCTCATAGCGCCAGGCTGACAAGCAAGAAGCGGGCGGCCACCACGATGGCAGCCACCCGCTCTGCAGAACTGTGAAGGAATCCTAGCCCTTCTTGAGCAGGGCGTCGACCTTCGCTGTGATCGTGCGCTTTGGAACGGCTCCAATCACTTGGTCGACAACAACGCCACCCTTGAACAATGCCAGCGTCGGTATGCTCATGATGCCATACCGACCCGCAATCTCCTGATTCTCGTCCACATTCAGACGAGCGACCTTCAACTTGCCTGCGTATTCATTGGCAATCTCGCCAACAACCGGCGCAATCATACGACACGGAGCACACCACACAGCCCAGAAATCGACCAGGACGGGCAGCGAAGAAGAAAGGACCTCACTCTGAAAATTCGCGGTTGTCGCAACAATCTCTTTGTCTTCCATCTGTTCCTCCTTGCAAGATTCTTGTTCAATGCCATGCATGCTTCGCCATGCTACTTGAGGCCGCTGTATGTAAGAAGTAGTCTCTCCAGACGTTCGAGTTCCTTCTCGGGGGCAGCGTCCTGCTGTACACGGCAACCAACCTCATTGAGAAGAACGTCGGTCCCAATACGGCCGATAGCCGCATGGGCTGCAACGAGCTGCGCAAGCACTTCATCGCACGGACGAGAGTACTGACCAGCCTGACTGTTCTTCTTGTCGTGTTTGTCATCTTCGCACTTGTCATCGGTCCGCTGCGAAAGACACCGGTCGAACTAGGTATTCTTTTTTTTCCGACGGTTACCACTACGGCGGAGACATTGGCCTATGTCTCTTTCTTCATAGGCCTGCTCCTGGCCACGGTGATCGCTTTCATCGGAGACATAGCGCTGCGCAAGAGATTCAGAGCGGCCATGCTTGAGCAGAGCAAGCGGATGAAAGACATCACGGACAGCGAGGATGCCACCACCAAAGCGACGGCTGTTTCCAGTGAGGACAGACCTTCTGGATGAACCATCACAGCACTGTCCAGATTACGCGGGCAGCCCTCATTGCCGCCCTGTACATGGTCTTCACAATGGTTCCGCCCTTCAGCGCAATCAGCTTCGGGGCCGTGCAGTTCAGGCTGGGTGAGGCCCTTGTCCTTCTGCCATTTCTGCTCGACGAAGCAGTTCTCGGTGTGGTCGTCGGCTGTCTCGTGGCCAACCTATTCTCGCCGTTTGGCCTCATCGACGTTGTTATCGGCACTAGCGTGACCGCGTTGGCCGCACTTCTGACAAGGCGCCTCCGCAGTACTGGCAGGCTCTGGCTTGCAGCGCTGCCACCGATCCTTCTCAACGGCCTCGTCGTGCCTGTATATGTCGCGACACTCACCCTTCCCGGAGCTGCGAGCCTGTCCCTTTCACACAACCTCTCGGCGAGTCTGCGCTTCATCCTGACGCACTTCTCCTGGGGAGTGTACCTGCCGATAGCACTGTCGATCATCGCCGGTGAAGCGGCCGTGGTCATTCTTCTCGGCCTTCCGGTGCTCGTCCTCGTTCGTCACAACATCCATCCGATCAAGGAGGTCCCATGACCTATACCGTCGCTCTTGCTCAGGTGAACCCTGCGTGCGGTGACCTGGACAGCAACTTGAAGATGCACGTGGCACAGGCGGAGCAGGCCCTCGAAGCCGGCGCCGACCTGATTGTGTTCCCCGAACTGTCGCTCACAGGATACACGCTCAAGGACCAGACGCTTGACCTCATGCGCCGCGCCGACTGTCCTGCGTTCGGTCCCCTGCGTGATCTTTCGCACCATATAGCGATCTGCGCAGGCTTCGTCGAAGAGGGCGAGGACGGCATTCCTTACAACAGTGCGTTCTTCATGGACGCCGGTGACGTCGTTCACGTCCACCGCAAGATGTACCTGCCAACACACGGCATGTTCGACGAACTCAAGTTCTTCGGGCGCGGACGGAACCTGTCGGTTTTCGATACTCGCTTCGGGCGCACCGGCATCGTTATCTGCCGTGACCTGTTCCACCCCCTCGAGGTGTCCGCCATGTCGGCTCTTGGTGTGGACCTGCTGCTGGCGCCCAGTGCCATGCCGGCGCGCGGCTTCGGCGGAGAAGAACTCGCCATAGAGCAGACCGTCGGCCTGGCCCTCGGCTCGGCCAGCACATTCCTCGGGATGTTCGTCGTGTACGTGAACCGCGTTGGCTTCGACGACGGGCTGGGATTCTATGGAGGTTCGGCACTGAGCGACCCAGTCGGAGAGATCACCGCCTTGGCTCCCCGGTTCGAGGCCGCACAGCTTCTCGGAACCGTCGACACGTCACACATAGCACGACACCGCTACCAGCTTCCCATTCACCGGGAGGAAGACCTGGCAATTGTGCGCCATGCCCTGGAAGCGAGGAGGGACTCATGACGGCCGACAGCCTTGCACTCAACAACACTCTGGTCTACGACTACCTTCGCAAGTTTGTTCAGGAAGAGCTGTACACGAGTGGGTTCACAGAGGCGTGCATCGCCCTCTCCGGTGGATTGGACTCTGCAGTGGTGCTCAAGCTGGCTGTCGACGCTCTCGGGGCTGAACATGTTCATGCCATCTTCCTCCCCTACAAGGCCAGTTCAGACGAAAGCAGGCGGGACGCGCGCACCATGTTCGAGTTCTGTGGCATTCCCTGGCAGGAACTGGACATCAGCAGAATGGCCGATGCGTACCTGGCACAGCAGCCTGGAATCGACCGGCTGCGGACGGGCAATCTGCTCGCCCGCATGCGCATGGCCGTCATTTTCGACCAGTCGAAGAAGGAGAATGCCCTCGTCGTCGGAACCAGCAACAAGAGCGAACTGCTGGTCGGCTACTCGACGTGGTATGGTGACATGGCCTGCGCC
>JAPLGL010000063.1 GCA_026390155.1 Caldisericota bacterium
GAATGATCGGGACCATCACGACTTCGCCGATGCCCCGGACGCCGAGGGCACTGGTTCCCTCAGGATTCTCCATGATGACATATTCATGCTCGGGCACATCCTGGACGGTCGGGATGATGTAGGTGGAGAAGTTCTTCGTGCTCACCTGCCCCTTGGCGATCAGCGTGTCCTCGAACAGGGCAAACCCCTCCCCCTGCGCGACGCCGCCGTCGATCTGCCCTTCGACCTGCTGGGGATTGACCGTGTGTCCCGTATCCAAGGCGGTCGCGACTCTGAGCAGGTGGGTTTCGCCGGTCAGGGTGTTGACTTCCACAAGGGCTGCCTGCGCGGCAAAACTGTAGATCCAGTGTGGCAGGCCGGCAGCGCCGGGGATTTCCCGGTCGGCGGTCGGCCAAACGAAGTAGCCTTCGCCGCGCAGCCGCGCATCCTGCGCGAATTCCTGAGCCAGTTCCTCATACGTCCGAAAGCCCACCGGCGTCGTCATGCCGCCATCCTTCGCCTCACAAACAGCATCCATTCCCGTATGATACTTCGCATCCAGCGCGCCGGCCACCTTGACACCGAAGTCAAGGTACGCTTTGGCAATGGCGTTCGATGCCGTGTATGTCGAGCGAGAAGCGGTGGCGGGACCCGCGTCGACCGACCCTTCCGTCTGTCCGGCCACAATGCGCACGCGCGATGGATGAACCTGCAGCAGACCTGCTGCCATCTGTGTGAACCCGGTATGTGTTCCCTGGCCGTACTCCACGAGGCCGATGCGCAGTGTAAAGCTGCCATCCCGATCGAGATCGATGTAGGCACCACCATAGTCAGGAATCCCGACCCCGAGCCCTGCTCCCTGCGGAGCCAGCGCCAGGGCGACTCCGCGCTTGAGCCATGTATGGTCCGTTTTCTTGTACTCCTCGCGGTGCTGCCACAGGTCCGACTTCTCGATGCCCTCCAGGACCAGGCCCATGGAGACACCAGTGCGCAGGGTATGGCCGATCGGCGAAACCTCGCCCTGATGCAGGACACTCTTCCGGCGTATCGCGACTGGATCCAGCCCCAGTTTCTCAGCTGCCTCGTCCATGTTGGATTCGAGCGCGAACAGGACCTGCGGAACGCCGAATCCTCGGAACGCGCCGCAGACCCCGTTGTTGGTGAATACGGCCCAGCCCTCGTGGCGCGTGTTGGGGACGCGATACAGGGACGAGGCATGTTCGAGGGCCAGGTTGAGGATGGGGCCGCCGAGCGACGAATAAGCCCCCTTGTCTTCGTAGCAGGTGACGTCGTTGGCAATCATCGTCCCATCGCTCTTGAAGCCGGTCTTCATGCGGATGATGAACGGGTGTCGTTTCCAGCCGGAAACCAGCGACTCCTCGCGCGACAGGAAGACCTTCACGGGCTTGCCCGTCTTCATGGCAAGCAGGGCGATGCCACCCTGGATGGTCAGCTCGTCCTTGCTTCCGAAACCGCCACCGACGGGGTTGCTGTAGACCCGGATCATCCGAGGGTTCATCCCCAGGATACGGGCGAGCTGCAGCTGGTCCCGGAACGAATACTGGGAACCGGCGTACATCGACAGCGAGCCGTCGGCTTCGGGCACGGCTACACCAGATTCGGTTTCCAGTGGCACGTGCGCCTGACGCGGCGTCCGGTATTCGTGTTCGACGACCACGTCGGCTTCGCGCAGGCCCTGTTCGACATCACCCTTGGTGATGAGTGTGTGCAGGCAGACATTGCCCTTTTCATGGACCTTGGGAGCATCGGGCTTCAGCGCGTCGATAGGATCGTCGACCACAGGCAAGACCTCGTAGTCCACCTCGACTAAGGCTGCCGCCTGCTCGGCAATGCGTTCGGTCGTCGCTGCCACCAGTGCCACCGTATCACCCATGTACCGAACCTTGTCGCTGCAGATGACCGGCATGTCGGGATTGACGATCCCGAACCCGTTGAATCCCGTCACATCCTTCGCCGTCAGCACCGTGACGACACCTTCCAGCGCCATTGCCTTGCTGACATCGACGCTCTTGATCAGGGCATGCGGGTGCTTGCTGCGCACAAACCACGCATACAGCATCCCCGGGAATGAGAGGTCGGACATGTACGCCGTCGTGCCGCACGCCTTGCCCTGCGCGTCGACCCTGTCGATCTGCTGGAAAAGGATATCGTCCATCATACCACTCCTTTCACGCTCAGCCCCCACCGATAGGGGCCAGGAACACGAGCTCGTCGCCCTCCCGAAGGACGTACTCGTCATACACGCGCTTGCCATCGACAATAAGGATAAGGTAGGCGAGCTCAGGGCCCCTGATACCGAGCTGTC
>JAPLGL010000098.1 GCA_026390155.1 Caldisericota bacterium
GATGACGACCTTGTTCCAGAGCAACTGCGAAATGATGGCCATGAGGAACACAGCCAGCAACACAAATGTCTTCTGGGTGTCAGTGAGCAGCAGCGCAAACTGGGTGTAGAAGGGAATGACACCTTGTACCATGACTAAGACGGTCTGGAAGAACAGGTTGAACAGTACAAAGGTCACGAAGGACTTGTTGATCAGCGTATTCTTGATGGCCGGGCCGAGCGACAGCGATTCGCCACCCTGTATCCGCGGGTTCTCTTTGGAGCCAAGCAGCGAAACAAACATGACGAGCGCAGTGCCGCTGCCGATGATGACGCCCAGTCCTTTCCAGCCGAACTTGGCGATGAGGATGGGAGCAAGTGCGACCCCGACGATGACCCAGACAATGCCGAGGACCTGGCGCCAGGCATTGACGACACTACGATCCTGTGTCGTCGTGTACATCTCAGGGTATAGTGCCGTCCAGTTGAGGATGACCAGCGTGTAGAACCCGTCGAACGCAAAAATGATGGCGAGATAGTACCAGAACATGGCCATGCCGGTGATTCCGGCCGGCGGGACCCAGATTAAATAGAAGGCAAGCGCCAAGGGCAGCGTTCCCAGTGCGATATAGGGAATCCGTCGCCCCCACCGGGTATGCGTTCGGTCAGACCAGTAGCCGAACAGTGGGTCGTTCAGACAGTTCCAGACCGTATAGATCAGCATTGCTGTGGCAAAGAGCCTCGGCGAGAGCCCCAACTTGTCCACGTAGAAGTACATGGCCCACGTCGTGAAGCAGTTCTCGGGCAGGCCTGCCCCCATCGAACCGAAGCTGTATGCAAGCTTCTTCCAGAAGTTCATGCTGCCTCCAGGGAATTGCGGATGCGTGCGGCTACTTGAAGCCGTCGAAGTATGGGGCTTCCTGCTCTTTGAACGCCAGGACGAGATCTCGTGCCACGGCCGGCGAGGGGACCAGTGGACTGAGTGCCAGAGCCTCGATGAGAGCCCCAAGGTCGCGGTACGCAACTGCGTCAACGAGGGACCTCTCGTACAGTTTCACCTGTTCGATGAGCAGTTGTGACTCCCTGTCGATCGGTCCGACCACCAGCGGGCGGACAAGGCGTTCCGTGATCAGGGACGGGACCTCGACGACATCGTCGAGAGCAAGGCCGGCAATCGCTCCACGGTTCATGACATTGACGGGGACAACAGCCTGGCCCTTGCCTGCCAGGCCAAGCAGCACGTCCATGGCAACCGCGCTGTACCCCTGGCCACTTTTGAGGTTCATAGCGGTCCGAAACTCCTCTGGGAGCTGACCGTGTTCGCGCGCAGCCAAATATGTGTCGTAGACGACCTTGGGATCATCAGCGGTCGTCAGGTCGGCGAACAGCCGTGCATTGAGGCGTTCCACCTCCTCGCCGCGTGTTTCCGTACCAGCCTTGACGGCCGCAAGTGATTCGCGCTTGAAGGTGTAGTACCAGATGTACCCGTTGGGCAACTTGCCCAGTCGGCGCACGAATTCCGACGAGAAATGCGTCATTTCCTCAAAGCCGGGCATCTGGTCGATTATGGAAAGGACCTGGGGCAGTACGTCCTGCCCGAGAGCGTAGACGCCCTTGACGAAACCGCAGTGGTTCAGCCCATAGTAATCCAGCACCAG
The DNA here is from genome assembly GCA_026390155.1 of Caldisericota bacterium. Lineage (GTDB taxonomy): Bacteria > Caldisericota > Caldisericia > Cryosericales > Cryosericaceae > Cryosericum. Next base: position 1,637 of record JAPLGL010000098.1, read on the forward strand.
ATCTTCTGGTTTCACCTTGAGGAGGTAGGCCAGCAGGATGCCGATGGAGGTCGGCGCGTCACAGATGCCGACGACGTTGTGAAAGCCTCCGTGGCTGACGATGGCCTGTGTGATGATCCCCGACGGATTCGTGAGGTTGATGAACCAGGCGTCAGGCGCAACCTCACGCAGCTCTTTGAGCATGTCCAGCACGACGGGGATGGTACGGACAGCCATGGCGAAGCCACCTGCGCCGACGGTCTCCTGGCCCAGGACATCCATCGAGAGGGGAATCCGTTCGTCCAGCGTACGCATATGGTCGCCGCCCACGCGTATGGCGGCGATGACGAAGGAGGCTCCTGTCACGCACTCGCGGAATGTACCGGCGTGCAAGATCTCGACGGTTCTGTTTCTGTCCTGGACGATGGCCGATATGACCTTGTCCATGGCGGCGAACCGTTCGCTATCGGGATCGATGAGCGCAATCTCTGTGAGATCGAGCCGTTCCTGGAGGTCAAGCAGAGCGCCCACAAGGATCGGGACTCTTGTTCCACCCCCACCAATGATGCTGACTTTCATCGTTGCCTCCAGTCGGCGCACACCGGCACGCCATGGCGCATCCGGTAGAGGGTATCCGTCAGCGTGTCTTCGACCAGCGGCACGACTGGCGATCCTTCCCGGTAATGTTCTAATGGGACCGCTTCCTTTGTCAAGGAAAGGCTTCGAGGGGTCTGAGCTCTTCGGGTGTGTTTGACAGGTCCTCCATGATGGGTACGCTCACAGATAGCAAGAGAGAGGGTGGACGGATGAAGTTGGACAAGCCGGCAACAAACGGCAATCGCAAGAGAGCACGTGCGACAGGAAGGCCCAGGTGGTGGTTCAGGCGGGCGAGGACCGGGGCCACTCTGGCCGCATGCCTCTATGTGATTCTGTGGGGAGCACTCCTGGGTGATTTCGCCGAAAGTCTGAGTATTCGCCAGCAGGTGCTGATGGCCATCGCCGTCCTCGTGAGTGGTGTTCTGATCTGGGCGGCGGTCCGTGCCCTCATCCTCCAGCAAAGGTTTCTTGCCCGGCAGGAAAACATGGAGGCACTGGAGGAGTCACGCGCCTTCATCCGGGCACTGATGGACAATATTCCCGCTGCAGTTTGGCTGAAGTCGAGAGACCATAGGTACCTGGCAGGGAATCTGGCATGGGTACAGACCAATCAGATGCTGCCTCGTTGGCAAAGCAGGAAGGTCGAGGAGCTCATCGGTCACACCGACAGAGAACTCTTCGCACCCGAGCACGCCCTGGAGTTTGAGACCTCGGACGACACCGTATTCGAGACGGGACAAGGGTGGGCACATGACTACGACGACGTCACGGACGGCGAACACCGATTCTACCACACGGCCAAGGTGCCGGTGTGGGGCATCCGGGGCTCTGTCACAAACGTTGCCGGTATTGGATTCGATGTCACGGAGATGCGGAGAAAGGAGCAGGAGCTGCAAAGGAGCAGGGAGCAGCTGGATGTCTTCCTGAACAGGTCGGCTGAGCATATCTGCATGGCAGGAATCGACAGACACATCACCATGGTGAATGCCCGTCTGAGCGAGTTCCTTGGCATACCTTCCTCCCTCCTCATCGGTCGGGACGTCGTCGACGTGGTCGTACGTGCCGATCGCGGTCGTGCCATGGCACTCTTCGAACGGCTGCTGCTCGGAGGGACCGAGCCATTGGAGGTCTTCGACGTCGAGAATGCCCCGGGTTCCACCCGGCATGTCGAAGTCAGCGGTGCACTGGTCAGGACGGGTGGAAGTCCTGACACGGTTGTCATCATCGGCCGCGACGTTACCGGGAGGAAGAATTCCTGCGCAGCAGAGTGACAACCTGTTCCACGGACTATGCGCCGGCGGCCGCTATCCTGACCTCCCAGGGAGCCAGGCTGTGCGTGGATGGCTGATCTTCCGTGCTGAAAAGGGGATTCTGGCCTGACGCGAAGCTGCTGCATGGAGTCGGGACAACCTGGCTGGACAGGTTGATGGTCACCGTCATGTGCTCTGCAGGTGACGTGCGGGCAAAGCAGAGACAGGTATCCGACGGACCATCGACGATCGTCATGTCACCCGCGTGCAGGGCAGGATGGTGCGACCTGAACCAGGACAGCTGTCTCGTGAAGCTCAGCACCGAGGCTGGGTCACCCGACTGACCACTGTACGTCGTGGCAGACGCATGGACCGGCAGCCATGGCGTTCCTGTGGTGAAGCCGCTACCCGGTGATGCATCCCATGGCATGGGCGTGCGTTCACCATCCCGGCCAACCGGAAGGGGCCAGTATCTCTTGCCCACAGGGTCTTGAACCATTCTCCTAGGGATGGGTGTGTTCGCAAGCCCCAGTTCCTCTCCATTGTATAGGAACGGCGTTCCCTTGAGTGTGAGAAGGAGCCCTATCATGCTCTTCGCCATGACAGGCGTCAGGTGGTAGCGCGACACCGCACGGACGACGTCATGGTTGCTCAACACCCATGCGGGCCAGGCGCCCTCAGGCAGCAGAGTAAAGGTTTGCTCTATGATGCCGCGGAAGTCTTTCGCCCGGAAATGGCGAACGAAGAAGAAGAAGTTGAATACCAGGCTCAGTTCATTGTCGTGGTCGCCATAGTAGGAGAGTACTTGTGTCAGCGTGCGCTGCGTGATCTCGCCCACCACCATCCGTCCGGGCTTCTCGTCGATGACCCCCCGCATTTCGCGCAGGACATCATGCGTTTCCGGCTGGTCCACTGTGTGATCATACACCTCGCGTGACATCGGAATGAACAGAGTCTTCGAAGGGTTGCCGGGCATGGGCTGAGTGATGATGAGTTCATGGGTATTGTCGCGAAGCTGGGCGTCCTTGACGTAGTAGTTGGCGACGTCGAGACGGAAGCCATCGACACCCCGGTCCATCCAGAACCGCATGATGCCCCGGACCTCTTCACGAAGCCGGGGGTTGCGCCAGTTCAGGTCTGCCTGCTCCTTGAAAAAGCTGTGCAGGTAGAACTCATGGGTCTGCTCGTTCCATTCCCAGGCTGACCCTCCGAACGTCGAACCCCAATTGTTGGGAGGGTTGCCATTGACTCCGTCGTTCCAGAGGTAGTAGTCGTGGAATGGATTCTCGTGGGAGGTGCGGGCCTGTCTGAACCAGGCGTGCTCGGTCGAGCTGTGATTGACGACCAGGTCCATGATGAGGTGGATGCCCTGTGCGCGGGCGCCGGCCACGAGACGGTCGAAGTCGTCCATTGTGCCATACGTGGGGTCGATTGCGCGGTAGTCGCTGATGTCGTAACCGAAGTCGCGGTTGGGGGAAGGGTACACAGGTGACAGCCAGAGCCCTTCGATGCCAAGCGACGATGGTGTGCCGTCGCGCAGGACATCCAGCCTGCTGATCAGCCCGGGGAGGTCTCCTATGCCATCGCCGTTGCCGTCCATGAAACTGCGGACGTAGCAGTGATAGATGAGGCCTCGTTTCCACCAGGGTTGGGTCTGAGCGTCAGTGGCGGCCATGTCCACTACATTGTGTCAGGTCTGTGGTGCAGATACGGGCGAAAGATCGAGAGGTGGCACTGAGGACGCCGGTGGTCGCATCTCCTGTCCCAGTCGTGTCTGCAACAGCGTGAACCCGGTGTCCGAAAGGAAGGGCTGACGCAGAATGCCGTTCATGCGGTCAGCCATGCCAGGAGCCATCATGCCGGGCGACAGCTGGAAGAAGGCTTCCAGGACCTGAAACGACATCTTGGACAGTGCCTCCAGAGGTTGATTGCGGTGGACGATCTCGCCCAGCTCCGACTGGGCCAGGCCCTCGATGCCGTACTTGCGGGCGTATTCGATGACATGCCCAATCTCGACGCCATAGCCGGTCAGAAAATGCAGCTCGCGCAGGATGCCGGCCCGAGCAGCTACGGTCCCCGCAAGGGGCTGGAACAGCCCTCCGAGTTCCGGATACCAGAGATTGAGCAACGGGCGTGCAGCAAGCTCCGTGACGCGGCCTCCGCCGACTTCCACGAACTCGTTGACGACGCGGACAGGCCTGCGGTAGAAGCCCTTGATGAAGTTCAGGCGCTCGTCCAGAAGCAGCGGGCCGACAAGTCCTGTGACAAAGGCTGGATTGGGATTGGACAGGTCGGTGTCGACAAAGACAAGAATGTCTCCCTTGGCGACGAACAGTGCCTTCCACATCGTCTCGCCCTTACCGGCATACGCTCCGAGGTCCGGACGTACCTGCTGGTGGACATAGACGGGAATGCCGCGCGCGGCCGCGATTGCGCGTGTCTGGTCGGTGCTGTTGCTGTCCATGAGGATGATTTCGTCCAGCAGCGGTCGCTGGTCCATGAGAGCGCCCTTGAAGACATCGATGACCCGTCCGACCGTCTTCTCCTCATTGAGCGCCGGTAAGACGAGGGAGATTGACACGTGGTGGTCACGCTTGGCCTGGAGGAGCCGGTCAATGTCCGCGAACTCGTCCTGGGAGAATGTGTTCTTGAGGATCCATGGCTCGATGGCTTTTGTCATCGCTGACAACTGCTCGATTTCTGCGCCGCGTGAATAGACGAAAATTGTTGTCGTGTGGAGGAGTCCCGCCGTCGCGAGAGCAATCAGATGTTCCGTGACTGACCCCGCCTTTTGTTGCTTTGGCAATCCAAGCACAAGGAGACCATACTGAAGAGAACAGTGTTCGATAGCCGATTCCACGCCGTCTTTGGCCTGTTCGATGGCGAGACGGGCCTGTGGCAGCTCAGCTTTCACCTTGCCGTATGCCTCGAGGACGCTGTCGTCGACAGCTGCAGACTGGCCTGCGGAAGTAATATGGACAAAGCTTGTCTGGTCCACGATTCCAGCCTCAGTCAGATGGCGCACGACCGTGGCGGCAAGAGCGGAATTGGAGTCGGCCCGGGCAAAGATGGCAGCCGAGGCTCGGGAGATGTTCTGCTTGAGTTTGTAGCCGATTACCTGTGAATTCGAATTGCAGGTTGACCCGAGCAGGGTGGTGTTTTCATGGTGCAGGAGGTCTAAATCGATGACGACTGTCCGAGACGGGTCTCCGGATGTCGCCATGTGGAACGCTTCGTCAGCCTCGACGATCTGGAAAGGAATCGAAGCCGCGCCGAGAGCCTTGCGAGCTGCTGCCACCAGGCGGTGCACACGACCGATTTCCTCATCTGAAGTCCTGGGGAGGACGAGAAGCACATCTCCCGAGGTGCCTGCCGAACTGGCGAATGCGATCTTGGCCATGAGCCGCGCTGGCGCTGTAAGCTCAACGAAGTGCTGTGTCAATTCCCCCGCTCCTTGTTGCAGGATGCATCCTGATTATTAAAGTATAGCAGAAGAATGGCCTCTTTCACTCCGAGACCGTATTGGGGGAGATCGACAGCCTGTTCCTGGCGTCTTTTGACTTGCAGGTTGTGGGTGGTATACTAAACAGCCGAGTCCACCTGGCCAAGTGGCAAGCGAACTTGAAACTGCGGTCTCGAGGTGTTTGCAGTATGGACAACAAACGTACGCCGGCACAACGAAAGCAGATTGTCCGCGACAACGTCGCCGGCTGGCTGTTTACACTTCCTTCGACGCTAGTGCTCCTGGTTTTTACGTTCCTTCCGGCATTCATCGTCGTTGGCCTCAGTCTGTTTGACACCAATCTTGTCGGTCAGATGGACTTCGTGGGCCTTGGCAATTTCCGGCAGCTGCTCACATCAGGTGATTTCTGGGGTTCGGTCTTTCGGACGCTCTACTTCACATTGGGCAGTGTCCCGGTTGCGGTTGCCATCTCACTGCTGATTGCCGTACTCCTCAACGCGAAGGTCCGAGGGCGAACGTTCTGGCGCATGGGGTTCTTCATTCCCTACATTACGCCGCTGGTGGCTACGTCCATCATCTGGCTTTACATCTTCAACCCCGACTACGGCATGCTCAATGCAGCACTGCACTTTCTGGGTCTGCCAGTCAGCAGGTGGCTGACGGATCCGGCTTCGGCGATGCCCGCGATGATCCTCTACTCGACGTGGCATGACATCGGGTTTGCAGTCATCATTTTCATGGCCGCCCTGTCCAAGGTGCCAACCGAACTCCTCGAGGCTGCGCAGATCGACGGAGCAAGCGGATGGAGGACCTTCTGGCACGTTACCTGGCCCATGATCTCCCCTTCCACGTACTTCGTCGTGATCATCTATACCATCAGCGCGTTCAAGATGTTCACGCAGGTGGCTGTCCTGACACAGGGTGGCCCTGTCGATGCGACGACGACGACAGGATACTACCTGTACCAGCAAGCCTTTGGGCAGATGCATTTTGGCTACGCCGGCGCAGTTTCCATAGGGCTGTTTGTCATCATCTTCCTCCTTACGATGCTCCAGCGCAAGGCGACCGGACGCAAGGTCTTCTATGGATGACGGTGTGACATGACGACGATGCGGCAGTCCGTCCTCTGGAACAGGGTTAACAGAGTCTTCCTCTATCTTGCCATCGCAGCGCTCTTCATCCTGGTCGTGTTCCCATTCTTCTGGATGATCGTCACATCGCTGCAGCCACAGGACGCCGTCTTTAACGTTCCGCCTCAGTTGTGGCCAGTGCATCCCACCTTCCAGAACTACATTGACGCGTGGAATGCGGCGCCGTGGCTGCGCTACTTCGGCAATACGCTGTTCGTGGCAGTCGCTTCGACACTGATTTCCCTGACGACGTCGTCCCTGGCCGCGTTTGCTTTTGCCTGCATCAACTTCAAGGGCAAGGAGGCGTTGTTCAGCTTGGTCCTCAGTGTCATGATGATCCCTGCGGCGACCACGCTGATCCCCAACTTCCTCATCATCCGGACGCTTGGATGGTATGACAAGTTCTATGCGCTCATCATCCCTTTTGCTGCGAGTGTGTTCGGCATCTTTCTGCTGCGGCAGTATTTCATGTCGATGCCCAAGGAACTATGGGAGGCTGCGCAGATCGATGGTGCGTCGCGCCTGCGCTACTTCCGAAGCATCGCCCTGCCACTTGCAAAGCCCGCGATCGTGACCATTGCCATCAATTCGTTCCTGGGTTCGTGGACATCATTCCTGTGGCCCACCGTCATGACCCAGTCACAGAACAAGCAGCTGATTGAAGTTGCCCTGAACTCCTTCCTGGGAGAAAAGGGGCAGCAATGGTCTCAGCTTGCTGCAGCATCGGTTTTCACGACGGTCCCCATCGTCGTTTTGTTCTTCTTCGTGCAGAGGCAGTTTATCGAAGGCATTGGCGGGGGCGGTATCAAGGGGTAGCCGTCCTGATGAAGTTGCATGGTACCATCAGATTCTCCAGGGGAGGAAGTATGCTCAACGCGCGTAGGTTGATGGCTGTTTTACTGGCGCTGCTCATCGCATTCACCTCGGTACTCGCTGTTGTTCCGAGTACCAAGGCCGAGACGATGACAACGATCGAGGTCTACATCGGCAAGAACACGGGTACCGTCAACGGAAAGGTCACGACGCTCGAACAGGGGGCCGTGATCAAGAATGGCCGCACGCTGGTTCCGCTGCGGTTCATCACTGAGGCCATGGGAGCCACGCTCGCGTGGGACGCCACAACCAGGACCGCCAACATCACGCTGGCGGACAACAAGATAGCCCTGACAATCGACAAGACGGTCGCCAAGGTCAATGACTATGACGTTGCGCTGGATGCTGCTGCCGCAATCATCAATGGCAAGACCGTCGTTCCTGTGCGTTTCGTCGCCGAGTCCATGGGCGCCACTACTGCATGGGACGCCGCACTCAAGAAGGTCACGATCCAGTTCTCCATGGACTGGCTGACGAACAAGGCCATCGTCCCGTTCTGGGAAGCCATGGCAGCTGCCCTGGGCCAGTCTTTGACCGCTCTGACCAAGGAGTTCAACGCCACGCATCCCAGCATGGAAGTCCAGCTCGTCCAGATGGCCAACTACAACACCCTGCAGACGAAGACGATTGGCGCGATTGCCGCGAAGGATCCTCCCCTCATCGCACAGGCGTATGAGAACTGGGCAGCCCAGTATGCCACGGGGTTCTACCTCAGCACGTTCGACAGCTACATCAATGGCGCCAACGGCCTGTCCAAGGCCGAGATCGCGGACTTCTTCCCCAAGATGTGGGACTCGTCCAAGCTGGCCGACGGCAAGCGCTACATGATGCCATTCAACAAGTCCAATGTCGTCCTGTACTACAACAAGGACATGCTCAAGGCTGCGGGCATCACACATCCGCCGACCACATGGCAGGAATTTGCTGATGACTGTGCCCTGCTGACCAAGACCGACGACAAGGGCAACCAGACGCAGTGGGGTGCTTCGCATACGCCATCCGTCGATCTCTGGTACGGCCTCGTGTACTCATATGGCGGCCGCATCCTGACGGACACCTACGACAACGTCCTGTTTGCCAACAGCAATGCGGCCAGGACCGCTACCCAGCTGTTTGCAGACCTCTATGCCAAGAAGGACATGCACTATACGACCGCCTATGGCGACCAGACTGACCTGGGCGTCGGCAAGGCCGGAATGACATTCGGCTCCGTGGCCGGGCGCACCTACTATGAACAGGCTATTGGCGGCAAGTTCGAGCTAGGTGAGGCACCCCTGCCCGCGGGACCTGCTGGCCAGGCTGCGGCTCTGTATGGCACCAACGTTGTCATGTTTGCCAATGCCCCCAAGTACACGCAGCGCCAGAAGGACGCTGGCTGGGCATACATCAAGTGGTTCACCTCTCCTCATCCGCAGGCCGTCTGGGCTGCACAGACCGGGTACATGCCGGCACGCCAGAGCTCGCTCAGTGATCCTGTCCTGGTTGCGGCGTACGCAGCGAATCCGGACAAGAAGGCGGGACTTGATCAGTTGAGCGGTTCCGTACTTGAGCCACCAACTGGTGGATGGAACGATGCACGCAGCAAGATCTCCACGAACCTCCAGAATATTTTCCTCGGCAAGGTGACCGTTGCCGAAGGTCTCAAGAAGATGGCCATTGACGTTCAGGCGGTCATCCAAAAGTAGGATTCTCAGCAGCAGTCGAAGAAGATCACGAGCGGGGCGCGGTCAAATCCACGCCCCGTTTGTCTCGCGGGCAACAGAGGCAGGGCAAAGGAGTCGATGTGAAGCGGACAAGCCAATCTGTCGCAGTTCTCCTGGGTGTGCTTCTGGTTCTAAGCGTTGCGATGGCGGCGCTTCCTGTTGTGCACAGTGTCCGGGCAGCCTCGTACGAGTTCAATCCTGTCAATGGACCATACGGCGGATCCATTCGCAGCATCGCCGTCTCCCCTTCCTTTGCCGACGACGGCCGTGTTGCTGTGGGAACCAGCAACGGTCTCTACGTGTCGCGCGACCGCGGAGCTACGTTCGGCGTCGTCCGAAATGGGCTGCAAAACCACAGCCAGAGCATCACCGAAACAGCGTATTCTCCTGACTTCGCGCGCGACCGCGTCTTGCTGGTCTCCACGGAGGACGGGTTGTACCGTTCAGATGATGGTGGGGCCCGTTTCGACTACTCCAACAAGGGGCTCGGGGGAGACGGCTATGTCACCGCTGTCATGCCGACGCCGACTGTCAGCAGTGACGGTACAGTCTTTGCATCCACCTATCTTAGCGGCTCCTGGAGAAGCATCGACAATGGCCATACATGGTTGCCCTGTGCCCCCCAGATCAAGGAGCAGAACGTGATTGCAATAGCTGTCTCTCCCGCATTTCGAACTGACGGCACGCTGCTGTTCGGACTGGAAAGCGCAGATGGTGTCGTAGGGGCATGGATGTCCAAAGACCGAGGACTCACCGTGCAGCCGCTTCCACTGGACAGCGAGAACACCGGGAACGCGCTGGCATTCTCCCCTGCTTTCGCCACCGACCACACGTTTGCGGTCGGGCTCGGGGCGGACGGGGTCTTCATCACGGCGGACGCTGGTGCGACATTTGCCAGAAGCTATCGAGGTACTGTCACGTCTCTCCTGTTTTCACCTCTCTATGAGACGACCCGCGAACTGTTCGTTGGTACGTCGGGCAAGGGATTGATGGTGGTAAACGCCACTACAGGAGTCGCATCTGCAGCAATGATGAAGTATCCGTCGCCACAGTCCTTCGCCATTACGGCTCTCGCGGCAAGTCCGGCATTTGCCAGCGACGGCACGTTGTTTGTCGGAACCAGCCGTATCGGCCTGCTGGTCTCGAAGGATGGTGGAAAGACTCTTTCTGACAGCAGCACAGGCATCACCAACTCGCGTGTGAACGCAGTGGTAGTGTCACCTGCGTTCGCTTCGGACAAGACGGTGTTCTTCGGCACCGCCTATCAAGGCGTTGCGCGCACATTCGATGGAGGACAGACTGTCTCGTACTGCAATGAAGGACTGACTGATCTCAGCATCGTTCAAGTGGTGGTTTCTCCTGCCTACGCAATGGATGGGACGGTGGCCGCAGGGACAGACGGTGGAGGCCTCTTCGTCTCGCGGGACAGGGGGGCAATCTGGAACCCGGCTGGAGGATTTGACGGGTATGCCGTTCCCTGGGTCGCCTTTGCTCCCGACTATCGTGCGTCTGGAATAGCTTTCATTTCCGTGGAAGGCAAGGGGCTGTGGCGCACCACAGATAGCTTTGCGACCGTCACGCAATGCTCCCCGCTCATTGCAGGACCGGATCTTGCCGATGCCGTTGTCGATTGTGTCGCGGCGTCTCCCGCTTTTGCCGCTGATCACACGCTGTTTGTCGGGACGCACTCTGGACGTATGTACCAGAGTACAGACGGGGGAATATCGTTCAGCTATCTCGCCGGCAGCGGACTTCCCGCCTATGCCATGAAGGACCTGCGGACTTCGTCTGCCTTCGCCTCAGATGGTACCGTCTACATGTGCACGGACTACGGGAACAGCAGCACCAGGGAGGCTGGAGTCTACCGGTCGACAAACAGGGGAGCCGGCTGGACGCAGGTTGCCAGCTACGTCTGGTATGATGCTATCCGTCTCAGTGACAGATATGAGTCCGACGGCACGGTGCTCGCTGTCTCGTGGAACGGCGGTCTGGACGTGACGACAAACCGCGGACTGGTCTTCGGCAGCATGAGCAGTGGAATCCCGCTCGTGAGCAACAAGTACTGGGGCAATGCCCTGGACATCTCTCCCTCGTTCAGTTCTGACGGTATCGTCTATGTCGGCTTGACCAACGGCGGAGTGTTCACGACCTATCAACTCAAGAGAGATGTGGTGACAACAGTGAGGCTGATCATAGGCAGCAGGACGATGAGCGTGAACGGCGCCGCTCAGGAACTGGACGTCGCTCCGATGATCATGAATGGCAGGACGCTGGTCCCCATACGCGCCATCGTGGAGGCTATCGGGGGAACGGTAAGCTTTGATGCCAACGATGGCAAGGGCAGAGTCGACATCGCGCTGGGAAAGCACGCTCTTTCGCTCTGGATAGGAAAGCCTGGTGCCAGCCTGGACGGCAGGAACGTCCAGATAGACGCTGCAAATGCAAGTGTCACACCCATCATCCAGGCCAGTCGCACGTATCTCCCGTTCCGTTTCGTGGGTGAGAGTCTGGGCTGCGAAGTAGGCTGGGACCCGGCGACGCGGACCGTGAGCCTGACGTATCGGCCATAGGAGGAGTTGGCATGAAGAAGACTGTTCCCATTGGCTTGCTACTCATACTCTTGGCCCTTCTCGTTATGGTGCCTTCTGATTCTCTTGCCCGCGCCGACCAGGTGGACCGCATTGTTACGTTTCCCGACGATGCCCACATGGATGCCTGTCGACTGATACAATCGGCCACGGCGTCTATCCTGTTTGCAATCTACGATTTCAGCGATCCTCGCATTGAGGACTCCCTTGCGGATGCCGCGGCTAGAGGCGTGGCAGTCAAGGTCATGGTCGATCCAGGCGAACGCCTCGCCTTGACGGACTCGAAGGGCATCATCGCCGACCTGGTACGGGCGGGCATCACGGTGCGGAGTACCAACCCCGCCTACCGGATCACGCACGCCAAGTACTTTGTGGTTGATGGAGATGCGGCGTACATTTCGGCCAACAACTTTACGTATGCCGATGGTAAGAAGAACCGCGCTTTTGCGGTCGTCACGACAGACTCGGAAGTCGTAGCCGATCTGACAACGATGTTCTGGGCGGACTGGCAGAGGAAGCCATTCACCCTTCAGCAGTTGACCAGCGATCGCCTCATCGTGTCTCCGCTCAACGCAGGACTTCGCATCAAGGAGATGATCGATGGTGCCAGGACCAGTGTCGTTGTTGCGACGCAGTACCTGAAGAGTGACATGGTGAACCAGGCGCTGGCTGCGGCCGCTGCGCGCGGCGTCAAGGTGCAGGCCATCACTGACGGAACCTATGCCGATTCCCGGGCGTCCGCTGCCGATGCAAGGACGTTCATAGGGGGCAACACCGTCCGGGTTTCCATGACACCGTACTACCACGTCAAGATGATGATTGTCGATGGAACGCAGATGTTCGTCGGTTCACAGAACTTCTCAGATCCACCGCTCACAGACGGCAACCCGTGGCTGCAGCAGCGCGAGGTCGGCATAATCGTTGCCGATCCTGCTCTTATCGTTAGGGCGCAGGCAGTGTTCAGCTTCGACTGGGCGCGTTCCCTGCAGCCATAGTTCCACGCTGGACATGTTCGGATGCAAACCCCCGGCTGCGTGGGCGTGGGTACTGTGTTGAGGGAGTGTGAACAAGAAGTCCGCTACTTGCCGATACAGAAGGTGCTGAAGACGGTTGCGAGGATGTCGTCGGGAGTGATGTGTTCGCCCAGAAGCCGTTGAATTGCTTCACGGGCTTCGCCGAGAAGATACGTGAGGACATCTGCCGGAACTGCCCCCGCCGAGCTCATGAAATCGCCCAGCGCTCGCTCGGCCGTCTTGAGCTCTCCTGCCTGCCGGAGTGTCACTATCTGCTTGGCCGTGACCGTCCCGGTGGCTGTCTCGACAAGCTTGGTCAGATGGTCAGTGAGCGCGGCGAGTTCAGTCCCCTCCGTGGCGGAGATTCCCAGTACTGGTTCCCCGACCTCCGCTGCGAGACCCGTGGGGACAGGTCCGGTGTCGACCTTGTTCACGGCCACGAGGTGGGGCAGCATTCGGACGTCTGCGAGGAGGTCCCGCTCATGCGGCTGAAGTCCCGTTTCTGCATCCAGGACGATCAAGACGATGTCAGCGCGTTTGAGGGACTGGCGGGCCTGTTCGCCTGCCAGTTGATCGATGGTGTCGACAGGGGTTGCGCATAGACCGGCCGTATCGATGAGGGTTACCCGGTGTCCACCTAGGAGGATCTCTTCCGCCACCGAGTCACGGGTCGTCCCGGGGACGTCCGACACGATAACTCTTGGGTACTTGAGCAAGGCGTTCATCAGAGAGGACTTGCCGACATTGGGCGCACCGGCGATGACGACTGTGACGCCGTGATGCAGCTGCTCGGTTGCCTGTGCGTCCACAAGTAGCTTCTGGATGCCTGCGCGCGCCTCTGCCGCAAGGCTTGTGGCCGCCTGCAGGGCACCTGCCTCGTCTTCCTCGGTGAACTGGTCGGGAAAGTCGAGAGGCCCCTCCACAGAGGCGAGGGACCGCGTGATCAGGGTCAGGACCGCGCGAAAGGGCTGAGATGCATCCGTGAACAGCGAATTCCTGGCCAGAGAGAGCTCGTCGTCAGACCCTGCGTCCACAAGGTCGCGCACCGCTTCAGCCTGCAGGAGGGAAAGCTTCCCCGCAAGCAGTGCCCGGAATGTGAACTCTCCCGGACGGGCTGGCTGTGCCCCAAGTGCCAGGCAAGCTTGCAGCACACTGTCGAGCAGGAGAGGGCTCCCGTGCAGCTGCAGTTCGACGGTATCCTCGCCCGTATAGGAGTGAGGGCCGCGCATTGGGAGGATGATCCCCTGGTCCAGGACTTCTCCGCTCGTGGGGTGGCAGATGCGTCGCAGATTGGCTGTGCGGTCTGCCAATGGAGGCTGGCCTGCGGTCAGGTGTTCGGCGATTGCCCACGACTCCGGGCCGCTGAGCCGTACGATGCCAATGCCGCTGCTGCCACGTGCGGTGGCAAGAGCGGCAATGGTGGAATCGTGCGGCATGCGCCGCTCCCGTTACCTCGTGAGCTCGACGATGACGCGGCGCTGCGGGTCGCGGCCTTCGCTGTGCGTCGTGATCCCAGGGTAGTCCTTGAGGGTCACGTGAATGATGCGCCGCGCCTTGGCACTCATCGGCTGCATCACGACGGCCTGTTTCTCACGCTTGACGCGCAGTGCGGCGTCGATCGCCATGCGCTTCAGCATCTCGCGCTGGCGCATGACGTACCCGTCGACGTCGACCGTTACGATGCCGGGGGCACCCTCACGGTCCTTGTGCACGACGACATTGACGATGTGCTGCAGTGCCGACAGGCACATCTGGTCCCTGGTGAGGAACGTGCCATTTCCGGTGAGGCCGGTGATATTGATGTACGGGTCGCCGTCCGTGTACGCTACCTGGATCTCAGGGTTCTCGTCCAGAGCCTTGAAGAAGTCGACCAGGAACTCCGTGACCAATTGCTCAGCATGTTTGGAAAGCCTCATGATCGTTCCTCCTACTTCCTTGCAGACTTCTTGGTGACTGGTTCGGGGACGGGCATGCCCTTCGTGAGGCGTTTGATGACCAGGTACTGCTGTCCCGCGGAGAACAGAGAGAAGAGCGCCCAGTACAGCGCAAGAGCGATACTGAAGCCATATGCCCAGTATGCGAGGAGAAGCGGCATGAAGTACGTCAGCATTGCCATTTGAGACCGGTCCTGTCCCGGGATGAAGGAAGTGATGGACTGCACATACGTCGAAGCCCCGACGATGATGGGCATGATGAACCTGGTGGCCAGGGGAAGCGCACTTGAAGCCATGGAGAGTGCAGGCGCCCAGAGGAATGGTGCAGTGTTGAAGGGAGAGTAGTTGTTGATGGCCGTAAACAGGGAGAGGAAGATGGGCCACTGCACGAGCAAGGGTAGGCACCCACTGAACAGGTTGACGTTGTTGTCCTTGTACAACTTCATCGTCTCCTCGTTCAGCTGCTTGGCGTCATCCTTGTTCGGGTACTTCGCCTTGAGCTTGGTGAGCTGGGGCTGGAGCTTCTGCATGTCGACCGTCGACTTGAACTGCATGCGCGTGAGCGGTTCGGTGATGAGCTTCAGTCCAAGGGTGAGCAGGATGATAGCGAGCGCATAGCTGTGGACAAGCTTGTACAACTGCTCGATGATCCAGCGGATGCCGTTGGAGAGGAAGTTGATACTGCCGACTCTCACGATTCCAGCATTCTTGATGATCTTCGTGACCGCAACGCCGTCACCGTCTTTGTAGGAAACGCTGACATCGACGGCGTAGGACTTGATGGTGGCTGGAGTCTTCTGCTGCAGGACCAGCTTCACTTGTGCGGTCTTTCCGGGTAGAAGGGGAGCAGTCAGTGCGACGGAGGCGTCGGGGGTTTGCCAGAGGTCGA
>JAPLGL010000122.1 GCA_026390155.1 Caldisericota bacterium
AGGTACATCCTCAACAAAGGAGCCCCAGGACCCGCACTCGGGGCATTTTCCGAGTTTCGAGACACTAATATGTCCACACTCGCCGCACCTGTACTGAACCTGGGGCTTCGCCATCATGCCCTCCTATGTCGACACAAGAACTTCAGTCCTGTGGCTCCCTTCTCTTCAGCTGAGGGAACAGGATAACCTCACGGATGGACTCGACGCCAAGCAGCACCATGACGAGCCTGTCAATTCCGATCCCCAGTCCACCCGCCGGCGGCATACCGTACTGCAGAGCACGCACGTAGTCGAAATCCATGGACTGGCTCTCTTCATCGCCCCTGGCCTTCGCAGCAGCCTGCTGTGCAAACCTCTCTTCCTGGTCGATAGGGTCGTTGAGTTCGGTGAAGGCATTGGCAAGCTCCATCCCACCGGCAAAAAGCTCGAACCGCTGAACTATCTGCTGCTGTTCCGCCATGCGTTTGGCCAGCGGGGAGATCTCCACAGGATACTCACGCACAAACGTAGGGTCGATGAAATGGGGCTCGACCATCTTGTCGAAGATCTCGTTAACAACGTTGGCATACTCGAACGACTTGTCCATATGAATGCCAAACTCCGCGATCTTGCGATGGGCAAGCGCATCGCCGCGCAACTCTTCCAGGCCGACACCCGCGTACTTCTGCATGGCCTAGTCGAACGTCGTCCGTGCAAAGGGACCGGTGAAGTTGATCAACCGCTCTCCCATGTGCACCTCCGATGTGCCCGTGACCTTCTCGACCAGGTCCAGAATCAGGTTCTCGGTCAGGACCATCATGCCGTCAAGGTCTGAATAGGCTTCGTACAGTTCCATCATGGTAAATTCCGGGTTGTGTACTGTGTCGATGCCTTCGTTCCTGAAACTTCGATTGATCTCGAAGACCTTCTCAAAACCACCAACCAGAAGCCTCTTCAGGTATAGTTCTGGAGCAATGCGCAGAAACAGGTCCTGATCGAGCGCATTGTGATGCGTAATGAAGGGACGCGCAGTCGCCCCACCGGCGATTGGCTGAAGCATCGGAGTCTCGACCTCTAGATAGCCTCGCTCCGTCAGATACGACCGAATATGCGAAACCATGCGAGACCTCTTCTCAAAAGCATCTCGAACCTCAGGGTTGACGATGAGGTCAACATAGCGCTGCCGATACCGGATTTCGACATCCGTAAGGCCATGGAACTTCTCGGGCAATGTGCGGATCGCCTTCGACAGGACCCACAGTCTTGTCACGGCGATGGTCTTCTCTCCGGTCTTCGTTACGAACAGGGTCCCCTCGACCCCGATGATGTCACCGGAATCCAAGTACTTCTTGAACCAGTCATAGGAAGGTTCCTTGAGGTCGTCAGAGCGCACGTACAACTGGATCCGACCGGACATGTCCGCCAATACCAGGAAACACGCTTTCCCGTGGCCACGAACGACCATGACGCGCCCTCTGGCGCGAACCACCCTGTCTCCCAGCTCATCAAAGTGCTGCGCGATGTAGGACGCCGCAAGCGCGCCTCCAAAACTGTGCCCGAACGGATCAATCCCCTGTTCGCGAAGCTCTCCGATCCTGTCCTTGCGGTTCTGCTCTACCTCGTTGAGGTCCAGCACGGCTATACCTTCTCGATAGATAGAATCTTGTATGAGACTCGACCCGTGGGGATGCGCACAGCAACGGTCTCCTTTTCGCGCTTTCCGACGAGGGCCTTGCCCACCGGACTATCAATGGAAATATGACCTTCCATTGGATCGGCTTCAAGATTGCCGACAATCGTGAACCAGCGAGCCTTGCCGGTATCGACCTCAAGTACCCGGACCTTGCAGCCCATGTGGACTTCGCCCGTCCCAGTGTCGCCTGGGTCCACAACGACAGAGTGCTCGAGCTGACGCTCGACATCCATAATGGTCCCCTCAATGAACGCCTGCTCCTTCTTTGCCTCTTCATATTCGGCATTCTCCGAGAGATCACCGAATCCTTTGGCCTCCTTGATGCGCTCAGCGATGCGAAGGCGCTCCTTGGTCTTCAGCCTGTTGAGCTCCTCAAGCATCTTCTTGTGCTGCGAGGGACTGATATACAGCTTTTCTTCCTCATCTTCACGCGTGTTGGTGATTTCAATCCCTTCATCGGAATGTTCTTCTTCGTCATGCATCATGGCGAACCTCCTCGCTTGCACCCATACACAGTGCACAGTACTCATTCAGCAGCTTCTTCAGCTGGTCTGCTTCCTTCACCTGGTTGATACGCCCTCGATACGTAGTCGCTTCAGGGAAACCCTTGAAATAAAAGGCGAGATGCTTTCGCATCTCTTTCACTCCGATGATTTCACCCTTCAGAGCAACCTCGCGGTCAACATGCTCCTGCATTACTCTGAACCGCTCCTCAACTCCCGGCTCCCGCGGAATCCTGCCACCGAGAACATCGTTGATCTGCTCGAAGACCCATGGATTTCCAAGAGCCGCTCGCCCTACCATCACGTAGTCCGCTCCAGTGTAGTCGAGAAACCTCTTCGCGTCCTCCGCCTTCTTGACTCCCCCGTTCGCAATGATTGGTATGGTAGCCTTTGCCTTGGCTGCAGCGATGACATCCCAGTCCTTCGAGCCTGACCGTCCCTGGACGGCAGTACTGCCATGAATCGCAAAGGCCGCGACACCGTTCTTCTCACAAATGGACAAGATATCTTCAGTCACATTGTCATCGATCAGGAATCCCTTCCGTATCTTCACGGTCACCGGCAGCCGCGTTGCCCGTACAACCGCTGACGTAATCGCGTCGACAAGAGGAAGATCCTTCAGTAGCGCTGACCCGGCACCGGTCTTCACGATTTTTGGCTCGGGGCACCCCATGTTGATATCGATGGCATCGGCCCCGGCTCTAGCCAGGACTTCCGCAGCCTGCGCCATTGCATCAGGTCGAGCTCCAAACATCTGGAAGTCGACAGGGTGCTCGACAGGATCGAACACCAGCATCCCAAATGTCTTCGCGTTGCCGAACCTGATGCCGAGAGACGAAACCATTTCCGTGTAGACCATGGCTGCGCCATAGTGCCTGCACAACACGCGAAACGGAGAATCGCCATAGCCCGCAAGGGGCGCAAGAAACGCACGCCCGTCCAGCTTCAGCGGTCCGATGTTCACTCGGTCCTGCCTCTGTTCAGATCAAAGAGGATTCGCAGGCCGTCAAGCGTGAGATTCAGATCGTGTACACACGTCGTGTGCAAGCCAGGTACCACAACCCCTGACAACCCGCCAGTCAGGATCACTTTGGCATCTGGACAACCTGCGTCCTGACGGATACGCTGAATCATGCCATCGACCATGAACACCTCGCCCCAGACCACGCCAATCTGCATCTGGGTAATCGTGTCGATTCCGAGGCTCGTTCCAGGCCGCTCAAGCTCTATCCGGGGCAACTTGGCGGTCTTGGTGAACAGTGATTCGCTCGAGTTGAGAAGGCCGGGTGCAATGGAGCCCCCAAGATACCTTCCATCGCGGCTCACGAAGTTGAACGTCGTCGCAGTCCCCAGGTCAACGATGATACAGGGCCCCCCATACTTCACGTACCCGCCGACACAATCAGCGATGCGATCCGCTCCGATCTCGGATGGAGACTCGACCTCCCATGTGATATTCGTGTTGAGTGCCGTCGAAATCAGAAGGGGCCGAAGGTGAAACATGCGATCGACGAGGCGGCGCATGATAGGGGTAAGCGGAGGAACAACAGAAGCGAGGACGACAGACTCAACATCCCCCGGCTGGATATCAGAAGACTGAAACAGACTGCGGATAAACACACTGTATTCATCGGCAGTCTTGCCTCGGTCAGTAGTCAAGCGCCAACTGTCGCGCAGGACAGAACCGTCGAACAGGCCACAGACTATGTTGGTGTTCCCGACATCAATAGCAAGAAGCATGGCGGCGCGCCCTCAGAATAAGAATGGCGGAGAGACCGGGATTTGGACCCGGGAGGCGGTATTAGCCACCCACTCGCTTAGCAGGCGAGTGCCTTCAGCCACTCGGCCATCTCTCCGTGCTTTGTAATCTAACAAACCCGCGCTATTGCACGGGCTGACTAGATTGTAATGGCTTCCGGCACATAATCAAGGGTCAGAGCCTTCGCGGACTTCAGAACAGAACGTCTTCCCCACCACCGGAACTATTGTCATGACCCTTCAAATATCTCCGGCCCAGCTCCGTGATGACACGTCCCTGCGATGTCCGCGCGAGAAGATTCAATTGCACCAGGTACGGCTCAATGACAACGGACACGGTTTCAGGATCTTCACTGATCGCAGAAGCGAGGCTGTCGAGCCCCACCGGACCGCCCCCGAACTTCTCGTCGATCGCGCCAAGGAGCCGCCGATCGATGTCCAGCAGGCCGTACTTGTCAATGTCGAGCCTTGAGAAAGCCTCGTCGACCAGTTTCACATCGACGACCGAAGCCCCGGCGTATGCCAGATAGTCCCTGATGCGTTTCAGGTTTCGAAGTGCTATGCGAGGAATGCCGCGCGAGCGACCAGCAATCCGCCTGGCAGCAGCCGGCTCGACAGCAGTCTCAAGGCGCAAAGCGGCATTGGCAATGATCTGAGCCAGTTCGTCCTCGTTGTACGGGTCCATGCGCATGACGATACCGAACCTGTCGCGAAGAGGGGCGGACAACATGCCAAACCGGGTGGTCGCTCCGATGAGAGTAAATGGCTTGAGGCGTATCGTAAGTGTCTTTGCGCTTGGCCCCTTCCCGAGAATGATAGGCAGCTGAAAATCCTCCATCGCAGAGTAGAGACTCTCTTCCACCGCTGGTGGCAAGCGATGAATCTCGTCGATGAACAACACATCCCTGTCCCTGAGCGAGGCCAGGATACTGGCAAGGTCTCCTGCCCGTGTGAGTGCTGGACCGCTCGTGAAGTTGAATCGTACACCAAGCTCCGCGGCAATGATCTGCGAGAGTGTCGTCTTGCCCAGACCTGGAGGACCGTACAGCAGACAGTGGTCCAACGGCTCTTTCCTGCTGAGTGCGGCTCTTACGAAAATGGTCAGGTTTCGTCGCAGTTGTTCCTGTCCTATGAATTCCGCAAGACGTCGTGGCCGTACCGTTGAGCCCACTGCATCTGGCTCGGGCTTCAACGACGATGGCAGGGTTTGAGCAGGGGGCGCTTTCCGACGGACACGCTTTTCCTCGCCAGCAGCCATATCCTATTTCCTCGAGAGATGCTGCAAAGCATCGCTGACGAGTTCCTCGGCCGAACGGTCATTCGCAGCGCCAAGTTCCCGGAGAGACCCGCTGATCTCTCTCTGGGAGTATCCAAGAGAACGGAGCGCCATCTCCACCTCCGCCAGCACCGTGGATTCCGTTCCTGCCATACCCTCGACCGATAGGAGCTCAGCGTACTTGCGGTTGACGATCGGGCGTAACTCGATGAGAATGCGCTCGGCATTTTTCCTTCCAACGCCGGGTGCAGAAGTGAGGAGTCCGACATTCTGTTCCCGAACTGCTTCGATGAGGCGAGACGCAGGTGCAGCGCGCAGAAGGCTCAGCGCGGTCTTGGCTCCGACACCCGGAACGTGCTCGACCAAGTCAGCGAAGACTTGGTAGTCCAGCGATTCGACAAAACCGTACAACTCCTGCCGGTCTTCCTTGACGACATGGTATGTCTGCAGTTCGACCTCTTCGCCGACCTCGAACACGGTGGGGTCTATCACTCTCACCTCATACCCGATGTCGCCGACAAGAACGATGACAGCTGCATCCATCCTGCGGTATATGGTCCCCCTAATCAGAGCAATCATTGATCTCCTCCATCCGAACTGCCTCGCGAAGCGCACCTGTGAACGTATGACAGAGAGCGATGGCTATAGCATCCGCCGTATCATCAGGCGAAATATGCTCCTCCACGCCGAGGATCTGGCGCACGGCAATCTCGACATTCTTCTTGCTCTCCATGCCATACGACGAGACAGCCTGCTTCACCTGCTGAGGCGTATACTCGAAGGCAGGAACATGACATGTGCCAATGGCAAGGACAATCACTCCGCGCGCCTCACTGACCCTCATAACGGTCCGGGCGTTTCGGAAAAAGAA
>JAPLGL010000153.1 GCA_026390155.1 Caldisericota bacterium
GCATCGTCGGTCTTGGCAAGGCGGCGCAGCTGGGCAAGGAGCGGCTGCCGGGGGAACTCGAACGTCTCACGATGCTGCGGGACATGCTGCTGAGCAAGCTTTCGGCGCAGATCGACGGAATCGTCGTGAACGGTGACATGAGGCAGCGTGTGCCCCAGAACCTGAACATCCGTATCGAGGGGATCGACAACGAGCCACTCCTGCTTGCCATGAACGAAGCCGGGATCATCGCAGCGGGCGGCTCGGCATGCAATGCGCTGGAAACAGTGGCATCGCATGTGCTGACGTCCATCGGCTGCGACCTGAAGGAGGCGAAATCATCGCTGCGCCTCTCGCTTGGGTATGCAACAACACTAGAGGACGTCAACTACGTCATAGACGTCATCCCGGGTCTTGTCAAATTCCTGCGCTCGATGGCTTGAGGCGACATGGACAAGTACAGTCGTGCCACGATCCGTGAGTTCATGAGCCCGAGCAATATCGGGCACATCGATGCCCCCTCAGGAACGGGACATATCACCGACAACGCGGACGCCGTAGAACTGACATTCTTCATCAGCGTTGATGCGGGCCGCATCACGGATGCCAAATATCGGATTGCAGGGTGCACGGCTCTTATCTCGACACTCTCTGTGCTCAGCAAGGAACTGCCGGGCAAGACCATCGACGAGGCCCTGGCGCTCGACATGCCGTATCTGTCGGGCCTGCAGGACGGCCTGCCTGAATCCAAGTGGCGTTGTGCCGGGTATGCCGTTCAGGCTTTGCACCTGGCGATCGAGGACTACCAGAGCAAGGGTGAGGCAACAGCCGGCTGAGCGGAGAACTGCCGCCCCTTCAGGAACAGACGCATGAAGACTGCCGTGGAAGAAGTCACCACCGGGCGAGGGCTCCGGGAATTCGTCGAGTTCCCCTACCGCCTGTACCAGGGGCACCATGCCTGGGTGCCGGTCCTCCGTTCAGAGATGATGGCTATTGTCACCGGCCGTGCCGGTTTTGTCCTGAAGGACAACCCACACGCCTTGTTTGTCGTACGCGACGACAAGGGTCGGGTTGTGGGCCGCATAGCGGTCCTGGTCGACACAAAGCTCAGCGCGGCCAAGGGTGTGCACTATGGAGCCTTCACCCTGTTTGACGTGGTCGACGACTGGGACCAGGCCAAAGCATTGCTCGATGCCGGCACGGACTGGTTGCGGGGTCGAGGAACGCGTGTCGTGAAGGGGCCGGTCTCGCCGACCAACGGCGACGACTATCACGGGATGCTGGCCATGAACTTCGACGACCCCCCGATGATGTATACCAACTACAATCACGCCTACTACAACACGTTCATGGACCGCTATGGCTTCACGGTGGACATCCGGCTGGGGGCTTGGCGCTTTGACGTAGCTGCAGCAAGCGAATACCGTGAGAAGCTCATGCGGAGGGTCATGGCGCGCTACCACTACCACGTCGACAACGTAGACATGGGCAACCTGGAGGGGACTGCCCGCGACATCAAGCGCATTCTGGACGAGGCGATGCCTGCGGAGTGGGCTGACCTGACCCCGCCTTCCATCGAGGACGTGCGCATCATGGTGCGCGATATGAAGAAGTACGTGCGACCCGAGATGGTCGCCATCGCCAGGACGGATGAGGGACGCCCCATCGGGCTCGTCGCATCGTCCGCGGACTACAACCAGGTGTTCCGACGCATGAACGGACGGCTGTTTCCCGTTGGGTGGCTGACATTCCTCCTGTACCGCAATCGGATCGACGCCGGGCGTGCCCTGGTGATGTTCGTCGTTCCCGACTATCGCTCAAGGGGCGTGCCTGCGGCGATGTTCTCCAAGCTGTTCACCTGGGGCCGTGCGCACGGGTATCGCGTGGCTGAGGGGTCGCTGCTGGGCGAGGAAAACGTGCGTAGCTGGCGCGAGATCGAGGGGGCGGGCGGCATCCGCTACAAGACCTGGTATCTCTACCAGATGGCGTTGGACGCCCAGGATTCATGATACCGTCACGAGGAGAGGTTGACGCGGAGTCCTGCCGGGACAGAATACAAGTATGACTATCGTAGCGATGACGGCCTGCATGTGTGAAACGCAGCATACCGAGAGGCGTCGCTAGTCGCATATCTTGACACTGAACATGCGAAGCCTCCCGGAGACGGGAGGCTTCTTGTTTACTGCGAGCATGCAGAGAAGGAGAATGAATGACGATAACACTGGTACCCGTGAATACCCTGAGGCAACACGAGCGGATTCTGAGCGAGAACTTGAGGAGAATCCAGCGCGATCTGGTGCGGGACGGCATGATCAAGGATCCCATCATCGTGGACCAGCGGACCATGGTGATCCTGGACGGCCATCACCGCTACAACGCTCTCAAGAGCATGGGCTACAAGTACGTGCCCGTCTATTTCGTCGACTACAGCAGTGACCATATAGCAGTCGCTGCCTGGAGAGCCGGAGAGCATGTCACGAAGGCAGAGGTCATGCGAGCAGGCCTCACCGGGGACCTCATGCCTGCCAAGACCTCGCGCCACGTCCTTCCGGACAGACCCCATGGCGTCAATGTACCCCTCGCGCTCCTAAAGGAGAAATCACATGACAACAAATTCCATCCTTGATCTGATCGGTAACACACCAGTCGTCGAGCTTCAACACTTCAGCACGAATCCGGAGGTTCGCATCCTGGCGAAGCTGGAGGGCAACAACCCCGGGGGATCGGTCAAAGACCGCCCGGTTCTTACCATGTTTCGGGACGCCGAGGAACGAGGAGTGCTGAAGCCCGGTTCTCAGCTGCTGGAAGCCACCAGCGGGAACACCGGGATTGCCATGGCGATGATCGCGGCTCTTTGTGGCTACAGATTCCGTGCCGTGATGGCCGAGAGTGCGAGCATCGAACGGCGGAAGGTCATGAAGATGTTTGGCACGGATATCGTCCTCACCGACGCTGCCGGCGGCACGAACCTTGCCATCAGGACTGTACAGCAGATGCTGGCGGAGGACCCGTCATGGGTCAACCTCAACCAGTTCGAGAACAGCGCCAACCCTCGTTCGCACGAGGAGACGACGGGCCCCGAGATCCTGAGGGACGTTCCGGACGTGACGCACGTGGTGGCCGGCATGGGGACGGGTGGCACATTGACCGGACTGTCCGCCTTCATGCACAGGCAGGCGCCACAGGTGAAGGTGGTCGGGGTCGAGCCGATTGCCGGCAGCAAGATCCAGGGACTGCGCAACATGGCCGCTTACACGCCCGGTATCTTCAACTTCGCCAACTTGGATGTGACGCTGCGGATGACCGAAGACGCTCCCGCCTTTGGGATCGCGCGCGAGATTTACCGCAAGGAAGGCATCAATGCCGGCATCTCCTGTGGCGCGGCGCTCTGGGGAGCCATGGAACTGGTCGGCACGCTGGCAAGCGGTGTGATCGTGGTCATCTTCCCCGACCGTGGAGACCGCTACGCCAGCACGGCGCTGTTCGAGTAGCTGCCGGCCGGGTCAGGAATCATCCGCAGCTTCCGGCGCTAGACCGATGAAGCGCTTGTACTTGGCCATGGTCTCCGGAAGCCGTATGGCCTCTGTCCGGATGTC
Organism: Caldisericota bacterium; assembly: GCA_026390155.1. Classification (GTDB taxonomy): domain Bacteria; phylum Caldisericota; class Caldisericia; order Cryosericales; family Cryosericaceae; genus Cryosericum. Next base: position 3,576 of record JAPLGL010000153.1, read on the forward strand.
CAAGTCGGCGTCGATGCCGTAGCTGGACAATTCGATTGTCAGACGGGTCTTCAGTTGTTCGGTCACAGCAGCCCTTGTCTCACCCGTTGAGTCAAGCACATCAATGGTGATTTCCAGTCTGGAATAGGAAGTCTGCGTGACCCTGAATTCTCGGATGCTGTCACTGGTTGTGATAATCCATCGGCTCATCAAATCGGGGTAGACGGGCTGCAGAATGTTGTTCCTGTTCGTCAGGTAGAGGACATCGTCATTCCTTCCCAGTACCTTGTCGATGACTCTGAACGAGCTCCCGCAGGGGCAACTCTCACCGAGTTGGATGAGGTCATTCATCTCGTATCGGATCAGGGGCTGTGCAGTATTGATGAGATTCGTCAGGAGCATTGTTGTTGCCACAGGCTCCGGACGGTCCAACGGCTGCCCGTCCTTGTCATAGAGCTCGATGTAGACCAGGTCCTCGTTGATATGCAGGTTGCCACGCCGGCAGGTGCTGCCGATCTGCCCTTCGCTGGCCTGATAGATCTCAATGACCCGGGTTCCAAAGCTTCGTTGAAAACGTTCCTTCTCCTCTTTCTCCAGTACTTCTGCATATGAGACAATCATCCTCAGTGGCCTTTTGATCGTGCCGGCCCGGGGCAGCAGCTGTCGGACCAGGCTGGGTGGCGCCATCAGGATGTTGATGCGATCATCATTGATCTGACGAACGATTTCGTCGACCGGCGTCATGGTGCTGAGGTAGTTCAGGTTGATGAGAGGGGCATTGATATCCTCAAAGCCCTGGCTGAAGACCCTGAGCAGAAACAGAATGCGGAAGGGAAGGTCCCTGCTGGACAAGCCGCTTCTGGCGAGAAAGACAAAGGGTAGCCGCTCGGTCATGGACTTCGGCGTGACATAGATGCCCTTGTTGCCGCTGGTGCCGCTGGAAAGGCCGATCACGAATTGGTCCTGATAGTAGCCCAGGTAGTCCCTGTGAAGCTCCTTCTGGACGGCATAGTCGCGAACCTCTGCGAGCTTCAGGCCGCAGGTGTTGATATCGTCAAAGTGGTCCATCATGATCTGTTTGTTGATGGATGGCAGCTGCCGGAAATCCTCCAGGCTCTCCACGGACAGGCCTTCGTACAGGTCGCCATAGAAGCGCGAATGCTTCATGGAGAACCCAACCAGCTTCTGCAGTTCAGACAGCTGGAATGCGCGAATCTCCTCGTTGGAGAATCGGTAGAGATGCCTGTTCAGAAGCCGGTAATCACGGACGCCCTGGAAGATGTTCACGGACGACTACCGCTGTCTTGGAACCCCTTCATCTTGTGCTTCTTCTCGCTCTCCCCGAAGCGGTCCAGTGTGCTGCAGTAGAAATACTCCAGGCCGTATCGGAAGTGGGCTCTTTCCCAGAGCATCAGGAAGAAGCCCCAGCAGAGGGCAAGGACAAGCCCATAGACGAGCGCGGCCAGCAGACCGAAGTGGAGGCCGGGGATCATGAGTGACAGGACCCGGTAGATGCAGGCGCTGACCACACTCTCCAGAAAGAAGGCCGTCAGGCCGGCGACGCCGAAGCGGTAGAGGAAGGTGCTGACAAACGACATGTGCCGGGCGTCTTCCTCGCGTCTGAAATCATAGTGCCGGAGAGCAGCCAGCATCATGACCAGGAAGAGCCCCAATTGCGCGGTCATGATCGCATACCACTTCAGGTCGATGCTCCTCTGAAGCATGGTGTCCGGAAGGCCTACGTACAACACGACGCCCGTCGTCAGGAGTGCAAGGCTGAGTGGAAGCGCTGTGCGGACGAGCAGACGCCATCCTCGCTCTTTCAGCATGGAAGCCACCCATGCGCCCATGAGTCCAAAGGCCAGATAGGGCAGGAGTGGGTTGTTCTTGTTGACGAATCCGTTCAGGAGAAGGACCATGCCCAGCTGTTTGTCGGCCACGGCTTTCAGATAGACCTCATACAACGGGATGCGGACCAATGAGAAGAGAAACACGCCGAAAGCAGACAGCAGATAGACGGATGACCAGCTCCGGACTTGTTTGTTTCTCACCCATCGCTGGGCCAGGACAAACATCAGCCCCATGATGAGGATGTTCATGCCGATAATGGTCAGACTGTCGACGTAGAGGACTCTCTCGGACACCACCGTCGATATTCTGCCATACCGGATCAGGTCCACCAGCATGCTGTTGTTCATGCTTCTGCTTTCAAAATGAACAAGTCCTGCCCCGGTGAAGATGAAATACGCGTACCCGATGGCCAGGATCATCAAGCCGCTGATACTGTTGAACATCAGGGCCTTCTTCGGTTCGTAGCCGCTATCCAGTTTTCTGTGAAGCTGCAGGGTGTGACCTGCGCCACTGATCATGGCAAAAAGGCCTGCGAACATCAGCAAGAGGCCGATGAGGGTGACAATCAGCGGGGGATTGTTCAGGTCCAGGTCATAGAGGCCGTCGAAGTAGTAGAATGCCGAGTGCAGCCATACCACCATGAATACGCCGAAACCTCGCAGGATATCCAGGCCAAGATACTGCTTCTTCATAGGGCCCCGCCTTTCTACGATGAAATGGCAATTGTCGTCGGTCTGTCAGAAGGATATGCCGAAATCGACAAGAACCACCACGATGAGCAGATAGGACAGGAAGGGTGTGCTCGTGGCGCACCACGAGTGGGTGGCATATGGAAAAGGCCTCCGGCTGCTACGGAGGCCCTCTTCATCTCTGGGAGGAGGTTGGTATGAAGTCTGTTTCGCCACCTATGCTACACGCATGCCGGGGTGAACGTTCACTCCGTTCTTCACAGTGTATTCACTTGGGGCCGGACCATGCTGACCAGAAGCCCGGCCAGGATGAGTCCACTGCCACTGATCGTCTGCGCGGTGACGTGCTCATGGAGGACCAGCATGCCGAGAATGGTCCCCGCCAGGGGCTGGCAGAAGAACATCAGCGAGGAAGCGGAGACGCTGTTGACCTGCTGGAGGCCTAGCGTCCACAGGCTGAAGCCAAGAAACGTCGAGACGACGCCGAGATAGACGATGGCAGCCGCAAGTACAGGACGGGTGGTGACCGTAGCGATCACCTCTCCACCCCGGGGGATGAACAGGGGCAGGAGGATGAAGAACCCGAGCGCATTGCTGATACCTGTCGCGGCGAGGGACGATTGCTTCCGCGTGATGAGGCGGAGAAACAGGGAGTAGAGGCCCCACATGACGGCTGCGGCAACCAGGGCGGCAATGCCTGCGAGCCAGTGCAGAGGGCTGACCCCAACATTCGGGCGAAGTCCTTCCAGCGATATCAGCGCGACGCCGGAGAGAGCGATGGCGATGGCCAGGACGTCCCGGAGGCGTATGTGTTCATGCAGGAAGAGCCCGGCAAGCACGACGATGGCAAGTGGTGTGGCGCAGGTGACAATCGAGCCGATGTGTGCGTTGGTCAACGATGTGCCCAGGAACTGGAACGGGATGGAGAGGACATAGCCCGACGCAGCGGCGCCAAGATACAGCCACCATTCACGGCCACGCGGCATGTGCGGCCGCTGGACGAGAAAGAGGGTGGCGAACAGCGCGGTCGAGCATGCGAACCGCAAGATGACAAGGTAGAGAAAGGACACGCTGGCCAGGGCATAGCGACTGACCACAAAGGTGCTCCCCCAGATGGTGGCTGCAGCGCCGAGGTTGAACAGTCCCCAGGCGTTGCGTTTTGATGAGGTCACGGCGCTGCGTCCAGCGGGCTAGAGCTCGATTCCCTTCTGGGCGGCGACGCCCTGGTGAAAGTGGTGCTTGACCTCGACGACCTCACTGACCATGTCGGCAACGTCCAACAGACTCGCAGGAGCTCCGCGGCCGGTGATACAGACCGACATGAACGGAGGCCTCTGTGTCAGCAGCTCGAGAACATCTGCTTCGGGAATGAGGCCGTAGTCGATAGCACAGTTGAGCTCGTCCAGGATCACCAGCTCATGCCGTTCTTCCGCGAATGCGTTGCGGGCGATGTTCATGCCTCGCTGTGCCTCTGTCTTGTCCAGCAGGCTAACCTGTTCCTTGGTCACCCAATGGTGGAGACCCGTCTGGACAACCTCGAACCCCGGCAGAAGGGCGAGAGCCTTCAGCTCCGAGTAGCTTGGGTCGCCCTTCATGAACTGGACCAGCAGGACGCGCTGTCCGGCCCCGATGGCTCTGAGGCCGAGACCCAGCGCCGCGGTCGTCTTCCCCTTGCCGTTGCCTGTATACACCATCACCACACCATGCTGTTCCATTGTCGCCTCCACTGCAGGGATGTCGCCTACAGTATAGCGCCTCCGTCATTCCCGCACACACGAGTCTCTCTTCTCTGTCCGTCATTCCCCCCCGGGCACTTTCTTCCCATGCCCCCGAGTATTTCTCTGCAATACGAGGGGCGCTTCTGAGGGGTGCACTCGGCGAAGGCGGGAATCCAGCCTTTCTTCCATCGAGCGTCAGAGTGTTACAGCAACCACGTCCGTCCCCTGTTACACCAACTGACCTCATACCGAATTGACTTTCTTGCACACTTGTTGCACAATAGGGTGCAAGAAAGTCAATGCTGCTTCTCCAGAAGAACTTTGCTAGGGGTGAGCAATCATGAGATATGCGGATCGAATTCTTCAAATGGCGCATGAGAACAACGGTACAGTAACGACCGCGGAGGTTACCAAAGCCGGGATCTTGCGCGGACACTTGAAGGGTCTCGTTGATAAGGGCTTGCTTGAACATGTGGGGCGCGGCGTCTACATCATACCGACTGTCTTTGATGATGAGATGTTCAATCTCCAGACACGATTCAAGCGAGGCATCTTCTCCCACGAAACCGCCCTCTTCATTCACGATCTGACTGACCGTACACCGATCAGATTCTCAATGACATTTCCACTCGGATACAACACCACGTCTCTACAACAAGCGAATTTGAGATACACGCGAGTGAAGAAAGAACACTTCGATATCGGTGTTGTTTCGATCAAATCCCCCGGTGGGAATCCAATCCGCGTCTATAATGCCGAGCGAACTCTGTGCGATCTACTGAGAGGTCGAAGCAACACGGACATACAAGTCCTCACAGATGCTCTTAAGCGATATACTCGCATGAAGCAACAAGACATTCCGTTGCTTTCTGAGTATGCGAAGATATTCCGTGTGGGGAAGAAATTGCAGTCATACTTGGAGGTGCTTGTTTGAAAAACGCGATGCAACTTAAAGCTACCATCAAGAATATCTCAAGAAACAGAAACATATCGGCTCAAATCGTCATGCAGAACTACATGCTAGAGCGTTTGCTGGAGCGCATATCAGTCTCTCGGTATCAGTCCAACTTCATTCTCAAAGGTGGTTTCTACATTGCTGCTATGGTAGGTTTGGATACCCGCGCCACAATGGACATGGACGCAACCGTCCGAGGCTTGGCAGTCAGCCAGGATGCCATAAGGCATATGTTTGAAGAAATCTGTGGTATTTCGCTCAATGATGACATCTCTTTCTCTGTGAAACGTATTGAGGACATCCGCGAAGACGATGAATATTCGGGGCTGCGTGTGATGCTGGAAGCAACATACCCACCAATGGTCGTACCACTCAAAATCGATATCACCACAGGTGACCAGATTACTCCTCGTGAAATCGTCTATGAATTCAGACTGCTCCTTGAGCCGCGCAGCATAAAGATCCTGGCCTATAGCCTCGAGACAGTGATGGCTGAGAAACTGGAGACCGTCATCTCTCGTGGTGACCAGAATACTCGTTCAAGAGACTACTACGATATCTACATCCTTCGCAAACTCGAGTGGCAGAACATCACACCTGACTCTCTCCGGTTGGCTCTCGTTGCAACGGCCATCAAGAGGAACTCTCTATCCATCATGGAACGCTACAGTGAAATTCTGCAGACGGTGAGTAGCAGCGAGGTTATGAATGGGCGTTGGCTCGACTATCAGAGCGACTTTGACTACGCCAGAGACATTCTCTTTTCGGACATATGTGGAACGATCAAAGAAATCCTTGATAGTCTGAACACTCGGTGACATGGGTAGGTCGCAAAGTGATACGGGATTGCCTCCCTCGCCTTTCCTCCCTCCTTCCCGTTGGCTTTCGTCACTCCCGCGGAGGCGGGAATCCAGTCTTTCTGCCATCGGGCGTCAGCATGTTACAACAACTACGTCTGTCCCCTGTTGCACCCTGCTACGCCAGCCGACCCCATGTCGATTCCTGCATTTCACTTGCTGTAACTATACAGTTGTGTATAGTATCAGCATGTCAGATGCATACAGTGACAAGAACATCACGACACGTGAGGTGCTGGCAAGGCTCCCATCCGTGTTCAGTTTGGATGATGTACGGCGAGTCAGCCAGTGGGAGGACTCACGCGTCTGGGTCGAAACCCGCCGGTGGGTTCAGCGCGGCTGGGCAACCCGCCTGCGACGCGGCGTTTACTCGTTGCACGTCATGGGTCGTTCCTACCCTCTCGATCTCGTGGAAGCGCTGCACGTGGTTCAACCGTCCGCGCTTGCGTATTGGACGGCCCTCGGCTACCACCACCTCACCGAGCAGCTGCCCCCCACGGTGATCATCCAGACGCCGACGCCAGGAAGAACGATAACCACGTCCATCCGGGAACTTCAAGTACGCATTGTCCACGTACAGCCGTCGCGTTTCTGGGGCATCACCTCTCTCGCTGCCGAAGACGGTACGATAGCGGTGACGACTCCCGAGAAGACCATTCTCGATTGCCTCGACCGTCTCGACTTGTGCGGCGGCATCGTCGAGGTCGCCAAGGCTATCAAGGCGGGCACACATGTCTTATCACCTGCCGCTATGGCACGTGCTGCCCTTCGCTACGACAGTGATGTTGTGCGTCGCCGACTGCTGGTCCTTGCCCAACTGCTCGACTGGCATGCGTCCTGGCTTGCTGCACGCATCCCGGTCGCTTCGACCGCAGGATATGCATGGTTCGATCCCACTGCCTCACACAGGATCCTGTCACGCTCCACGCGCCTTTACATCAATGTCGCCACGGAGGACATCGTCAATGCAGAGTAGAGATAGTTGGTCTGTCATTCCCACGTAGGTGGGAATCCAGTGTTTCCCTTGGCTCTGGGACGTCAATAGCCGAATCGACCTTGCCAGGCAAGTGTAACATTCTCGGGACGGTTCCGTTTGAGGCAAGAGTGTTACAGTTGAATGTGTCATGCCCGTGGATGCAGGAGTCCAGTCCTGACCCAGCGTACTAGGCAGTGGGCACGCAATCACCAGCTGACCCCATACTACTTGCAATTTCTGTGCATAAACGTATACAATATATACGTCTATGGAAGATATCCGCAAGTTGCCAATGCTGCCATGAGAACCTGCTGGACGGTATGGCTACGCTCGGAGGAGGTCTAGCATGAAGACTGCGGAGTTCTTTGCCCTGCATCGTGTGTTCACCAGAGAGGAGTTTGCAGCTGTCTTGGACGTCAACGGTACAGCAACTCCCAATGCCGTCACCACGCTCCTACAACACCATCTTCGGAGCGGCCGACTCCTACTCCTCCGGCCCGGCCTGTACGCCGTCGTACGGCCCGGCGCTGACCCTGCTCGCTGGCCGGTCGACATGTTTCTCCTGAGCTCTCGCCTGACAGATGACGCAATCATCTCTCACCACTCTGCACTTGAATTGCTCGGCTATGCCTATGCGATACATAATCGCGTTATCATCACGACGAGGCATTCCCTTCGTCGCTTCCAGTTCCGTGGCGTGGGCGTCGTGACGACGCAGCCGCCAAGTGCACTCGTACAGCACAACGCCTACACCTTCCTTGTAGACACGATGGACCGTCAGGGTCTCGAGGTGAAGGTCACTTCACCTGAACGCACACTCGTCGATCTCCTGGTGCGCCCACGCCTGGGAGGCGGCTGGGAGGAAATCTGGAGGTCTCTGGAGTCTTTTCCCATGTGCAACGTTGATCAGATTATAGCGTATGTGAAGCTGCTGGATAGCGCAGTGACCGTATCCAAAGTCGGGTTCTTCCTGGAGCAACACCGCAGCACCCACCAAATCACCGCAAAACAGCTCGCCTCTCTCCACGCCCTGCAATCCAAGAGCGTGGTCTACATGGACCGTCACGCTGGCGGAACCTGTGTACCTGGCTGGAACCTTATCGTGCCCGAGGACGTGCTCCATCACTTGTGGGAGGAACCTATGTGAGCCTGTCGTGCTCCGCGCGCCCCTGCATCAGTGTCGCCACAGAGGACATCGTCAATACAGAGTAGAGGGTTTGGTTCTTCATTCCCGCCTGCGCGGGAATCCAGCCTTTCTTCCATCGGGCGTCAGCATGTTGCGGCAACTACGTCTGTCCCCCGTTACAGCAGCTGACCCCATATCAGTGAAGGCTGACACTCGCTCCAACAGCACCTATCAGAGCTCAGTCGACCAAATGACGAGACGGTTCGTCATTTGGTCGGCCCAAATGACGAGGACCCTTGTCATTTGGTTTCCCGTCTCCGTGAGGACGACGCCCTCGGCTGACCGTCGTAGTGTAACATTCTCGGGACGGTTCCAAGAGTGTTACACGTCAATAGGTTGCGTCTGTGCAGAGTGGAATCCATTTCTTCGAGCGTGAAGCCTGCAGTAGCCATCTTTTGCTCCTGAAGGGGACTGCAGATATCCGTTGAATTAACGTATTGACCTTGCAGGAATTCCCGCTGGGTGTACAATGCCAGCATGAGGTGATGCCAATGGCATCACGAGGTGACGCTAATGTACAGACCACGCTGGATGACCGATCGATTGAAGCTTTCAGACCACGTCTTTCCTGTTCTTGCCCTCACCGGAGCTCGGCAGACCGGGAAGAGTACCCTTCTGTCCAACGAGCCAATGTTCGCCGATTACCTGCACGTCAACCTGGACGACTTGGCCACGATGACGCAGGCCCACGACGATCCACAGGGCTTCGTCAACCAGGCAGACCGCATGGTTATCGACGAGGCACAGCGTGTGCCCAACCTCTTTATCAGCGTGAAGAAAGCGGTCGACGACGATCGATCCCGCCGCTTTGTCCTGAGCGGTTCTGCGAACTTCCTCCTGCTCCGGCAAATCCACGAGAGCCTGGCAGGACGTGCGGGGTACAGTGTCCTGCGCCAGCCTACGTGGAGCGAGTGGCATGGCGCGGGTAAGCCGTCCTGGCTGCTCGACTTGTTGCATGGCACCCTGCCACCAGAACAGGACACGTCTGCCGCCCCCGATATCAAGACAGTGTTGTTCACCGGCTGTCTGCCCGGTATCCGCGACGGCACGCCCGCCCAAGCTGCTCTCTTCTGGGAAAGCTACATTCAGACATACATCGAGCGTGACCTGCCCGGCATATCGGCGGTTGCCTCAACGATCGACTACCGGTCGGTCATGCACATGATCGCTATCACCACCGGATCTTTGCTGGAGTACTCCTCGGTCGCCAGCAACACCCGTGTCAGCTCCTCCACCGTGGGGAGATATGTGGAGACCCTGAGGGCTGCCCACCTGCTGGACCTGGTGCCTCCCGCTCCTCTCGCCAGCGTGGAGTCAGTCCGGCGTAACTGGAAGTCCTACCTCTTCGACTCCGGGCTCATCTGCTCCCTGCTGGGAAAGAGAACACTAGATTCCATTGACGACACGCTGGCTGGACATCTGTTCGAAGCGCTGGTCTGCACGAACATCCAGGCGCTCGCGGACTTGGACAGTTTCTCGATCTGGTTTGTGCGCACACGTCGCGGGCCCTTGCATGAGGTCGACTTCGTGGTCGAACGCGACCGGAAGAAGACTGCCATCGAGGTGAAACTGAGTGACCATGTCTCCTGGTCCGACACCGAGCACCTGCGCTGGTACATGGCAGAGGAGCCGGCATGCCCCGCCGCCGCGATCATCTATACCGGCACGCGCGTCCTGCACCTGGCCAGGAACATCGTCGCAGTGCCCTGGACCATGCTGTAGAGACGCCCCCAGATCCGGGAATGCCGTCTCCATCTCGAGGCAGGATCCTCTTCCTGTGTCAAGCCCCCGGAACCTTGAACGTGCGCGGACCGATTGTCAGTCAGGGCAGCGACGCTCAGCGGACTCAACCATACGTACTATGCGCGGCATGACCGGTCAGATCAATTGCGCCGCTCTCGGAATCTAGTCTGCCGGCTTCTCCCGCTGATCCAGGTAGAAGTACCACACGCCCAAGTCCTTCTGATCTTGTTTGGCGTCGCTTGGATGTTGACCCTGCTTCTCCCGCGACCTGCCGATGGCCTGCGCCTGCTCTTTGGTTCCATGCACGCGGACGAAGTGGCGCCCACCCTTGGTGGTTCCTTCCTCGATATCGCCCTGTGTCTCTTGGGTAGTATCGACGGGTGCAGATCTTGCGACAGATGCAGCAGACTGACGGGATGCCGTGACTTTGTCTGGTCTGCCGACACCAACGGCCGAACTGGCATCTATCTCCAGCGGCTTCGCGTGCTTGATAGCAAGGCACAGCGTCTCGATCTGCTCCAACGTCAACACGACATCGTGGTGCCGGTGGATCTCCTGGGTCGCCGCGATGCCACCTTCCACGACCGGCATGCCACAGTCGTCTTCCACCTTGAGCTTTTCCAGCTTCTTGAACACAACGATGGGGTACAGATGCTCTCGAGCCATGTGCAGTTCCGGAACGGCCGTCCGCATCCATTCGTACAACAACTTGATGTGCCGCTCGTTTTGCGACACCGGATTGCCGTCCAGCTGGACCAGATGCCTGCCCTGCCACATACGGCATCCGCGGTGATTGCAGATGATGGAACCGCTCCAGGTTTTGGTCTCCAGCACGAACACGCCAGTGGTGCAAATCACGATGTGATCGAGCTGGATGAACTCGCCCGAATGCACCTCGAGCACAACGCCGTCGAACACGTTATACGATTTGGATAGCCAAAGGGAGAGAGCATCCGACACCGTTCCCTCACCCCCTGCTCCCTGTGCATTCCACTTGGCGCGCGTCGCTCTGAAGTCCATATTGACAAGAGGCTTAGCAATCCAGGCCAGCAGTCGTGGCAGGTTGTCGTCCACTCGCTGATTCATCGCCAGCCGTTCCAGTTCCACCTTGCGACGGATGGCCTCACGAAGTGCTTGCTTGACCTCCAGATCCTGTGACCAGTAGGTAGCAAACATCCTCTATCCTTCCTTCAACGTGATGGTCACGCCACTTCACTCGAGACCATCTACCGGTCTATTCACATTATCACAAACATGAGGAACAATCACAGCATCCTGTCCCAAACGGCCCCATGCCTCGAGGAACATGCTATTTTCGTATCCGACCCGCTCGAGCCAATAGGAGACTTTGCCATCGCGCTCATTGCGATGAGCCAGTGCTGTGACCTCATCCGGTGTTAGAACATAGGCACAAGGTGAACCAGAGGCCATCTGGCTGACTACGACCCAATAGTCGCCCATCATCCTCTCCAGTGAGTCACCGAGAGGAATGGCGTCGCGCTTGCTCACCGTCTTGACCTGTATGCCGCAGAAGCTCTTTGCATCAGGACTATAGGCGATGATGTCTATGCCGCGTGCATTGCGCGCTGTTGGCATGACGTTCCAACCCAGCAGAGAAAGCTTGTAACAGCAGTAGTACAGTCCTGCATTGCCTGTTACCTGAGCATTACCCATTGTTGACCTCCTTCTGCTTCCCGCCCTCTCCAGCATCCCCCGAGTCAGCCTGCCACAACTGATACTCGACCTCCAACGGACACTCGTCCCGGAAACGATCCCGCACCCACTGCTGGCACTGCATGTATCGATTGTAGTCGTCGAGCCTGCTCCAAGCACAGCCAAGAGGTGACATCCCAAGTCCTGTCAGGCGTTCCAGCACGACATTGTCTAGCGCCACATGCGCCACGCCGTACACATGGTGAAATCCAGGCATCCGACGCTCGCCCAAGGCGATCGCGTATTTGATGGTCATATTGATCCACTTCTGAGCCTGGCCGACCGACAGTGAGGAAAACCCGTGGTCTGAGGAGATCTTCCTCAGCATGTCGACCGATTCGTGGTGCCATGCGTCAAACGACGCTTGAGTCCAAGCATGCTGGCCAGGGAGTATCGTCAGGCGATCCTTCAGGACGCGGAGCATTGCCGTCCTCCAATCCGAATGAAGCTCTCCAAGTTTGCTCATGCCGTGGAGTGTACGGTTCATGTCCAGGTAGGCACGCCGTATGCAACGGTCAAGCCAGTCGCCCTCGCGCCCGAAGTAGCACACGGCCACAAAGTCATCCCAATCGCTCACAGAAACTGCATGCCGTACGGAGGGTCCACCGCTCACTGCTTGTCCTCCATCTGATTGATGCGGCCGATAAGCCAACCAAAGAAGTCAGTAAGGTGCGCAAACGATGCTTCGGATGCAACCTCCGCCAGTCGAATGCTCGGCCGTTTCTGCATCATCTCGTCTGTGACTTTCTTTTTCAGCAGCTTCTCAGCACGTTCTCGGAGCTCCTCGTACGCTTCTGGATTAGAGAATGGAGGCTTCTGAACCATCCACTGCAGGTACAGCTCCACCGTCCCATTGGTCCATACGGCGCACAATTGGTTCTTCTGCCCAGCTACGAAGAGCACGGGATGGAACTCCCCCGCGGTAGACCCGCGCCCCCAGCGAATCTCTACCCCGGGATACTCCCGAAACCATTTGAGCAGACGTTCTGCGGTGCCTGTGTCTCCAGCATGACCCGTCTGCAGCGCCTCGAAGAAGGATGCCTCGTCCCACCCGTGTCCGGACAACACCTGCTTGCGCGCAGTAGCTTCCGACGTCTGACCGATGACTTTCGGCACGAGCGCTTGGGTAGAACCTTCGGCGAACTGCTTGATTTCGACGGCCAGTACTTCGGCAGGATCCATCTGCTCATTGAGAAACTCAACGATGCGCTTCAGTTCCTCGGGAATCTGATCGGCAACAAACAGCATCCGGACGTTGCCACTCCGAAGGTTCTCCTTGACGGTTCCCCAGAATTTCTCTGGCTCCTGTGACCCCGCCAGGAAAATACCGAGCTCCTCAGCGCTGTCGCGTTTGCGCGCGACGCACGTGCGTTCAAATTGCTCCATGATATGCTCGATTGGCCAGTAGCGAACGCCGTTGGCAGCATAGTCCAGCATCTGCCCGACGACCTCTCGCCGGATGCGCGTGTCAGTCGCCCTCTTTACCTCGACCAGCGTTGGTACGCCATCTTGATCGATGAACAGGTGGTCAAGATGCCATCGACCGGCTCCCGATTCGTCACCGGGAATGCTGATCTCGCGTTCAACGAGTAGCCACCGGCGCGGATAGGTCTCGTCCATCTGGTCACCGCCCAACAGCTCCGGATAGTTGGCCAGTAATGCTTGCAGGCGGTCCTCCGAATCGTACGCTCGTTCCTCCATCGATGTCAACTTCTCCCCCTCGTGCAACAGAAAAATGCGATGTTTCACGGGCTCTCCCTTCGGTACTCTGCCACGGGTCGCAGCTTCGCTCAGTTGTTGTAGATGCCTGTTCGGCGAAGAATGTCGGATGCGCTGAGGAGATGTTCCAGCACTCTCTGGACGTCGTTGACATCCCAGAACACGAGCTTATCCGCGAGTGCATATTTCAGCCCTTCCACTTCATGGCGAATCCGCTCGAGCTGGGAAGCGTCGGAGACCGCGACGATCTTCTGAACACTTGGGTCCGTCGCCGCCTTCTGCAGGTTCAGCACGAGACTATCGATCGAACCGGACTTCTGAACTTCGAACACCATTTTGACCACGCCGAGATTGCCGATGCGAGCTGTCCAGATGCAGTCAACGCGCGCGCCTTTGCCAACAAACACCTCTTCTTGGGAGGTGAATCCTAGCGTCACACCAATCTTGTCGATGGCTTCCTTTATCTCATCGTGACTCCACCCCGCGACAGCAGGAGTGATAACCCCGACAGCCTCTCCTGCTACCTGTGCCAGCCAGTAGAAGCAGAAGTCCAGAATGTAGTAATCTCCTGGGAGCCCTGCCTTTGCGAGCGTGCCGGCCAGCGCCTCGCATCTGCCAATGAAGGCGCGATACTGAGCCGGCGTGAGGCTGTAAGTCTTCTGAAGCTCAGGTAGCACCCCCAGCTTGCCTAGTGCAATGCGCGTCTGTTTGTTCCATGGGATGAACTGATCAGGGTGCAGATATGACAGCGCCTCACTAATGGAGGATGGCCCCATGCCGTGGAATGAGCCAACCATAGCAGCATATGTCTCAACCGGGTCTCTGGGCGCATAGAGCTCCCGCAGGTACCGCACCACCGTTGGCAGTCCGCCACTGTTCATCTCGACAATACGCCCGGCATAGTAGGACTTGTTGCCCCAAACAGCCATTGACCATAGATGACCAAGGACCTCCTCCAGGGTCGACGTCGTGAAATCGTCAAGCTTCCCTCTCAGGTCCTTCTGAAAGAAGTGCTGATTGATGTCTCGTTCGGCAGAGATTTCCTTGCCCTTTTCTGTCTCGAGAAACGCCTTGAACTCCAACATGTAGCTTTCGATCGACTTGTCTGGCATTACCTTCTCCTTTGGCTTCCAGCCGTCTACATCAGTCCGGGTACTCCACGCAGCCCAGCGTTCCAATAGCTTTCGAGGGCGTCGCAAACCGCTGTCTCGCCTGCACAAGTAGCGGCACCTGGTTACTCCACAATTCGTTCTTCTGCAACCACGCTCGACCATCCCTGCAGGTGCAGTACGTGCTCTCTGAGAGAGTCTACTATCAGTGTCACTCTATGCTCTCCAAAAGATGACTGAGAGTCCTCGACCGTCGACAATCAAAGTCGATCTGGTTCACACGGACGAAACGCCACGTGGTCCCCGTTTCCTTGCTGACATGTGCACACCACTGCTGTATTGCTTCGTCCTTCGCCTCAGTACCCTCCCAGACGCGACCCTTGGTTTCAATAATCCAGTTGACCTCGCCAGCCCTGGTCTTCTGCACCACGACCCAATCGGGGTGGTAGAAGCCAATCGCGCCTGTGGGTTTGAGGTAGTCCACACGAAACTGGGATCCAGACTCGCCTTGCTCGGTCGTGCCGAGAGCGGCGAAGCGTAGCACGTCAGACACTTGATCAAGAAACTCGGCAAATCGGCGTTCGAATCCGTTGTAGGTGGCAACGTAGTTGAAGATGGTCTTCTTCGCAACCAGGGGCTGTGGTTTGAGATCGCGCCGCCAACTGAACGGCGTCGTATCGGACAATCGGTAGTCGGCCCTCTCGAATTCGATAGTGCGACGTTCGACGGTTAGCTTGGCAATCGTGCGCGCGAGGTACTTGGCAATCCCTTCCTGAATCTCCAGCCGCGCAAGGTGCGAACGGATAGCTTCACTCTCAAGATCGACCTCTTTGCCGAAGCAGCGTGTAGCGACGTAGGCTCGCACTAACGGATACAGCTCGGCGAAACGGTTTGGAAGCTTGGCCCGGTCAATGACCTTGTTGGCAATAGAGCTGAGCAGCAGCTGGGGTAGTGGCAACTCACCAGGTACAATATCAACTCGGTGGACCTCTGTGCCCGTCATGGCGAAGTCAAGTTTCAGCTTGAGTCGGAAGACTTCGGACAAATCCTCTTGCTCGTAGATTGGCTGCAGCGCTCCAACGTCGAGATCGTCGAGCTTGCGCACGTCGTGCGTGAGACTCGGTTTGGTGATTGGGATGGCGACATCGTATGCTGACCGTTCCTGCACTGGCTGGATGATGATTGGCATAGGTGGACCGGCCTTGGTGGTCGCGACGCCGACACCATCAGCTTCCAGTTGGGTACGAAGGACATCGAGCAGGTTGCGCGTTCCAAGCACCTCCAGCGTTTGTGTTCGATCGGGGCCTATCTCGAGTGGCATCAGGCGCAAGCCACGACCAATGACCTGTTCGGGGAGGATCTCTGCCCGGGCAGTAAACGGACGCAACCCGAGGACGACTGTCACGTTCTTCACATCCCACCCTTCCCGCAGCATCATCACACTCACAATAGCCTTGACCGGGCTATCTGGCTGGTCGATGTCACGAGCAGCGTCACGAGCAGCGTCGAGATCACCCTTGGTGATCTCACCCTTTGTATCAGTGTGGATGACCAGCACCTCCGACTGCTTGAAACCGAACTCCTTGGTCTTCCGCAAGTACTCGGCCAATGCATCAGCGTGCACATTCTTCTCTGCCATGACGAAGAGCACAGGCTTGAAACCCAGCTGCTTGTAGACATGCCAGTGCTCCTTCCAGCGGGTCACGGCAGCTCGAATCCAGTAGCCATACTTCTCGGCAATGTTCTCCTTGGTGATGCCGTCGGGATCGTGTGGAGCTTGTCTCGCGTTGTCACCCCCGGTGACGATGATGGGTGCCTTGATGATGCGGTCTTCCACTGCTTGGGCAAGTGGGTAGTCGACGATGGTCCACGGGTAGTACCTGCCACCCTGGTCTTTGGGAGTTGCAGAGAAATCGAGCCACAAGCCAAGACCCTTGGGCAACGCTGTATAGATTGCGAGCAATGACTGGTTCCACTTGAGGTCCTCGTCATGCACGTGATGGGCCTCATCATTGATAACGACCAAGTCTTTGAGCGACTTGACGCGTTCCAGCATCGAACGCTGACTAGCTGCAAGGTCCATGATCGGCTTCTTGCCAAGAAGGGCATCGACCGCATTCTGCGGAGTCCACGGCTGGTCGCGTGACTCATAGAGTTGTTGAATGTTCGTAAGGAAGAGATTTCCCGAGGCATCGGGCTCCGTAGCATCGCCTCGCAGGATCACCTTCAGCGCAAACTGCCCCTTCCACTCCGGTGGAATGAGTGGTAGCTGGCTGAAAATGCGGTTGCACCCGAAGTCCTTTTCCAGTCGCTGATAGACGATGACGTTCGGTGCGACAATCAGGAAGTTGGTCGAAAGCTCTGACTCAGGCACACGCTTCTTGTGGAAGTACGACCAGACCACCGCCATCGCCATGACCCAGGTCTTGCCTGAGCCCGTTGCCATCTTGAAGGCAAACCGACGCAAATTCTCCTGCGGAAGGTCTTGCAGGTCCTCCTTGTCTACCTCAGGAATGTAGCGGTGAAGTTGCCTCTGACCGTCCATGGTGGTCTGAAACTCGATGTTTTTCGAGAGCAAGTCGTTCTGAAAGATCGTGGCGTAGTTCTCGACCAATTTCTGTGTGTCTCGCTCTCCCGCAATCTCGACTAGCCAGACCAGTGTCTCAATTGCCTCACGCTGACAGAACCAGTACCGGAACGGCGCCGGGAAGCCAGCAACCTCATGGTCTTCATCAAACCAGTATCCAAACAGGCGCTTGGTGACATCAGAGGAACCGGGGTAGCCGTGCTCGCGCCATGTATCCACCTTTGGACGGATCTTCGGCACGAGGAGCAACTGGCTGGGGCGACGGCCGCCCGTCTCCTCCCGCCACTCGGTTGGTGCAGCCTTGTCCTTGACGAGATAGGAGGTCGGCCTATCCCACGGGCAACGTCCTGCTATCTCGGGCAGGTCCTTGTCGTACGCGATGACAGCCTTGGCCATGGCTACTTCACCTCTGCGTCGAAGGCCTGCGTGGTGTCATTGCCGAAGATGTCGATGACCTTGACGAGGATACGGTACCTACCCGGTTTCTGGTAGATGTGCACGTCAGAGGAGAGCGGAAGGCTACGGTCTTTGCGTGTGCGATAGGCGACCCAGCCCTGGATGAAGGTATCGTTCTGGAAGTCCCAGTCCACGGCCCAGTAGTCAATGTAGTCGGACCACTTCTTGACCTTGCTGCGCACGTCTTCCGGGATCAAATCAGTGTTAGGGATAACGAAGTCCTTGAGCGTCACCTGCGTTGTGAGCTTCCTGGACTGCTTGATCTCAGCCTCCAGGTAGGCCAGCTCGAAGAAGTGCACGTCACCCTTCACAGCCGCCTGCTGTTCCATCACCTCGCGCGGAATCTGCAGCAAGAGGAGCTTCACACCCTTCTTCTTTGCTGCTTCGACCATCAGGTCGTACAAGCCCATTTCCCACTCCCAGCCCAAGACATGCAACTCGTTCTGCTTGAACCGCACGCACTCATCTACCGCCGCGCTAATCTCGTCGATGGTCACCGGTGCGTCCACAGCGCCGACGTGAACCATGGCCTTGCCTTTCTGACCATGAATGTGGCTCATCCCAGGAACGGGCTGGGCACCATACAGCTTGAGAACGAACGCCAGATACTCATAGAGAGCATGTTCGTTGATCGGTTTGTCCTTGGCTCCGGCGAAGGTCACGCCTTGCCAGTACTGGCGCTCGTACTTGCCGAGGTTGAGCACCTCGAAGGGACGGCAATTCTCGATTTCGAGGAGCCGTTTTCGGGCCGTGTTTACCGCAAAACGGCCTAGGTCGCAGCCAATCCATCTGCACCTGCGTTCAGCCAGACCAAGTGATTTCTCGCCTTTCTCTCCACGAACTACGCGGAGGCCCTCAGCGACGACAAGAGTGGTACCGCTGCCACAAAACGCATCCAGCACGAGGCCGTTGGGAGGTGCAGACGAATCGATGATTCTCTGTAGGAGTTCCACGGGCTTCTGCGTTGGATAGTAGCATACGCTCCTTTCCTGCTTCTCTGATGGCATGATCGGCTGGATAGTCCACCAGTCCTCTGGATGCTTGCCAAGCTCGTTAGGCTCGTAGTCTCGATACACCTTGTCGCCCCGGAAGACGTTGGCCTTGTTCTTGAGGCGCTCAATGCTGGCTTCTGAGTATGGGATCCGAACTGGATCAACGTCGAAGTAGTACTCGGGACCCTTGCTATAGCGCAGAATCGTGTCGTGCTTCGCAGCGAAGTCCTTTTCGGGTGTCCCTCCGCCGCGATAGCACCAGACAATCTCGTTCCTGAGGTTCTCCTTGCCGAAAACCTCGTCCAGCATGGCCCGCATCAGGTAGTTTACTCGTGAGTCGCAGTGGACGTACACGACACCAGATGGTGCCAACAGCTCCCGCATCAGGATCAAACGATCGAAGATCATCGAAAGGTAAGAGTCGATGCCCCGTCCCCAGGTATCCCGATATGCCTTTTCCTCAATAATCGACTGTTCCTTTGTGATCTCATCGCCCGACTCGCCGATCTCCGTCGTGAACGAGAAATCTGCTCCCGTTGCAAACGGTGGGTCTATGTAGATGAGGTCGATCTTGCCGGCAAACTTCTCCAGCAGCGAACCCATGACCAGCAGGTTGTCACCCCAGATGAGCTTGTTCTTCCAGCCATCCTCAAACGTATCCCCCTCTGTGCCCTTGTAGGTCTCGAAGAGGGACTCTTGCACTGTCTTCTCCGCCTCACGGGTAGCACGGCTTTCGTTGACGGCCTCAATGACCTGGAAGGGCAGGCTCACCTTCGGCACTTCCTTGAGTGTGCCATCATCGTTGTACTTGCCGGGCCAGACCAGTTCTGTCTTTGTGATGTCTATCTTTGCCATGTTGGTCGTCCCTCCTAAGGTTGTCTTCCTTCATCCGGCAACGTCGAATCGCTCAACTGAGCCACACTAAGCCAGCCGTGGTCGAACGTGAAGGTGCGAGCCTTGCCCGCCGGGTCCTGAATCCGCACGATGTGTGCAGCATTTGGCGAATCAGCATGCTCGACTACGTAGAGCCAGTAGGCGTGTCCGTGCTCCCGAGCCCATTCAAATTGCGTTCGCGACAGCCCTACTGGACGGCTGTGCAGGTCGCCCGTCATCGCCTTCACCTCGACCCAGCGGACCATGTGGCCCTCTTCGCCGGCTTCGAAGAGATCGTATCCGGGGTTGTCAACGGGAGTGCGATGGAGTCCCGGTTCGACGTCCGTAATCAACGAAACGGCCTTCTCCTCCAGCGCCATCCGAGTCCGTTGATCCAGACCATCAGGATCCGAGTCCTCATCGTCCGGTTGCACTCCGACGTAGGAGATGAAGGGCCTCCCGCCGATACTCCCGGGTGTGCGCTTCCCTCCTCCCTCACCAACGCCTTCCGTCCGGCTATTGGCTTGGCCACCGGCAGCCATATCAGTATGAGGGCGGGGCGGGCCAGCTGGCCCGGCACCACCGTCCATACCATCCCTACCCGCGCTCGGCTGCTCAACGCCAGACGGAACTGGCGCGGGAGGTGTCGGAGCAGGCGCCCCGCCAAGCAACCTCTGTGCAGCTGCCCGTGCGTCGTTCGGTGCCGTCGCATCGGGTTCGTCTTTGATCCGCAGCGCAGCTCTGAGTGCTGTCTCAGTCGTCAGACCTAGTTCCTTCAGTAGATCGAGCACCCCGAGCTCGACGCCTGCCACTTCGGCGGGAGGTTCCACCGTTGCCGGCATGAAGTGGACTATGGACTGGAGAAAACTGTCTCTCTTCCAGCCAGTTGTCTCAAACGAGACCAACCCTGGTAGCTGAGGCTTGCCATCTCGACCTGGTACCCAACCAGTGCTGCTCAGCTGCCGAACGAAGGCTGCGTCAAACTCACAGGTGCGTTGAGTATAGAAGAACCAGTGATAAGTGCCCGAGAAGACACGCGAACCGCTCTCTTCTTCAACATCGCACAGGGCGTCCCAGAGCAATGCGGCTTTCCTGCCAGCGACCGCAGGGTCAAGCAACGGGAAGCTGCCCAGCAGCTCCTCAAGCCCGCGAAGGGAAAAGTCCTCAATCGTTTCAGCGCCAGTGCTTCCCGGAAAGCCGGCGTCCTTGCGCATATCGCCACGTTCATTATAGGTGAACTGTGCCTTCACGGACACAGACTGAAGATAGGGAGCACAGCCACACTCGGCAAGCAATCCTGACACATCGTCGCCTTGTAGGCAAACGCACGTATCGTCAACAAGAAGCACCCCGGCCACGCCTCCGAACAGCCCTGTCAGAGACTCTGTGGCCAGGTAGACTGCACCGGGCGTTGCCCACTGCAATACCCTGTCACCTGCATCCCTCGCCCTAACAAAACGCGTCTCGCGCAAAGCTGACAGCAACTTCTCCCGCTGGCTGGTCGAGTCACAGTGCCATGCAGCAAGGATGCGATGCATGTCAGCCTCATAGTTCTCGGCACATACATCGATGTCTTCTCCACCATACTTGGGCAGCACGTTCCGAACAACGTCGTCCACGGGATCAGCTTCGGCGAGCCCGAGCGAGGCAAGGAACGTCTCTGCGCCTTCCGTCGCGCATACGGCCCGACGCACAGTCGGAAAGCCGGTTTCGCCAGGACTGGGTAGAAACACCTCTGGTTGACCGTACGAGTGGACCTCAACGTGCGTGCCGTCCTCCAGACGGACCAGGGGCAGGCTATGCAATCTGCCCTGCCTCAGCAGTGCAGGCTGACCGTTGAGGAACTCGTACAGTCGCACGATCCAATCATCTGGTTGCGATTCAAGAAACTCTTTGTCGAGCTTCGGAACGATCACTTCGGGTGTGACCTCGTCGACCTCGAGTACCTGCGTGAGGTACTGCCTCAGGTCTGGAGTACGATCCTGCGAAATATCGCCACTAAGCCAACGAAGGTCTCCTCCGGCGCCGTACAGGACCCCGAGTTGGTGTGGATTGAGAAGCTCTCTCAGCTCCAGTGTCCGGGCAATCTTCGCTTGGCTGGCTGCCACGTACCCGCCGCCGAAACATGGCAGTAGAGGCTCCGCGATCAGAGCATGGCGAACCACTTCGAACAGCGGGCCAAACATTCTATCTTCCGCGAACTGCATGGGATCAAGCGGAAGACACCCCAACACGGCCGTGTCGAGCATGTCATGGTCTCGCAGCCAACGCAGCGCTTCCACGAGGAGCTTCGCCGTCTCCTGGACCAAATGCTTGTTCCACGGATCATTGAGCGACACATTGTCCCTGCTTGGCGTGGTGTTGTAGGGACCCTGCACCAGGAAACCGAGATAGGTCGGCACCACAGTCGGAAACGAGACGACCAAGGGAGAATCGCTGACCGCCTGAATCGATCTGTACCCAGATTCGTCAGCCTGAGTCATCAGGAAGGCAATCTCCACGTGACCAGCGACTTCGCTCTTGTCCGTCGTCACTTCTCGCGCGAAGACCGTCCATGTTTCCTCTGTCACAGGCTTGCCTTGCTCCTCTCCCACGAGCGTGACACGGCGCACTCCCTTGCCCATCTCCTTCGGTTTGTCGCGCAGGTAGTGGCCAGAAGAGCCCCCTTCGACGCTCCAGGAAATCTCCTCGATCTGACGCAGGAAGAGGAGGGTCCGAGACCCGAGCCTCTGCAGCCCGGACACAATGTCCTCACGTGCTACGGTGTCAGTGTCACGGAAGGGGAAGACGAAGACGGTTTCTTCTGGCTGTGCTTGCACTGGGCCAATGGCCTTCGGCCACACAAGGGATTCAATCACAAAGTGTTCATCACCTGAATGGACTTCAGGGCGGTCGGTGAAAGCAAATACTGACTTGAACCCTATCCCAAAGCGGCCGATAGAGCTGGCGTCTTTCATGCTCAAGGCGATGCCACAGATGCCACGAACGTCCCCATTCGTGAACGGCGTGCCGTAGTGCGAGACGCTCAGCTGAGTATCTGACAGCCTGAATGCGACGGCACGAGAGCCATTCCATGCCTGGCGTCGAGCGAGAGCATCCTCCGCATTCTGCAGGAGTTCATAGATGAAGTGGCTCCGATCAGCATATCGGTCGGTGATGAGTAATGGACCATACCGAGGAACGTCGTCCCCGTACCGCCTCTTGTTCTCAACGAGAATGGCCTCGTAATTTGATGCCGTCACTAGTCTGCCTCCTCCGCCATGATCCCCTCTGAGTGGCACAGAAGCCGCAGATCGCACTCTCTGCAGATCGATGCCACCGGTGACTGCGTGATCCGATAGTCCTTCGCCTGAATGCGCTGGACAAGGTTGTCAAACGCCGCAGCCGCTTCATCGATCTGTTCGGTCCGGTAGGGAAAGACCATGAGAGCCTTGTCCTTCTCCGGTTCCGCCGTCCAGTAGAGCATCATGCGATCAACGTGCTGCCCATACCGTTGCTCCAAGATGTGTGCATAGGTGCAGAGCTGTCGTTCATAGGTATCCAGCAGCGCAGCACTGTCTGCAGGCCGAGCCGATGTCTTGAAGTCAAGCAACTCGAGCTTGCCGTCACCGCCCAGCAACAGATCGATCTTGCCGGTCAGGATGTAGCCCTCCTTCTCGAGGGACACGTCCACTTCAGTCTGGATCACGCGGCGCATCTCCGCCCGATTCTGGCGGAAGTAGTTGATGACTTGGGAGAGGGCGGCTACGCGGGCAGCGTCGCCAATTGGCCGGACATCACTGAGAGACAGGAACCGGAAGGTACGGTCGAAGAGCTCATGGATGCGTTGCTCGTCCAACGTATCAAGACCGCCATCCAGAACGATGCGGTGAATCTCCTCGATCGTCTCGTGGACCAACAAGCCAAAGAAGATAACGGCCGAGCGAGACGGTGTGAAGTCGTACTCGCGGAAGAACTGGTACTGGCGAGGGCAGGTTTCATAGAGCCTGAGATCTCCGGTGAAGCTGAAGGACCGCTTTACCGGCATCCGCTCATGGAGTGTGAAGTGCTGGGCAGCAAGGAGCTCCTTCTGCACGTAGGGCCATTGTGGCAAACCTTGCCAGATCGCCGCAAAGTGAGCCTTTGGCTCCTCATGAGCAGTGAGAACCAGCACTTTCTGCGGCCGCGAGAACGCAACGTAGTGAAGCCGCATCCGGTCGAAGAGCGTAATTCGACCCTCGGGCTCGAATGGCAGGCGCTTGTAGTAGGAGCCAAGGACATGATCTACCTGCTTGGAACTGGACAACTGTGAGCTGAGACTCCCAACGACAACGACCGGGAATTCGAGTCCCTTAGCCTGGTGTATGGTCATGACCTGAACGTGACCTTTTGGAAACGGTCGGTCCGGGTCCTCATATTCGTTGATGCCACCGTCATAGAGGAGTCGAAGGAAGCTGCCAAATAGACTGAACCGCAGGGACTCCCGGTTGCGGCACGTTATGCCCGTGTAGTGATAGTAGTTTTGAAACGTATTCAAGAGCTGCGAGAAAGTCGCCAGGTTGTGCGCAGTGTTCTCGTCCTTCACGGCCTGACCAAACGGGGTAAGAGCGAGCAGACGGTAGAAGTAGTCTGCAGGACGGAGTTCAAGAGACTCACCTTCGCTGAGGGCAGCAATCTCGGTGACCCATGTCTGGAGCGACAGGGCCAAGGGATGTGGTGGTGCATAGGCCTTGGCCAGCTCAACAATACCCGTGTCTACGTACTCTGCGAGGTCGGCGGTGGACCCTGTCACGGGGCCGCGCCCGTCGCTGTGCCAGCCAAGAATCACCGCGAAGCAGGCGACCATGAGACGGATCTCATTGTTGTCAAAGTACGCACGTGCTCTCGGACAGAAGGCGGGGATACCTCTGCCCCTGAGGGCAGTGAGATACGGACCACTGTGGTCCTCCCGAACGCTGTGCAGGAGAAGCGCGACCTGGCTGTAGTCCTCGATGACATCGTTCTGCTTGAGGAATACGACGAAGTCAGCGAACCGCTCAGCCTCGTCATGAGCATCCCTACCCCAGATACCGATGACGCCCGGATAATCGGGCTTGGGTGCGCGTGGATCAGGTTCAATCTTCTTCTCGAACCGGAAGGGCGAGCCGTTGGGGTTGGACCAGTCAATCGACGACATCCAATGGTCGTAGCGATTCACAATGGCGGGGTGAGAGCGATAGTTGATCGTCAGTCGAATGACACGACACTTTGGAAACCGGCTCGGAAACTCGAGAATGTTGCGCACGGTCGCGCCACGAAAGCGGTACAGACTCTGGTCTTCGTCGCCGACAACGCACAGGTTTCGCGTCTCTGCAGTCAGTCTCAGGAGTACCTGCTCCTGAACGAAGTTGGTGTCCTGATACTCGTCCACCAGCACATAGCGGACTTCTCTCGTGAGCCTGCGACCGCGTTCCGGATCTGCAAGCAGTCCATGAACGATGCTCTGCAGATGCGAGAAGTCAGTGCAGTTGTTCGCCACAAGAGCCGCCTCGTATGCCTGGTAGGAGCGGGCGACGCCCTGCAGGAACCCGTGAGATGAGTCCAGCAGGATGTTCCGGTCAATCAACTCCTCCGTGATCTTCTCGAAGTAGCTGCAAGCCCCTTCGATAGCGGTCCAGCGCGTTTTCCAGTGGCCCAGGTAGAAACCGTCGCTTACGGGTCCAATGATGTCGTCGAAATGCTCATGGATGAATAGAAGTTGCGTCAATTCATCAAGTGTCTCGTAGCCATTCCCAAGTTCTGTCCAGTTACGATGCTGAACGATGATCCGGTTGCACCATCCGTGAATGGTCGACACCTGCAGATCCGACAGGTTTCCCTGGTAACCGACTTCCCGAGCAGCAGCAGACAACCGGTCACGCATCTCAAACGCTGCTTTCTCCGTGAACGTGCACAGGACGATTTCCTTCGGGGCTGCTTTCCCAAGGAGAAGCAGGTTGAGCGCACGTAGTACAATGCTATAGGTCTTGCCCGATCCGGGTCCTGCGACCACAAGCAACGGCCCCTCGTCGTGCGCAACGATCTCACGCTGCGCGGAGTTCAGATCCGGATAGTGTTCGAGAATGGCGGGCGCGATGGTCACAACAAGCCTGCCTTCCTGAAGCTGAATACGTCGTCCGGCGAAACAATGAGATGGTCGACGATATTGAGATGAATGGTTTCCGCTGCAAGCACAAGGGCACGCGTCAAGGTCTTGTCCTGCTCGCTCGGTTGCACGTGGCCGTTTGGATGGTTGTGTGCAAGAACTAAGGCAGCAGCTTTGCGCTTAAGCGCAGCCTCCACGACTTGACGAGGATACACGGTTGCTCGATCAAGCGTCCCCTCAGCGAGCCGTTCCACCCCATCACGGAGCAAGCGATAGCTTGAGTCAAGGTAGGCCACTTCAAAGACCTCATCACTCAGCGCACCGATACGCAAGCGCCAGAAAGCGGAAATCTTGTCTGGTTCAAGCAGCATTTCTGTGTCTTCAGCCGATTGCTGCAGGTACAGCGTTGCAGCAGCGCGGATGACCTGGAGCGCGACCGGCGTCACTGATCCAATGCCCTTGACTTCCTGCAGCTCCTCAAGTGGCGCATCGAGGATCCCTCGCAGATTACCGAACCGCGCAATCAACGCCTTTGCAGGCTGTTTGACATCAGAGCGTGGCACGGCAAGAGTTAGCACCAATTCGACGACCTCATAGTCATTGAAGCCGCCAAAACCTGAGTGCAGGAACCGCTCACGAAGTCGCTGCCGATGGCCTAGACACGACGGATCGGTCATACCACTTCTGGCTGCCCTCAAAGCGAAGTCCTCATCTAACAAGGCACCTTGCCGTCAACCCAGAGATCCGCTCCTGCCAAGGTGTCATCTGCCAGTGTCGCTGGAATCACGAATCGTCCCCCCTACAAATGCCAAGGCTCTACTACTGTCCCTGACCTGAGTATCATGACTCGTTGAACGCAAATGACAAGAGATCTGAGAGCAACACCGTGCACCGACGAATAGCGGATCCTTCTCCACGTCCACACACAGTTCTCAGCCAAACTGAGCGCGTCTTGCCTTTGTCATGTCCTCCACCAGCTTCATCTCAGTCGGGATCTCGTCCAGAAAACGGGACGGGTTCTTCGGCGAGGTAATCAGGTACAGCGCCTCAGATGCGCGTGTCATAGCGACGTACGCTAGCATGCGCTCTGCTTCAAGTTCTATGCCTGCGGTCTCAGCGTCTGCCGTCGCGTGCAGGATCGGCAACTGTCCTTCGTGCCAGCCCATCACGAATACAACAGGGAATTCAAGCCCCTTGGCAGAGTGAATGGTCATGACCTTCACCTTCTCCTCGAGGATGTTGAAGGGGCTGTTTCGTTCACGTAGGAGCGTAGGCACGTTGTGCACAGCCAGATACTGCATCACGCGGTCGCACTGCTCGTTCGTCCGACACAAAATGGCGAAGTCACCGATGCGGAACTCGTTCCCTCCTGCTAAGTCAAGGATGCGGTCGCAAACTGCGGAGACCTCACCGTCTTCCGATGCAGCAGCAAGTACAACCGGCCAGGGACCGGTCCTCGTTGCTTGCTCTGGGTCGACCCAGTCCTCGGACGCCTTCAGCACCACGTCATGTCCGATGAATGCGGCGGCGGCCTGTGCAACCTGCCTGGAGTTCCGGAAGTTGCGGCGGAGGCTGAAGCTGTGTCCCTGCAACGCCAGTCCGGCATACTTCCATGAGTAGCCCCGGGTGTAGATACTCTGTGCAATGTCTCCTGCGAGGAATAGGGAAGTCCCCATGCGCTGTGCAAGACGGATCTCGACCGCAGTCAGGTCCTGGGCCTCATCCACGATCACGTGCGCATATGGTGAGTCGAGAGATGCCTGATCCAGGGCTCTGTGTGCCAACAGGGGTAGGTCTTCCCACTCGACCATATTGGACTGTTCCAGCAACTTCTGGTACTGCTCATGAGCTGCCCAGACGGCCTTGCGGGCAGGGGCCTGCAGACCAGTGCCGCGGCCGATGCGCCGGACACTGAGGTACTGTTCGACGGTCGCAAGGCCGATCGCTTTGATCACACAGTGCACCTCCGCCAGAAGGAACCCAATGTCCTGAAGGATCGGATGGGGATTGGTCACTCCTGCAGACTTCGCTGCCTGTTGCATCAGGTCTGTCTGTTGCTCCTCCACCGGTGTATCCCAATGAGGGCGTCCACGCCGCACGATGAGCCGTGCAGCCCACTGCGCAATCGTTCGCACCTCAAGTTCCCTGGGCAATGGGTCGCCAATGCGTTCTTTGAGCAGAGTAGTCGCGACCTCACTAAGGGCCTTGCTGAAGGTGAGGAAGAGGACCGATTCGCCCTTTTCAGCCAAGCGAATGGCACGGTAGAGTGCTACAGTCGTCTTCCCGGACCCGGCGCACCCGCGGAGCAAGACGGCACCACTGGAGAAGTCCTTGTCCACGTAGAGCTGCTGCTCTGGTTCCAGATTCAGCATGAGCTGCCGAATCTTGCCTTCGCAGTACCCTTGCAACCGCGAAACAGTAGTTCTGAAGAAGAGATCGTCCGGCGAGAAGAGTTCGCGTGTCGCTGACTGATCGGTAGCCAACTCTTCGAGCCAGGCTACCGTGTGCTCCAGAAGTCCTGGCATGGCTTCCAGAACATCGAACCCATCACAATTCTGGACTTGCTTGACCAGCCCCCGTGGCACGCCCAGAACGCGCAAGTGGGCGGACGTCAGATGCAAGAACGGCTGTTCCTTCGCGATCACGTTTTCACTGGAATCTGATGACTCTACAAACAGCTTGTCATCAGCCGCTGGCTCAGCCACAGCCTGAAGCCGCTGAAACATTGTCCCTGCAGCAAATGACATGTTGCGAGCGCGGTCGACAATCGAATGGTCTCCAATGTCCCATATGCGAAGCTCGCCTTCGCCAAGGTCGTAGATGATGCGGTGACTGAGGTTGATATAGCACTCCCACTTGTCATGCACGTTCTTGAGCCCGGTCAATCGATGCGCATTGAGCGACGGATGAAATGGGTTGGTGGCCAGCAGAGTGAGCTTCTCTGATGATTGATGATGGAGTTCAGCTGGCAAACTACCCAGTGACTCTATGGCCTCGGGGCTCAAGAGAACCTCACGAGTCATCACCGTCGTTTCCACAATCCCTCCTCAGTGTTTCCTGAACCACAAACGTACCTTCGCGCGGCAAGGGCCCACTTCGGGCTTGGCTCGTCGCACGAAAGAACTTCCGACGCGATACTCTCAGTCGCGTCGGAATACTGCTCAGCCTGGCTTTGCGCCTGCCCTCGCGGACAATCCTCTGGCAAAACACAGTCTAGACCAATTGTGGTCGGGTGCAACGGGATTTGCACTGGGGTTGCACACCTTCTGAAAGAGCGTGAAGGTCTTTGACATGGCGTGCTGATGGCCTGCCCCGGTTGGATGAGCAATCACGCCAAACGTGTCGGGGCCATCGCCACGAGCCTAGATCCGCTCAAGTACGGCTAAAGGGGGAGCAGTGTTGCGCAGGACTCCTTGGTATCGGTCCCACTCGTGGTTGACGACGAAGCCGCGATGGCTAGCATGATGATCGTCGTGATATCAGTCACTGGAGGAACACATGCCGAATTCAGAGGACTTCCGAAGCGCACTCTACAGCATTCTCTCTTCGTTTCGAGGCGACAACGTCGATGTGACGTCTGGCGACCTGCACCGCAGAGTCGGGGGATACCCAGGCAGGAATCATGCCATGCCAGTTTGTTGCAGCGTGATGAGACAAGCCATGCAAAGCGGTGATGTCATCATCGCGGAACCACCGAAAGGGAATGGAGCGACGCTTACGATCAGGTACCGGTTGCCGCGATAGCACAGCCCTCCTGCCCAGGTAGACTCGTTTGACGAGTCGGTACGTGCTCGTGCATGGGGCTGACTGTTGCGCGATGGAGGAACGGACTTCAAACTGATGACTGGGGTCGTTTCTTCATAGAGAGGGATGCGACGATTTCTCTGTCGCTGGTGCAGTACCCTCGCGTATTGCCCTCCCGGTAGAGAGACTATCACCTTGGTCCGCGGGAATGACATACGTACTGTAACACTCTCGGGACGGTTCCGATCTCTTTGAGACTGTTAAGCTGGGGCTGTGTGCTTCAACAGAAGGGCTAGATTCCCGCCTGCGCGGGAATGACGAAGAAGGGCATGAGAACGACGGAAAAGAAGCCCCGGCGCAAGCCGGGGCTTGAACTAACTGCGAATCTGATGCGCCGCTAGGCGATACCTACCGTGACCTTGAGGTGACCGATCGCCTGCGTACCCGTGCTGGGGACCAGCAGGACCAGGCGCAGGACCTGGCCATCAGTGCAGGTGATGTTGAGGGGACGCGTCGCTCCGCCGAGCAGGTCAGACAGGCGGACACGCGCACGGGCGCGCGCCATGTCGCCGACAAACAGCAGGAGCTCGGCACCCTCGGGGAATGCCCCTGCATCTCCTGCTGCGATCAGGCTGAGCAGACGGGACGCCGGCAGACCCTTTGCTCCCTTGAGGCCAATGGTGCGTTCGGCCAGCAAGATACGGCCGACACCGGCAGTCGGTACGCCGTCGAACAACGTGACATTGGAGGCACGAGGCTGGCGCGCACCGATGGCCTGCAGCGTGGGAGGAGCCTTGCTTGCACGAGGCAAGGCATACGCGGGCCCCGAATCCCTGCAGCACACGTCCTCCTCATAGAATGCCATCTCCGGCACCAAAGCTACCTGCCGGCTCACCATCATGGGGGCTGCCATCAACATGACCGGATGTGCATCCTCCCATCCTTCAGGAGTCGCGTTGGCCACGATGATCGTCCGTTCGACTGACTTGCCCGCCTCGGTGCGGACTGCCACGAATGCTGTTTCGGTACTGGCGATGCCACTGCGCAGGGACTCCCTGCAGATGAGTCCGGCGAGGGTCTCGTCGGCAGACTGGTTCTCGGGGTAGAGCGTCCCACCCTCGGTGCCACCCTCCGCAGGGGTCATCCCCAGCTCCTCGACGCGCTTCTTGAGTTCCTCTGGCGTGTAGCGTGCGCCCTTGAGCGCTTCCAGCTGCTGCAGGCGGCGTGCGCCGACCAGGGCAGCGACGCCTCCGTGC